>CACDDB010000008.1 GCA_902551445.1 uncultured Pelagibacteraceae bacterium | reverse complement strand
GTTTTTTCAGTTCTAAATACTGCACATTTTGACTGCATAGTTTTTTGCATAGCTAATCTCAAATCAGCTGTTCTGTTTGATCCATTGCCATTTCTTAATTTTTCAAATCTGTCTAAACATTTATCTGTTTCTGAATTTGAAATTTTTTCATGTGGAGTTCCTGGTTTTACTAGTTCTGCGGCCCTTTTTGCTGCAGCTCTTCCAAAAACTACAAGATCAATTAATGAATTCGATCCCAATCTGTTAGCTCCATGAACAGAAACGCATGCTGATTCACCTATTGCCATAAGTCCGGGTACAACTTTATCCGAACCATTAACTGTTATAACTTCTGCTTTATAATTAGTAGGAATGCCGCCCATGTTATAATGTACAGTAGGAACCACTGGTATTGGTTCTTTAGTTACATCAACATCTGCAAATAATCTTGAAGATTCTGAAATTCCAGGAAGTCTTTTCTCAATCACTTCTGGATCTAAATGATCTAAGTGAAGGTGAACATGATCTTTTTCTTTTCCTACTCCTCTTCCTTCATTAATTTCAACTGCTATTGATCTACTTACCACATCTCTAGATGCAAGATCTTTTGCCTTTGGAGCGTATCTTTCCATAAATCTTTCTCCTTTGGAATTTAATAAATAGCCTCCTTCACCTCTAACACCTTCAGATATTAATGTACCATGGCCATAAATTCCTGTTGGATGAAATTGAACAAATTCCATATCTTGTAAAGGCAAACCAGCTCTTAAAACCATAGCATTGCCATCACCTGTACAAGTATGAGCGGATGTGGATGAATAATATGTTTTTCCATATCCACCAGTTGCAATAATTGTTATATGGGATCTAAATCTATGAATGGTTCCATCATTCAAATTCCAAGCGATTAAACCCTTACACTCTCCATCTTTCATTAATAAATCTAAAGCAAAGTATTCAATAAAAAATTCCGTATTATGCTTTAATGCTTGACCATACATAGTATGTAATATTGCGTGACCAGTTCTATCTGCGGCTGCACAAGTTCTTTGAACTGTTTCATTGCCATAATTTTTAGTCATTCCTCCAAAAGGTCTTTGATAAATTTTTCCATCCTCAGTTCTACTAAATGGAACTCCATATCTTTCTAGTTCTAAGACTGCTCTTGGAGCTTCTTTGCACAAATACTCTATGCTATCTTGATCACCCAGCCAATCAGATCCTTTTACAGTATCATACATATGCCATCTCCAGTCATCTTCTCCCATGTTTCCTAGGGCTGCAGAAATACCTCCTTGTGCTGCTGAAGTATGGCTTCTTGTAGGAAAAACTTTTGATATACAGGCAGTTTTTAATCCGGCCTCACTAAGGCCAACTGCGGCTCTTAAACCTGCACCTCCAGCTCCGAGGACGACTACATCATATTCGTGATCTTTAATTTTATATGAACTCATAAACTTAATCTAAATATTATAAATAATGTTATTAAAGGAATTATTATAGCAGACAAAAATAGTAATTTGTTTGCGACATTTTTTAATTTTTCATTCTCAATGTAATCTTCAAAAACCTCACTAATACTTAATGCAGAGTAAAAATAAGCAAAAATGATAAATAATGAGAAAATAAATTTTGTTGGCTGGCTAGTAAAAAATAATAATACTTCTTCATAGGATTTGTCATAAAATAAAACTAGATTAAATAAAAACCATAACATTAAAGGAACTAAAATTGCTGAACTTAATTTTAAAAAAATCCATTTCTTTGTAGCACTAATCATAAAATTATATTTTTTCCTAAAATTAAAATTGTTAAAATAAAAGATCCAAAGATAACAATTAGACCAGTTATGTTGGAAGTTTTTAGTTCAAAACCATATCCCAAATCCCAAAATAAGTGTCGAATTTCACATAAAACTTGAAAAGAAAAAGACCAAACTGTGCCAACAATAAAAAACTTGCCAATATGAGTTTTAAAAAAATCCTGCACTAATTCATAATTTGAGCTTCCCAAAATTAAAAGTGCTACCCAAAAGCAAATTAGAGTTACAATAATTATATTTATAATTCCTATTATTCTATGAGAAATTGAAATTAAGGATGAGATATGCCAATCATAAATTTGTATGTGTGGTGATAAAGGATTTTTATCTTTCATGTAATTTTTTTTTAATTAAGCTTTCAGCAATTTCAACTGCATTTAACGCAGCACCTTTAAGTAAATTATCAGAAACAATCCACAAGTTTATAGTGTTAGATTGAGAGTCATCTTTTCTAATTCTTGAAATAAATGTTTCATATTTATTTTCTGCCTCGGCGGGAGTCATATAACCTCCATCTTTATGTTCATCAATAACCTTGCATCCTGGAGAAGAGGATAAAACATTTTTTATTTCTTCTAAATTATATTTTTTATCAAATTCTACATTAGCACTTATAGAATGCGAAACAAGAACTGGTATTCTTACGCAAGTTGAAGTTATTTTAATTTTTTTATCTAAGATCTTTTTAACTTCATCAGAAGTTTTTTGTTCTTCTTTTGTATAACCATTTTCTAAAAAGCTATCAATATGTGGAATAATATTAAAAGCTATCTGTTTTGTAAAATGCTCAGATTTCAAATTTTTATTATTAAAATAATCTTGAGTCTGAGACAACAGCTCATCCATTGGAGCTTTGCCTGCTCCAGAAACAGATTGATAAGTTGATACAACAATTCTCTTAACTGTATATAAATCATGCAAGGGTTTT
Organism: uncultured Pelagibacteraceae bacterium; assembly: GCA_902551445.1. GTDB lineage: Bacteria > Pseudomonadota > Alphaproteobacteria > Pelagibacterales > Pelagibacteraceae > Pelagibacter. The sequence continues at coordinate 24,588 of CACDDB010000008.1, read as the reverse complement.
AGCGCAACAACAAGTGGTATCACTGAACAATTTGCATTTGCAATTATATTTTTATTTTTAACATGATCCAGTTCTTTTGAATTCACCTCAGGTACTATTAAAGGAATATCAGGATCTTTTCTAAAAAATTTTGAATTATCAATCACTATTGTTTTTTCAGCTGCTTTATGAGCCCATTTTTCTGCTACAACGCTTCCTGCAGCAAAAAAAGCAATTTTTACTTTTGAAAATTCAAATTTTTGTAAATCTATAACAGTATGTTCTTTACCCTTAAAATTAATTTTTTGTCCTGAACTTTTTGATGAAGCAATTAAATATAATTCAGAAATTGGAAAGTTTTTATTTTCCAAAACTTCTATTATTTTTCTTCCAACATTTCCCGTTGCTCCTACTATTGCGATATTCATGATGATTTAGTTATACTAAATGAAAGGTAAATCGCAAACTTTTCCCTCAAAAACACTATCATTTATTGATATTTTAAATGTCTGAGAAACTTCAAAATAAGGCTTATTCAACATTGCAATACCAATTACTTTTTTAAAATGTGGTGAATACGTGCCTGATCTTAACTCGCCTATTTTTAAATTTTTTTCATTAATAAGTTCAACTGATTTTGTCACATTTATTTCTTTTGCATCAATTATTACTCCCATCAACTTTCTGGCAATTCCTTTATTTCTAACTTCTTTTAATTTTTCTTTTCCAAGAAAATTAACCTCTGAGTCTAAATTAACATATTTATCTAATCCACACTCAAGTGGATTATCATTATTATCCATATCATTACCATATGAAAGTAAAGCACTTTCAATTCTCTCGATTAAATTTGGACATCCTGGCTTTACATCAAATTCTTTTCCTTCTTCAAATAATTTGTCATATAAAGAAAGTCCTGATTTCGTATTTTCAACATAAATCTCATAACCTCCTTGTTTTGACCATCCTGACCTGGCAATTAAATGTTTTGCGCCATCAAATTCAAGATAATCAAAGCCAAAAAATTTCATTTCCGTAATTTTTTTTCCAAATATTTTTTCCATAAGTGCAAAAGATTTAGGGCCCTGTACTGCTAATATATCTACATTTGGTTCAAATATTTTAACATTAAATTTTTGACCAATTGCTAATCCTTTTGCAAATAAAATTACATCTGAGTCTGCAATAGAAATCCACCATCTATGTTCGCTAAGTTTTAAAACTACAGGATCATTTATTAAACCTGCTTTATCATCTATTATTGGACAGTAATAACATCTTCCTACCTTGGCTTTTGAAAGATCTCTACAAGTCATTAATTGAACTAATTTTGCAGAATCTGGTCCTGAAATCTCAACCTGTCTTTCACCAGCAACGTCCCAAACTTGTACATTTTTTTTAAGATGATGATAAGAATCTTCTAAAGATCCAAATGCAGCTGGTAATAACATATGGTTATATACCGAATATGCTGTAACACCTTGGTTTTCAATTCTCTCTGTGTAAGGTGTACTTCTAAGTCGTCTTGATTTTGCAATAAAATAATTTTTCATTTTCTTATTTTGTTAAAAAATCTTTTACAATTTGTCTCATTTCAAAAGCTTTTTCAAAAATTATCATATGCCCACAATTAGAAATTATCTTTGCTTCAGAGTTTTTTATTCTCTCTGACATTTTTGTTCCTGCTTTAACTGGTACCATTTTATCTAGATCTCCAAAAATACATAACGTTGAACAATTAATTTTTTCTAAAGACTGTTCGCCATTCTTATAATTATTACATGCATTTAAGTCTACAGCTAAAACTTCTATAATGTCCCTCGATGATTTAATAATTTTTTTAACTGGATTTCCTCCAATAAAAGCCTTTGAGCCTTCATAGCCCCATTTCATCATTAGTAAAATTGCTTTTTCATCTCCAGCTTCAGCTAAATCAATTAGATCTTGATTCACTGGCATTTTATAAGATCCAGCAACTAACACTAATTTTGATATTAGATCAGGATATCTTGATGCAAAATCAATACCAACAAGACTACCTTGTGAATGACCAATTATAGTAATTTTTAAAATATCAAGAGTTTTCATTAACAATCTTATCCAGTCTGAAATCTCTTCAATTGATTTAAGTGATGGACCATCAGAATTACCATGGCCAGGAATATCAACAGATAATACATTAAAACCTTGAGAAGCATAAAACTGTTCATGTAGTGACCAAACAATATGAGATAGTCCACTTCCATGCATCAAAAGTATTGATGGTTTTTTTTTATCAAAATCCATGCCGCCAGTTGAGACGAACACGCTTTTATCGTTAACGTCTAAAATCAGCTTATCTCCTTAGCCTTCTTTCTTAATTCAAATTTTTGGATTTTTCCTGTTGAAGTTTTTGGTAATTCGCAAAATTCAATTTTTTTTGGAACTTTAAATTTAGCTAAAGTTTCCTTACAAAAATCAATTAATTCTTTTTCTGTAATCGGTTTATCTTTAACGGATTCAATAAATGCACATGGAACTTCTCCCCATTTCTCATCTGGTTTAGCTACTACAGCAGCTATTGATACTGAAGGATGTTTGGCTAGTGTATTTTCTATTTCTATTGATGATATATTTTCACCACCAGAAATTATTATGTCTTTAGATCTGTCCTGAATTTTTACATATCCATCTGGATGCATTACCGCTAGATCACCTGTATGGAACCATCCACCTTTCATTGCTTTATCTGTAGCATCCTTATCTTTAAAATAGCCTTTCATAACTACATTTCCTCTTATCATTATTTCTCCTATAGTTTTGCCATCCCTAGGAACTTCTTTCATGGTTTCTGGGTCCATAATTGTTACGCCTTCTGTATTAGGATATCTTACTCCTTGTCTAGCTTTAATCTCATTTTGTTTTTCCTCTTCTAATTCATTCCATGCTTCATTCCATGCACATTGTGTTACATGTCCATAAGTTTCAGTTAAACCATAAACGTGCATTACTTCAAATCCAAGACTTTTCATTTTTTTAAAAATAATACTTGGAGGTGGAGCTCCAGCAGTTAATACATAAACTTTTTTCTTTAGTTTTTTACGATCACTCTCGGGTGCTCCAGTAATCATATTTAAGACAATAGGTGCACCACCAAAGTGAGTTATATTGTGTTTGTCTATTAATTCAAAAATTTTTTTTATATCTACATTTCTTAAACAAATTGTTCTTCCGTTTAGCATTGGGACAGTCCAGGGATAACACCAGCCATTACAATGAAACATTGGTACAACAGTTAAAAAATTTAATCTATTAGGCATATTCCAAGCCGCCGCACTTCCAGTTGACATCAAATACGATCCTCTATGGTGATAAACAACTCCTTTTGGATTTCCCGTTGTTCCTGAAGTGTAACTTAATGAAATGGCCTGCCATTCATCTTCTGGCATTTTCCAAATATAATTTTCATCACCTGTATTTAAAAATTCTTCATATTCTAAATCACCTATTTTTTCTAATTTTGATTGATCTGCAAATTTATCATTTATATCTATAACGGTGATTTTTCTTTTTAGTGTACTTAATGCTTTTTTAACTTCTGAATGTAATTGTCGATCCACAACTAATACCTTGGCTTCACTATGTTCTAAAATGTATGAAATAGTTTTAGCATCTAATCTTATATTAATTGTATTTAATACCCCACCAGTCATAGGAACAGAATAATGAGCTTCAAAAATTTCTGGAGTATTAAAAGCCAAAAAAGAAACCGTGTCTCCTTTACGAATACCAATCTTTTCCAATGCACTAGCAAATTTAATACATCTTTTATATACTTCGCTCCAAGTATATTTTCTATCTTCATAAATTATTGCTTCATAATTTGGATAAATATCTTTTGCTCTTTGTAAAAAAGAAAGCGGAGTTAACGGAACAAAGTTTGCTTTATTCTTGTCTAAGTTTTGATCGTAATGGCTCATATTAGTTAAATTTAAAATCCATAATATACTTACTTCCGCTAGTTGCAGTCAAATAATGACTTTCTATTCTTGGAAGCACTCTATTAAAGAAAAAGTTTGCCGTTTGAATTTTTTCTTCATAAAATTTTTTATTTTTTTCATAATCCTTAAAGCTAACCTCTAAAACTTTGATCCACGAGTGGGCGATTGCTATTAAGCCTAGTACTTTTAAATAATCGTTACAGGCAGCACTAACATCATCTTTCGAACTTTTCATTTTTTCATTTATCCATTCAGTAAATCTGTTTAGTTTTTCTATGCTTTTATTAAGTTTTTCAATAAAAGGTTTGATTTTATCTTCACCAATTGAAGTTTCTTTTTTTATTAATGAGATATATTTATCAATAATGCTTCCGTTTTTGTTTACTAACTTTCTAAATACTAGATCTATTGCTTGAACAGAATTTGTACCTTCATAAATTGGGGTGATTCTATTATCTCTATATAATTGTTCTATTCCTTGATCTTTAGTATATCCGTAACCTCCAAATATTTGCATAGCATCACTAGTAATTTCCATACCCATATCAGTGAAAAAAGATTTAACAACTGGTGTCATTAAAGACACAAGGTCAGCAGCTTCCTGTCTAGTTTTTTCATCTTTATGGTAAAGACTTACTTCTGTTTGTTGTGATAGCCAAAAACATAAGGCTCTCTCACCTTCTATAATTGATTTCATATTTAACAGTGATTTTCTAATATCGGCATGTTCTATTATAAAATCTGCTCCATTGTTTGATTTGTTATTATTGCTTTTGCCTTGTTTTCTCTCTTTTGAATAACTTAATGAATTTTGGTAGGCAGTTTCAGAAATTCCTAGTCCTTGAATTCCTACAACTATTCTTTCCAAATTCATCATGGTAAACATTGAGTTTAATCCTTTATTTTTTGGACCAATCATATATCCGGTAGCATTATCAAAATTTAAAACACAAGTTGCTGATCCCTTTATTCCCATTTTACTTTCTATAGAACCTGTGGATACTCCATTTCTTGAACCTATAGATCCATCATCATTAACTATAAATTTAGGTACCAAAAATAGACTTATTCCCTTAGTACCGGGTGGAGCATCAGAAGTTCTAGCAATAACTAGATGAATAATATTTTCAGTAAGGTCGTGATCTCCAGAAGTAATAAAGATTTTTTGCCCGCTTAATTTAAAAGTTCCGTCAGACTGTTCTGTGGCTTTTGTTTTTAATAAGCCTAAATCTGTTCCACATACTGGCTCAGTCAAGCACATTGTGCCACTCCATTTTCCTTCAACCATTTTTGGTAAAAATTTATCTTTTATATGGTCTGCTGCATGATGGTGTATGCAATTATATGCGCCTATGCTTAGCTCAGTATAAAGTTTAAATGCTAAACTTGATGAAGACAACATTTCATCAAAAAAAGCGCTTACCGTTTTGGGCATTCCTTGCCCACCATATTTTGGATCGCATGACAAAGATTGCCAACCATCTTCTATAAATTTTTTATAAGCTTCCTTGTAACCTGGTGGAGTTCTAACTACACCATTTTCCAAAATAGTTGGATTCTCATCACCAATCTTAGCTAAAGGTAAAATAATATTTTGATTTATTTTTGCAGCCTCTTGCAAAACATCTTTGACTAGTTCAGTCGTGATTTCTTTATATTTTTCTATTTCATTATAGTGTTTATTATTTCTTAGTTTTTCATAAAGAAACATCATATCTTCCAAAGGTGCAGTATAAGTTGGCATTTTTGTATCTTAGGATAATTAATTAATTATTTCAATTTTGAAATAATTGCGTCTCCCATTTGGGTTGTGGATACTTCTTTTGTTCCCTGTGATAAAATATCTTTAGTTCTAAGGCCATCATCCAAAACACTTTGTACTGATTTTTCTAATGTCTTAGCTTCTTTATCTAAATTCAGGGAATATTTTAAAGCCATAGCAAAACTTAAAATTGTAGCTATTGGATTTGCAAGTCCTTTTCCTGCTATATCAGGTGCTGATCCATGTACTGGCTCATACATTGATCTAATATTTCCATTTTTGTCTTTTGCACCTAAAGAAGCTGAGGGCAACAATCCAAGAGATCCTGTAAGCATTGCGGCTTCATCTGATAAAATATCACCAAATAAATTATCAGTAACTATAACATCAAATTGTTTTGGGTTTCTCAATAATTGCATAGCGCAGTTATCGGCTAGCATATGTTCCAGTTTTACTTCTTTATATTCTTTTTCATGCAAAGTCTGAACCTCTTCTTTCCATAGCTGTCCGGCTTCCATTACATTTGATTTTTCACAAGATGTAACTTTGTTATTTCTTTTTTTTGCTAGATCAAATGCAACTTTTGCTACTCTTTGTATTTCATTGCTAGTGTAAACATGAGTATTAATCCCTTTTCTCTCACCATTGTCTACTAGTTTTATTCCTCGCGGTTCACCAAAATAAATTCCCCCTGTTAACTCTCTAACAATCATAATATCTAGACCAGATACTATTTCAGGTTTTAAACTTGAGGCATTAACTAGTTGTTTAAAACAAATAGCAGGCCTTAAATTTGCAAAAAGTTTTAATTCTTTCCTTAGTTTAAGCAAAGCTCTTTCAGGTTTTTTAGAAAAATCTAAACTATCCCATTTTGGCCCTCCAACTGCTCCAAGTATTACTGCCTCACATTCTAAAGCTTTATAAAAAACTTCATCGGTAATAGGTGTTCCATTTTTGTCATAGGACGATCCTCCAACTAAATCTTCATCAATTTCAAAATCTAATGATTTATTTTTATTAAACCATTCTATAATTTTCTTTACCTCAGCTATTACTTCGGGTCCTATACCATCTCCAGGTAAAAGTAGTATTTTTCTCTTTTTGACTTTAATCATTAAATATCCAAGGTTTTTCAATCTTTAATTTACTTTCATACTCGGATATTTTTTCAGACTTTTCTAATGACAAAGCAATATCATCTAGGCCTTCAATCAAACATTTCTTTTTAAACTCATCTAATTCAAAAATGATTTCTTTATTGCCAAAAATAATTTTTTGATCTTTTAAATTTACAAATATTTTTTCTTTTCTAATTGCATAATTAGAAATCTCTTTAACTTGATCGTCATTTATAGTTATTGGCAATATTCCATTTTTAAAACAGTTATTATAAAATATGTCAGCATAACTTGAGCTTATTACACATGTTATTCCAAAGTCAATTAGTGCCCATGGAGCATGCTCTCTTGAAGAACCGCAGCCAAAATTTTTTCCTGCTATTAAGATTTTTGAATTTTTATACGGTTCTTTGTTTAAAACAAAATCTGAAATAATATTTCCTTTATTATCGTATCTAAGCTCATAAAATAAATTTTTTCCTAAACCAGTTCTTTTTATTGTTTTTAAAAATTGTTTTGGAATAATCATATCAGTATCAATATTTACAATTGGTAAGTATGCAGGAATGCTCTCTACTGTACTAAATTTTTTCATTTAATTTACGAACTTTCTAACATCATCAAGATTTCCTGAAATTGCCGCTGTTGCAGCCATTGCAGGACTTACTAAATGAGTTCTTCCACCTCTGCCTTGTCTTCCCTCAAAATTTCTATTTGATGTTGATGCACATCTTTCTTCAGGTTTTAATTTGTCAGCATTCATTGCTAAACACATTGAACAACCTGGTTCTCTCCATTCAAAACCAGATTTTTTAAATATTTTATCTAATCCCTCATGTTCTGCTTGTTCTTTTACGAGGCCTGATCCCGGGACAACTATAGCACTTACATGATCAGCAATTTTTTTATCTTTAACAACTTTAGCTGCGTCTCTTAAATCTTCTATTCTTCCATTTGTACAGCTTCCTATAAATACTTTATCTATTTTGATATCTTTAACTAAAGTATTTGGTTTTAATCCCATATATTTTAAAGATCTTTCTATTGAACTTTTTCTATCTAAATTTTTTTCATTTTTAGGGTCTGGCACCTTACCATCAATCGTAACTACATCTTGAGGGGATGTTCCCCAAGTTACCATTGGTATTATTTCTTTGCCATTAATTGTTACTTCTTTATCAAATTCTGCATCACTATCTGATTTAAGTTTTTCCCAATATTCTATTGCTCTATCCCAATTTTCTTTTTTTGGTGACATTGGTTTATTTTTTAAATATTCAAATATTTTTTGGTCAGGTTGTATTAGTCCGGCTCTTGCACCACCTTCAATTGTCATATTACAAACCGTCATTCTCTGCTCTACACTTAATGAAGAAATTACGTCTCCTGCGTATTCAATTACAAAACCCGTTCCTCCTGCTGTACCAATTTTTCCAATTATTTGAAGTATTACATCTTTAGATGTAACTCCTGTAGACAGGCTCCCATTTACATTTATTCTAAAATTTTTTGATTTTTTTTGTACTAAAGTTTGTGTAGCCAAAACATGTTCAACTTCCGAAGTTCCTATTCCAAAAGCTAAAGCTCCAAATGCTCCATGAGTAGCTGTGTGACTGTCTCCACAAACAATAATTGTGCCTGGTTGAGTAAATCCTTGTTCTGGTCCAATAATATGAACTATTCCCTGTCTTTTATCATTCATACCAAATAAATTTATTCCAAACTCTTTGCAATTTGAGTTTAGAGTATCTACTTGTAGTTTAGATTCTACATCTAAAATTCCTTTTGATCTATCAGTAGTAGGTACATTATGATCTGCTACAGCTAAAGTTAATTTTGGCTGTCTAACTTTTCTTTTTGAGTTTCTTAGTCCTTCAAATGCTTGGGGGCTTGTGACTTCGTGTATTAAATGTCTGTCTACAAAAAGCAAAGAGGTCCCATCCTCTTGCTGATGAACAAGATGTTCATTCCAAATTTTATCGTAAAGACTTTCAGGCATTTAGAAAAAAATTATTTTTTCTCTTTTAGAGTTTCTTTTTTTGTTTCTGTTTTTTCTTTTTTTTCCTCTTTAGGAGATTCTTTTTTAACCTCTAATTTATCAGATTTTTTTTCCACATTTGTTGCAGTTTCTATTTTAATTTCTTCTTTTTTAGTTTCTTCTGTTGTTTCTTCGGGCAATGTAGAAACATCTATTCCTATTTTCTTTTTAATTTTTTCTGCAATTCTTGCTGACTTACCAGTTCTTTCCCTTAAATAGTATAATTTTGCTTTTCTAACTTTTCCTGATCTAATTACTTTAATTGAATTTACAATTGAACTGTATAGAGCAAATGTTCTTTCAACGCCTTCTCCGAAGGATATTTTTCTGACTGTAAATGAGGAATTTAAATCTCTATTTTTTTTAGCAATGCAAACCCCTTCAAAATATTGAATTCTATCTCTTTTTCCTTCTGTTATTCTAACCCCAACTTTTATAATATCGCCAGGGAAAAAATCGGGTAATTTCTTTTCAGCCGCAATTTTTTTGATACTAGCTCTGTTAATTTCGTCTATGTTTTTCATGTTAAGATTTATCAAATTAATCCTTTTTATATTTTTGCCATAAGTCTGGTCTTCGGTCGCGTGTTATAGCTTCAGATTGAGATAAACGCCAGTCTTTAATTTTGGCATGATCTCCTGATAAAAGCACATCTGGGACTTTATTTTCTTCCCAAATTTGAGGTTTTGTATACTGTGGATACTCTAATAGGCCATTTTCAAAACTTTCTTCTATAACTGAATTATTGTTGCCAATTACTCCCGGTAGTAATCTTAAAATAGAATCTAATATAACAAAAGCTGCGGGTTCACCGCCAGATAATATAAAATCACCAATACTTAGTTCTTCTATTTCTCTTTTATCAATTACTCTTTGATCTATTCCTTCAAAATGACCGCAGATTAAATTTAATACTTTTTCTCCAGAAAGTTTTTTTGCAATTTTTTGATCAAATGTTTTTCCTTTCGGGGTCAAATAGTATGCTTTTTCTCCTGGCAAAATATTTTCATCAATAGATTTTGCAACTATATCTGGTTTAATTAACATTCCAGATCCTCCTCCAAAAGGAGTATCATCAACTGTTTTATGTTTATCAAAAGAATAGTCTCTCATATTTATAATTTTTAAATCCCAAATTTTATTTGACAAAGCTTTTCCATATAAACCTTCTTTTAAAGGTCCCGGAAACAAATCTGGATAAAGTGTAAATATTCTGACCTGAAACATAATTTATTTCTTTTCTTCTGCCTTAGGTGCTTCTGCTTTCTTTTCTTCTGCCTTAGGTGCTTCTGCTTTCTTTTCTTCTGCCTTAGGTGCTTCTGCTTTCTCTTTAGTTTCTTCTTTTTTTCTATCTTTTTTAGGAATAGCTTTTAATGGATTGTTTCCATTTGCTGGCATTTCCATTAACTTGTTCTCTCCTAAAATTCTTGCAACTCTTGTCGTTGGTTTTGCACCTTGGCCTAACCAATATTTAATTCTTTCAGGCTGCAAACCTATCCTTTCCTTTTTTTCTTTCGGTAATAGAGGATTGAAGAATCCTAATTTTTCAATAAACCTTCCATCTCTTGGAAACCTACTGTCTGCAACTACAATTTTGTATACAGGTCTTTTTTTCGTTCCCCCCATTGATAATCTAAGTTTTAACATTTTTCTCCTTTTTTATTTTAGTTGATTTAAAAGCTCTGGTGGTATTCCTTTGTCAGTCATACCTTTCAGATTTCCTTTTGACATCTTTTTCATCATTTCAGACATCATTTTAAATTGCTTTAACAATTTATTGATAGTGGCTACATCTGTTCCAGAGCCATTAGCAATTCTTTTTCGTCTTGATCCATTTATTATTTTTGGATTTTGTCTTTCTTTTTTTGTCATAGATAATATTATTGCTTCATTTTGAGTAACTATTTTCTCATCAATTCCTGCTTGGTCCATTTGAGATTTAATTTTTGAAACTCCAGGCAAAAAAGACATAACTCCTTCAATTCCTCCCATTTTTTTCATTTGTCTTAATTGAGATAGATAGTCTTCCATTGAGAATTGACCTTTTTTTAAATTTTCTTCTGTTTTTTTTAATTTTTCTTCATCAATTTCATCTGCTGCCTTTTCTACTAAAGAAACAATGTCTCCCATTCCCAAAATACGATTGGCTATTCTGTCTGGATGGAATACTTCTATATTTTCAATTTTTTCACCAACTCCTAAAAATTTTACAGGAACCTCGGAAACATATTTCATACTCAAAGCTGCACCACCACGTGCATCACCATCAGCTCTAGTCAAAACAATTCCAGAAAGGTTGACCGTTTTATTAAATTCTTTAGCAACTTCAGCCGCTACTTGTCCTGTTAATGAATCTGCAACTAGAAGAGTTTCGGTTGGACTTATTATGCTTGCCACCTGTTTAATTTCACTCATCATTTGTATGTCAATCTGCGTTCTTCCTGCAGTATCAAATAAAATAACTTCAGATCCATTGAGGTTAGCTGCACTTACTGCCCTCCTACATATATCAGAAGGTTGTTGCCCCTCGACCACAGGCAAAGTCAATATATTGTTTTGTTCCCCTAATAATTTTAGCTGTTCTTGTGCAGCTGGTCTGTAAACGTCCAAACTAACCATCATTACTTTTTTCTTATTATTTTTTTCTAAGTACCTAGCAATTTTGGCTGTGGTAGTAGTTTTTCCAGAACCTTGTAGTCCAACTAACATTATTGGGACTGGTGGAACAGCATTAAGGCTAATTGCAGAATTACTAGAACCTAAAAAATTAACTAATTCATCATATACAATTTTTACAACCATTTGACCGGGTGATGTAGATCTCACTATTTCTTGACCTAATGCTTTAGGTTTTATTTTATTAATGAATTCTTTGACTACATCTACGGCTACATCAGCTTCTAATAGAGCTTGCCTGATAGCTTTTAATCCCTCATCTACTTGTTTTTCATCAAGTGAAGGTGCTTTTTTAAATGAAGAAAATACTTCTTCAAATTTATTTGTTAAATTTTCAAACATAATTTCATCCAGCAACTAACGCACTAGTGGGCGAACCCTCGCTGACTAGTGTCGATATCTTTGTTTCCAAAGACACCGCAAATTGTTGTTTTTTGCGGAAACGGCAACAACCTATAATAGAGGTTCAAAAAGTCAATAAATAAGTTAAGTATTTAAATATATGGATTTTAAAGCATATAAAATGGATGGGTTAGGAAATGATTTTGTCATAATTGATCAAAGATCAAAAGATTTAAATCTGTCAAAAGAACAAGTTATAAAAATTTGTGACAGAAATTACATTGGTTGTGATCAATTAATTTTAATAAATAAAATTGATTCAAATAAAAACTCATTATTTTTTTATAATTCAGATGGAGGTGTTTCTGGCGCTTGTGGAAATGGTACAAGATGTGTAGCAAAATTATTATCAGAAGAAAGTAAAGAAAATATAATTAACCTAGAAACAGCTTCTGGAAAATTAATTTCAAAAATATTAGACGACAATACAGTTGAAACAAACATTGGAAAAGCCACTATTGAATGGGAAAAAATTCCATTAAGTAAAAAAGTAAATACAAAAAATTTAGAATTAAAAATAAAATCGATAAATAATTCTGAATTTACTGGTGGTATAGCAGTGAATGTTGGAAATCCGCACGTTATATTTTTTGTTGAAAACCTAGAAGATTATAAAATAGAAAAAATTGGACCAGAAATGGAAAAAAATAAATTATTTCCAGAAAAATGTAATGTTACAATTGCAAATATATTAGATAATAAAAATATTAAGGTTAAAGTATGGGAAAGAGGAGCTGGACTAACTAAAGCATGTGGCACAGCTGCTTGTGCAACTGCATTTGCAGGATTTATAACAGGACGTACACAAAATGAAACAAAAATCAAATTTGAATTAGGTGATCTTTCAATAAAAATTGAAAATGATCATTCAATTTTAATGCGAGGTGCAGTCTCTAAAATAAAAGAAATTCAAATAAAATTATAATGGGAATATTTGAAAAATTTAAATTGGGTTTTAAAAAAAGTGCTGAAAATATTAAATCTGGACTTAGAGAAATTATAATTAAAAAAGAGATTGATGATAAAACTCTTGATGAAATTGAAGAACTATTAATTAAATCTGATGTAGGAGTTGAAGCTTCTTCAGATATAAGAAAAATAATTTCAGAAAAAAAAATTGATCCAAATTTAGATCAAGTGGATGAAGTAAATAAAATTTTAATGGATTACATCATAAGCACAATGCAACCATTAGAAAAAAATAGTTTTTTTAACAATCAAAATAAATTAAATATAATTTTAATTTCAGGAGTTAATGGTGTCGGAAAAACAACCACTATTGGAAAAATTGGAAAAATATTCAAAGATAATGGAAATAAAGTAGTTTTTTCAGCAAGTGACACATTTAGAGCAGCTGCAATCGATCAATTAGAAAAATGGGCCAAAAAAATTGATGTTGAAATTATAAAATCTAACCCAGGTTCTGATCCTGCCTCAGTTGCTTTTAAAACAATACAACATGCAAAAGATAAAAATTTAGATCAAGTAATTATTGATACCGCCGGCAGATTACAAAACAAAAAAAATTTGATGGATGAGTATAGAAAAATTGCAAATGTTGCAAAAAAAATAGATGATGAAGCACCTCATCAAGTCATTTTGGTATTGGATGCAACTTCTGGGCAAAATGTAATTAATCAAGTTGATGAATTTAATAAAATTATTCCTTTAACAGGTCTAATTATGACAAAATTAGATGGAACTGCAAAGGGGGGTATACTTCTGGCTCTAGCTAAAAAATATAAATTACCAATTATTGGTTTGGGTCTAGGAGAAAAAGAGGACGATTTACAAATCTTTAATGCTGAAAAATTTGCTAAAGCCTTTATTCAAAAATAATTAGTCTAAAATTTTTAAAAAATCACTTATGGCACTATTTAATTTTATATCAAATTCCATCATATGATCGTCATTTTCAGTAAAATATTTTAATTTTTTTTCGTTTGCTAAAGAATAAATTTTTTCTCCCATATAAAATGGAACTATTTTATCTTTTTTGCCATGCATAATTAAAATCGGATATTTGATATTGTGAATTTTTTTTTTCGTTTCATATTTGTCCTTAAGAAGAAATTTAACTGGAAAAATTGGATATATCTTTTGACCCATATCTACCATCGAAGTAAATGGTGCTTCTAAAATTATGCCTGCAAAATTATTATTTTGACCAACTTCAGTGGCAATGGCTGTTCCAAGAGACTCTCCATATAATACAATTTGATCGTTGGAAATTCCTTTTTCATTAAGCCATTTTATACCACCAAGCGCATCTTTATATAAACCTTCTTCACTAGGTTTGCCTGGATTTCCACTGTATCCTCTCCATGCAATTATCAAAAAATTAACATCCATATTTCCTATCGAATTGAGTTTATCAATTCTATTATCTAAATTTCCAGCATTGCCGTGAAAAAAGAGTATTGTTTTTTTTTTAGAGTTTTTTAGATGAAACCAACCTTTTAACAAAAGATTATCCGAAGTTTTAAAATTTATAGTCTCAAAGTTGTGTATCAACCCTTCTCCCGATACCTGAGTGCTAAAGGGATGATATAAAAGTTTCCTTTGATAAAAATATATAACAACTGTAATCCCAACATAAATCAGAATTAATAAAAAAAAAGATTTAATATAAATATTATTCATCTCTATTGCTTAACAAAAAATATAAATAACTAAAAATACATATTATTAAATAAACAAAAAAAGAAATTTGAAAACTTTGAATTTCTCCTTTTCCAAAAAATTGGGATAAATCAATTACTAAACCAATACCCCACTGCATTATAAAAGTACCTACAAAAATAAGTAAATTAAATGAAGTAAGTGATTTTCCAGCTAAACTAGTAGGAAAAGATAATGCTACAGCTGGTTGAGTTAAAGTTAATACAATTGAAGTAAGTAAATAAACTGTAAAATGTAAAGCTCCTGCATTTTCACCTAAAATAATAATTACAAGTAATGATAAATAACTAATTGGTAATCCAATTTTCATTAATTTCATAGACTCAAGGCCTAGTTTTGTAATTCTTGGCAAAATGTAGCCAAATATAAAAAAAGCTATTAGCATTGTCATATTTATCCAAAAAAGTCCCGTTGCACTTTCTAATGGCGAATAACCCGCAACTCTGATCATCCATGGCCCAGCCCACAAAGTTTGAATTGCAACCATTCCTCCATAATTAAATAAACCGAGAGGAATTGTGCTTCTAAAAAATTTATTTTTCCAAACAACTGATAAAGTTCCTGCATCATTTTCATGATTATTACCTTTTGACTCCCATGAAGGAATAAAAAGTATTGTTAATAAAATAATAAGAAATATTAAAATACCAATTAAACCAAATATCCATCTCCATCCAATGACTGGTAATAAAAGCTGAACAGGCAATGTTGAAAAAACAAAACCCATTGAAAGTACCATTAACATCCATGCGTTAGCTCTTTGCTGGTATTCATCTGCAAACCAAATTCTGTAACCAGTTAAAGGTCCCATTAAGCAAGCACTGACACCAACTCCAATCAAAATTCTAGATATAAGTAAACCAGAAAAGCTTTGAGCCAAGGCAAATGCTACCGTACCAATAATTGCAATTAACAAAAATGACGAAACAACTTTTTTTGGACCGTGTCTATCAAGTAAATACCCAAGAGGTATTTGCATAGATGCAAATCCCAAAAAATAACCCCCAGCTAGTAATCCTAAATCACCAGCTGTTAAATTAAATTCTGACGTTAGTAATGGTGATAAAGTAGCAGTAATTGCTCTTAAAAGTGCAGATACGAAATATCCACAAGCAAATACAAAAAATATTAAGACCGCTTTTTTAATCGGTAAAATATTTTTTTCCATTTGTCTAAATTAGAAATTTAAAGATATATCTCTATGAATTGAGTTGCATCTTGCAACAAATTTAGCTTGTTCTTTAGTTAATCGAGACTGGAGTCTTAAACCTATATTATTTTTTATTACTTCATTATATTTTTGAATTTCTGGCATTAAATTTTGAGCTGCATCTTTTCTCCAACTTACTTCCTTATCAAATATAATAAATGCTTCTGAACTTGCATCTAAGATTTTATTTTCTTCTTTTTCTTCTCTATCAAGTAAAGAATATAGGTCATCCAGTCTATTAGCAAATTTCCCTGTACCTGAAATTTCACCTAGTTTTTCAAAAAGGCTATCTATAAGTGAAATTGAATTTTCATAGTTTTTATTGTTAATTTCATATTTTAAATTTTTAATTTCTGGTGAAAGTTTTTGTAACTTTTCATGATCTTTTATGAACATCGCTATTTGATCCAGATTGTCATATGCTTCATCTACATTTCTTTTATATCTTTTTGTTTGAGTATTTCTAGCTTTCTGAATAATTTCAAATTCTTTATTTCTAGATATCCAGTTTTCTGGAATTTGTTTTCTTATTTCGTTAATTTCTAACTTATAATCCTCAATCTTAAGTTCAATTTTATTTATTTTTGCTAGATTATCTTTTTCAATATTTCTGATTTCCTGTTTTAATTTTTCTATTTTTTTATTTATTTTTCTTATCTTTTTTTGTTTTTTTCTTACACTAAAATGAAGGTCTCTATAATCATCTGCAAATAATTTATATTCCTTTTCTGTTTTTTGAAGTTTTTTAACTAAAGGAAAGGTACTTAGTGCACCTTTAAAGTGTTCTTCAAATATATCTAGTTTATCATTAGGAATATCGGAAGGAACTAGCTGTTGAAAATTTTTAATGGCAGCTGTAATTTTTTGTTCTTCAGTATTATAAATATCAAACTTGTATTCTTGTAAACAGGTTTGAAGCTTAGGATTCATTGGGGGTGGAGCCACATGAGATGTTAAATATGTTCTGGCTGGTAAGTAATTTACTAAGCTTGGATAAAAACCTACAATTCCAAGACCAATTAATTGTAATACTATAAAAGGAACAACACCTTTCCAAATATTTAAAGTCGTAATAAATTTGGGCGCAACCCCTTTTAAATAAAACAAAGCAAATCCAAATGGTGGTGTTAAAAATGAAGTTTGCAAATTCATGCCAATCATTACACCTAACCAAATAGCGCTAACGTTAGCTCCAGTTTCAGCTAATAATATTGGGGCAATAATGGGAACAACAACTACGGCGATTTCTATAAAATCAAGGAAGAAACCCAATAAAAAGATTACTGCCATTACAACAATAAATTGGGTCCAAAATCCGCCTGGCAAATCTTGTAAAAAATCTCTTACTAATTCTTCACCTCCAAAAGCTCTAAAACCTGAAGTTAACATGGCTGCTCCCAAAAGAATTATAAATACCATGGATGTTGTTACACAAGTTTCTGTAACAACTTCCTTTAAAACATTATCAATTTTGTATGCTCTCCAAAAACTCCATGTAATACCTATTAAAAAAATTATAGTAAAAAAAATTGCTGCAACAATTGCCGTGAAGTCTCTGGTCTCTATAGCTTTAATATTTAAATTAAAATTTTTTGTTAATATAACAATTGGAATTAAAGCTATAACTGTTATTATTAATGGATAATATTCATCTTTTTTTCCTTTATGCAGACGATAACCTGCCATTAAAGTTGCTCCTATAGCTCCAATAGAACCAGCCTGATTTACTGTTGCTATACCCATTAGTATAGATCCAAGAACTGCAAAAATTAATGCAAGTGGAGGAATTATTACCATAATAACTTTTGTCCAAAATTTAAAATCTAATTGACCTTTAAATGGAACAGGTGGAGCTGCCTTTGGATTTAATCTTGCATAAACAAAAACGTATAACATATACAATCCAACTAGTACTAATCCTGGCAGTAATGCTCCAAGAAACATATCTCCAGCACTTGTTGATCCTACTCTAAGCTCGCCAGGCATATTAAATGCTCCGGTAATTAATTTATAATCTGTCTGTCTCATTGTATTTGCAACATCAGAGGCACTTGCTAACTGATCAGCTATAATAATTAAAACAATTGATGGGGGTATTATTTGACCAAGTGTTCCAGAAGAACAAACAATTCCACTAGCTAGACTTTTGTCATATTTATTATTTAACATAGTGGGTAATGAGATTAAGCCCATTGCAATCACTGTTGCTCCAACTATACCTGTCGTTGCCGCAAGCAACGCTCCTACAAAAATTACTGAAATACCTAATCCACCAGGAATTGGACCAAATAATTGACCCATAGTTACCAAAAGATCTTCTGCAATTTTAGATTTTTGCAACATTATTCCCATAAAAATAAACAAGGGTATTGCAATTAAAGTATCAGTTTCTACATCCCAATAATTACTCCTAAAATTTGTAATTCCTGCTGTTAACCATTCGATTGGTCCATCAGTCGCAAAATAAGCACTCGAATCTCCTGCAAAGAGATAACCAAAAAATGCTGCAAGACCTATTGTAATAATTGCTGAGCCTGGTAGTGCGAAAGCGACAGGAAAGCCTGATGCCAATGCTGCAATCATTATTAATATAAGTAAAGCTAGAAAAAAATGTTCCATAATTTAATTTTTTAAAATTTTATAGCTACTGCTCATAAAATAGCTTGTAAACTGAGTTAACATAGATACGGCAAATACAGCTAAATATACTGCCATTAAATAAAGTAAATACAGTCCGTTTGAACCTTGTTGAGTAATTTCAAAAGCAGAAACTGGACCATTAATGATGCTAGCTTTATTACTCATTCCTAAAAATATAACTATAAGACAAAGTGGAATTCCTAATACTAATGAGCCTATAGAGTTTGACCAAGCTTTTTTTCTTTCAGAAAAACCGGTGTATAAAACATCTACTCGTACATGACCTTCATGCATTAATGCATATGCGCTAGCAAAAAGATAAAGTGCAGAATACCAAAAACGAACTAAATCACCTTGAAAAGCCTGTTCATAACCAAATATAAACCTAGATATAACAATTGCAAATTCACTGCCAACTACTAAGACTGCTAGCCAAATAAAACCTACAGTTCTTGTAAAATATCCAATTATAAATGAAATCAATATTAAAGGAAAATGAACAAAAGTAATTCTAAAACTTGGAATAATTAATTTTTTTTTTAAAGTTTCGCCAAAGATTGGCTCAACTAATCTTTCAACAACCATAAATGAAATTAATAAATCTACAGCCCCAACAATTAAAACAGCCCAAAAAGATGAACGAATTATATAACTTGTAAATTTAGTAAGAATTTCAGCATCAGATTCTAAAGTTTGGTTAATAGATTTAAATACATAAAAAATTACTATTAATACTGAAATAAGGTAAAAAAATAATTGTATAAAAGCAAAAGTTAATAATGATCCTTCCAAAGGTTTACTTAATTTTTTAAATCCAAATAAACCATAATTTGAAAATAACTGCTTGATACCAGGCCAGTCAAACCAAATTGTTAAAACATTATTAACCAAAAAAACAAAAGTAGTAGCTAATATCGAATAACTAAATATTCTAATCAATATTGGCAGGTTTTGTTTTGTAACCATAATAAAAGAATAATTCTTTTTAATAAAACCCCATAAAACAAGGGCCCTTAATAAAGGGCCCTTATATCAAATTTTATTAAAACTTTAAGTATTATTAAATTCCTAAAGCTCTGTTTCTTTGCTCAATATATGGTGAGTCTGCCAAGGCATTCCATCCGCCAATTTCTTTAAGACCTTTAAAGAAAGATGCATTTACTCTAGCGGCAAGATCATCTTGTGCAGCAACTTCTTTATAAAGTTCTTGAGCACCTTTAGCAAAGGCGTCATAAACCCTATTATTAAATTTCTCAAGCTTAACACCATGATCGTTTATTAGACGTTGTAATGCAGCACCATTTTTAGCATTGTACTCGGCCATTGTAACTTCATTTGCCCAAGCGCAAGCCGTCTCAATTACTATTTGATCATTCTTTGTTAAACTTTCAAACCATGATTTATTAACACCACATGATAACATCGAGCCAGGCTCGTGCATACCAGGATAATAATAGTATTTAGCAGCTTCATAGAACTTCATAGCTTCATCGTTCCAAGGACCAACCCATTCAGTTGCATCTATTGCACCTGAAACAAGGTTTTCGTAAATTTGTCCACCAGGAAGTGAGACTGGAGATGCTCCAAGTTTTCCAATAACTTCTCCTCCAAATCCAGGCATACGCATTTTTAAACCTTTCAGGTCGTTAGCTGATTCAATTTTTTTGTTGAACCATCCGCCCATTTGAACACCTGTATTACCAGCCATAAAAGCCTTAAGTCCAAATTTTTCTGCTAATTCATCCCAAAGCTGTTGTCCACCACCAAAATGAATCCAAGCGTTCATTTCTGAGTATGTAAAACCAAATGGACTAGCTGTAAAATATCCATACGCTCTATGCTTTTTAGTCCAGTAATAGTCTGCAGCATGATACATTTGTGAGTTACCAGAGGCAACTTCGTCAAATGAGTCAAATGCTTTTACTCTTTCGTTTGCAGCATAATAAGTAACTTGTATACGTCCATCACTTAAGTCACCTATTTTTTTTGCAAATCTTTGTGCACCAGTTCCTAAACCTGGAAAATCTCTTGGCCAAGTAGCTACCATTGCAGCTTCTACTCTAGCAGCATAAACAGCCGGAGCAGCTAAAGTTGATGCAGCAGCAGCAACTCCAGTTGCAGCAGCAGCTTTAAAGAACTTACGTCTAGAAGGAGATTTATTTACCTTCTTTAGTTTTTTTTCTTTAATCATTTATTCCCTCTTAGTTAATTAACTTAATAATATTTAATCACAAAAAAATTGATGAGTCTTAAAAAAAAATGACCTAATTCAATATAAATTCAATTATAGATTGTATATTTAGTTTATATCAAAAATTTTTCCAGGATTCATTATGTTGTTTGGATCCATACTTCTTTTAATTGATTTCATTGCTGGCAAGTTGTCCGGATGCTGTTTTAATAAATAATGTTTTTTTTGCAAACCAATTCCATGTTCTCCTGTTATTGTGCCTTCTAGTTCTAGAGCTTTTTGAATAAGTTTATCACTATAATCTCTTATTAGTTTTTGTTTTTCTTTATCGTTAGGGTCATACAAAATGATAGAGTGAAAATTTCCGTCTCCTACATGACCAACCATTGGAGCAATTAGGCCATTTTCTTTAACATGTTTTTCAGCCCAGGAAACACATTCTACAAGTTTTGAAATTGGAACACATATATCCGTTGAATATACTTTCATATTATTACCTAAAGCTTTAACTGAATAATAGACATCATGTCTTGCCTTCCATAACTTATTTCTTTCTTCGATTGATTCCGCCCACTGAAAATTACCACCACCATTATTTTTTGATAACTCTTCAACAATTTTTATTGCTTCTTTATTTGACTCCTCGCTTCCATGAAATTCAAAAAAAAGAGTTGGAGAAGCTTTTATATTTTCTAACTTTGAATATTTAATGCTTATTTCCATTTGATCTTTGTTTAACATTTCAATTCTTGCAATATTAACTCCATATTGAATTACTTCTTGAGATGTTAA
Source organism: uncultured Pelagibacteraceae bacterium (assembly GCA_902551445.1). Taxonomy (GTDB): domain Bacteria; phylum Pseudomonadota; class Alphaproteobacteria; order Pelagibacterales; family Pelagibacteraceae; genus Pelagibacter. Next base: position 3,118 of record CACDDB010000008.1, on the reverse strand, counting down.
GACGGCTGAGTCTAGATCAGGAAAATAACAAACAGCACTCATAATGCTTTCTGGAATTGGAGATAACCTTAATTGCACTTCAGTTATAATTCCCAATGTTCCTTCAGATCCAATAAATAAATTTGTTAAATTATATCCTGCGGAAGATTTTTTTGCTCTACCTCCTGTTTTAATAATTTCTCCATTAGCTAAAACAACTGTTAATCCTGTTACTATCGTGCGCATGGTTCCATATTTTACCGCCATAGTTCCTGAGGCAGAAGTTGCTGCCATTCCACCTAGTGCAGCATCAGCTCCTGGATCAATTGGAAAAAAGACACCGTCTTCTCTTAGATATTCATTTAATTGCTTTCTAGTTACATTCGCCTGAACTCTACAATCAAAATCAGCTGCATTAACACTTAGAACTTTGTTCATTTTTTCTAAAGAAATGGTTATGCCATTTTCATTACCTACCACATGACCTTCAAGAGAAGTTCCTGTTCCAAAAGGAACTACAGGAATTTTGTGTTCATTACATAATTTTAATATTTTTGAAACTTCATCATTTGTTTCTGGAAAAGCTACCGCTTGAGATAAAACTGGATCATAAGTATCTTCGCCACGAGCATAATTTGCCCTCGTAGACTCTGACTTTGAAAATCTGCCGTTAAATATTTTTTTTAATTCATTTTCTACTTGTTCGTTCATTTTATTTTAAGATAATATTAAAATTATATAATAAAATATACCAAAATTAGCCCACCATTTTTTTAATATTTTCCAATGCCTGGGAAATATTATCTTGAGAAGCTGCAAAGCTAAATCTTACATAATCTGTAGCTTTTTTTCCAAAAGATGTACCTGGTACAATTGCTACTCCAGCTTCATAAAGGCATTTTTTTGCAAATTCTTTTCCATTCATACCAGTTCCTTTAACATTTGGAAAAGCATAAAATGCTCCGCCTGGTAGACTACACTCAATTCCTTTTATACTATTTAAACCTTCAAAAATTAATTTTCTTCTTTTGGTAAAGTTGATAATAAAATTGTTGAACTTAGAAATGAATTAAATTCTACAAAAGAAAGTACCATTGAAATTAGAGAAAGAAAAGCAAGTTCTGGAGCAACAATAGAAGGTTTAACAAAAAGAAAAAGTGATTTGATGGATAGAGTAGATGCGGAATTAAATTTAAAAGAAAAAAATTTATTAGAATTTTCTAACTTAGATATAAATAAAGAATTGCCAGATGCTGTAGCACAAGAAGAGTTGTTAGATGCAAAAAAAAGGGATAGGGAAAAATTAGGCTCTGTAAATTTAAGAGCAGACGAGGAAACTAATTTGTATATAGATGAAATAAAAAAAATGGAAAAAGATAGACAAGATTTAGTAACAGCTATTCTTAAATTAAAAGAAAGCATAAATGAACTAAATCAAAAAGGCAGAGAAAAATTACTTGAGGCATTTGAAAAAGTTAATAGAAAATTTAGTGAAGTGTATACAAAATTATTTAATGGTGGGAGCGCAAAATTAGAATTGGTTGATTCTGAAGATCCTTTAGATGCCGGCTTAGAAATGTTGGTAAGTCCACCTGGAAAAAGACTTCAATCAATCACACTTCTTTCAGGAGGAGAACAAGCTTTGACTGCTTTATCACTTGTGTTTGCTGTATTTCTTACAAATCCTGCACCTATTTGTGTATTGGACGAAGTAGACGCGCCTCTTGATGATGCCAATGTAACTAGATTTTGCAATCTTTTAGAAGAATTAACAAAGATAACTACTACAAAATTTATTATTGTTACTCACCACGCTCTTACAATGTCCAAGATGGATAGGCTATATGGTGTTACCATGGCCGAAAAAGGTATCAGTCAGCTAGTAGCAGTTGATCTACAAAAAGCTGAAAGCATGGTTGCGTAGCAATGTCTAAGGATCATTTTAAAACTCGCCTTGAGATTGCAAAAGATAAAATTAAAAGCAAATATCTACCAAAAGATAAAGATCCTAAATCCTATATGGGAATTGCATTCAAAATGAGCGCAGAATTGATTTCTGCTGTAGCAGTTGGGACAATTATTGGGTTTATTTTGGACAATTGGTTTGGTACTAAGCCTTGGTTAATTTTAATATTTTTTTTTGTTGGTGTAATAGCGGGAATATTGAACGTCTTTAGATCAGCTAAGAAAATGCATAGGTAGAATTTTTATGGCAGCAAATCCGATGTACCAATTTAATGTTTATAGAATTGGTCCAGAGATAAAATTAGGAGAAGTAGACATTTCTTTCACAAATGCAAGTCTATTCATGGTTATTTGTTCTGTGGCAATTTTAGTAATTTTTAATTTGGGAACTAAAAAAAATTCATTAATACCAAATAAGATTCAACTTCTTGCTGAATTAAGCTATTCTTTTGTTGCAAAAATGATCAGTGACACTGCTGGTTCAAAAGCAAAACCATATTTTTCATTTATATTTTCTCTATTTATGTTTGTACTTTTTTGCAACATGTTCGGAATGGTGCCTTATTCTTTTACAGTCACAAGTCATATTATAGTAACTTTTGTTTTAGCGGCATTTATTTTTATTGGGGTTACAATAATAGGATTTATTAAGCATGGCTTTGGATATTTAAAGCTTTTTGTACCTAGTGGGGTGCCTATGGTTTTGCTACCGTTAATAGTTGTTATAGAAATTATTTCTTATTTAAGTAGACCAGTAAGCTTATCTGTTAGACTTTTTGCGAATATGATGGCTGGTCATACTATGATGAAAGTATTCGGAGGTTTCGTTGTAAGTCTCGGAATAATTGGTGGATGGCTTCCACTGAGTTTTTCGGTTGCTCTGACAGGTTTGGAGATATTAGTTGCTTTTCTTCAAGCTTATGTTTTTGCAATCTTAACATGCATTTACTTAAATGATGCATTAAATTTACACCATTAAAATAATAAAGGAGGATATAATGGAGTTAGAAGCAGCAAAAATGATTGGGGCAGGACTTGCAGCGATAGCGCTTGCAGGTGCAGGGGTTGGCATAGGAATTATTTTTGGAAATTACCTTTCTGGTGCGATGAGAAATCCATCAGCGGCACAAAAACAATTTCCTAATCTACTTTTAGGATTTGCACTTGCTGAAGC
>CACDDB010000007.1 GCA_902551445.1 uncultured Pelagibacteraceae bacterium | reverse complement strand
CAATTTTAGTAAACAAAATAAATAAGGCGAAACATAATTTGGTTGATAGAAAAATCTGCAAAGATAATAAAAAAGATATAAAAAAAATATTAAAAAAATGGTTAAAAAAAAAAAAAATTGACGTCATTATTACAACTGGAGGAACCGGTTTGACTGGCAGGGATATAACACCAGAAGCATTAGATGAAATTGCTGATAAGCATATACCAGGCTTCGGTGAAGTTTTTAGAACATTAAGTTTAAAAACTGTTGGAACATCTTCAATTCAATCAAGAGCGTGTGCGGTTCTTTCCAACGGTAAATATGTATTTGCATTACCTGGATCTTCAGGAGGTGTTAAAGATGCTTGGGATGGAATTCTAAAACATCAATTAAATATAAAAAATAAACCCTGTAACTTCGTAGAATTATTTCCAAGATTAAAAGAAAAATAATAAATTATTATTTTTGATACTTTTCTTTCCATTCAGAATAAGACATACCATAAATATATTTTCTTGCATCTTCGTCTGATATTTTGATTCCTTTTTTTTCAGCTTCTTCTCTGTACCATTTTGACAAACAGTTTCTGCAAAAACCAGCTAAATTCATAAGGTCAATATTTTGAACATCTTTTCTTTCTCTAAGATGTTTAATTAGTCTTTCAAATGCAGCTGAATTTAAATCTTCTTTTGTATTTCTTTCCATAATTTTATATATAATTTTAAATGATCAATTTATCATGTTTTGCAATAATTTATACATAAATTACTATAACTTGTAATGATACAATTATTTTCATTTTTTTTTATAGCTTCAACTTGCACAGTTCTAACCGGTAATTTTTTTTTAAATTTATTTTTAAATAGAAATAATAAATACGAATTTTCTTTTTCAGAAAAAGGTATGTATGGCCTGATTATTTTAAGTTTTATAAGCTTATTTGCTAATTTTTTTTATAAAATTGATTATTTTGTTACTAGTATATTATTTTTAATTCCTGCAACTTTCATAATAATTAACTTAAAAAATATAAGTAAAAAATTTATAAAAAAAGTAATAATTCATTCAATCATTATTTCATTAGTAGCTTGCATAATTATAGCATTTGATAATGTTCAGCGACCAGATGGAGGAACGTATCATTTACCATATACTAAAATTATAAATGATTATAAAATATTTTTAGGAGTTGCTAATCTCAACCCATTTTTTGGAGTAACATCAATTTTTCAATACACTTCTGCAATTTATAATAATTTTTTGTTTAAAGATATTGGTATAGTTATACCTCTTGCCTTACTAGCGGGGTTTTTTATTGACTATTTTTTTAGACAGTTTTTTTTAAATAAAAATAGTGATGATTTTTTTTATAAATTTTATATTTTTTCAATTATTTCTTATTTTTTCATAGAAATGAACCGGTATAGCGATTATGGAAATGATAATCCTGCACATATATATTTTTTTTATTTGCTATCATTAGTTTTAAGAAAAGATTTTATTTTGAGTGACAAAACCAACTTTAAACTTTTTACTTTATTTTCATTGTTTTGCTTTTTAAATAGGCCTTTTTTAATATTGTCTTTATTTTTTCCAATTTTTTATTGGTTTAAAAATAAGTTATACTTATCTTTTAAGTCATTTCCTTTTTTTTCTTTATTATTTTTATTTCTTTGGGTGGTAAAAAGTTTTTTAACTACTGGTTGTGGAATTTATCCACTATCTATTACTTGTAATGACAAATTATCTTGGTATTCCAGCAAGCCAACTTTTAGAATTGCTGCCAAAAGTGTTAGTCAATTTTCAGAATTACATGCCAAAGGGTGGAAATACATTATTAATAGAGTGGATTACCAAAACTATTCAGTAAAATCTGAAGAGAAAAAAAAATATTTAGAAAATTTTAATTGGTTAAATTTAGAATGGATAAAAAGACACTCTTTTACTATAAAAAAAAAGATAGATATATTTATAATATATCTTTTTATAGTAGGTCTTTTTATTTATTTATTTAAAGATAATAAAAAAAAAATAAAACTTTCATCTTTTAAAGACCTTAGGCTAAGTTCTTTTTTTATCATTTCTTTAATTGGTGTGTTGCTATTAATTTACAAATTTCCTCTTGGAAGATATGGAACCTCCTATATGGTATTAATTATAGTCTGCCTTTTATATCCGTTATTTTATTATTTATTTAATCAATCTACTCCAGAGAGGATATATAAAATTCTTTTTACATTTATTGTTATTTTAAGCATAGTGGCATTAGCCAAAAATTTTAAAAGGATAATAATTAATTATGAAGCTGGTTATAACGGCGCTCCTTGGCCAAGAATTTATGATCATAACTTTGAAATAAAGGGGTCAAGTAAAAAAGATAATTTGCCTATGAAATTTAATACAATTAATAAAAATGGAATTATTGATTTACATTATATTGTAAGTACAAACTTTTATTTATCACAAAGAGTTACACTGTGCTTATATAATAAAAGCCCGTGCGCACAATCATCTGAAAATTTTGATAATTTCAGTATAGAAAATAAAAAAGGTTATTATTTAATAAAATTAAAAAAATAATGTGTGGAATAGCAGGGATTTGTAATTTCGAAAAAAAACCTTCAATTGAAATTGTAAAATTGATGGCTTCAAGACTAAATCATAGAGGGCCAGATGATACTGGATATTTTGATAACGAGTATGTTTCTTTTGGTCATAAAAGGCTTTCAATTATTGATTTAGAAAAATCAACTCAGCCAATGAAAGATAGTACAAATAATAATGTTATTATATTTAATGGTGAGATCTATAATTTTAAAAAGTTAAGAAAAGAATTAGAGCATTCAGGACATCAATTTAAAACTAATGGTGATACTGAAGTAATTTTGAAGTCTTATGCTGAATGGGGAGAAAATTTTTTAAATAAACTTGAGGGCATGTTTGCCTTTTGTATTTGGGATGAAAAAGAAAAAAAAATATTATTAGCAAGGGATAAATTAGGTGAAAAACCTCTTTTTTATTATTTTTCAAATAAAATCGGTTTTTTGTTTTCCTCAGAAATAAAATCTTTTTTAGCTGTTAAAGAGATAAAAGATGAGCTGAATTTTGACCATTCTAGTTTTAATGAATATTTGACTTTAAATTACTTAATAAATAATAAAACATTTTTTAAAAATTTATTTTCACTTCCACCAGCAAGCTACATTTCAATAGATTTAAAAAAATACAAAAAAGATACCAAAGTAATGCAATATTGGTTTATAGAAAATTATTTTAAACATAAAACAAAAGATACGTTTGAGGATTCATCACAAAAGTTAAATCATTTAATTAAAGATTCTGTTGAGGCGAGAATGTTCAGTGATGTTGACAATGGAACATTCCTATCAGGAGGAATTGACTCAAGTACAATATCTTTACAATTAAAAGAAATAGATAATCATAAAATGACTGCCCATAATATATTTTTTAAAGAAAAAGATTTTAACGAATATGAAGATGCAAAAATTATTTCAGATTATTTAAAAATAAAATTGGATTATTACGAAATACCAAAGGGAAAAAATTTAGTTGATGATTTTCCAAGCCTAATTGATGCAATGGATCAACCTATGTCAGACACATCATTTATAGCAACATATTATTTATCAAAATATTCAACTGTTAAATCAAAAGTTGTTCTGTCCGGAGATGGAGGTGATGAATTATTTTGCGGCTATGATACTTATATTGCAGATATTTATAGAAAATTTCTCCCCAAAATGAATTTGAAATCTAAATTTGTAAAGAGCATAATTGCCAAATTATTTAAAACCAAATTCACCAAAGTAGGTGTGGATTACAAAATAACAAAGTTTTTAAATGCATTATCAAAAAAGAATAATTATTCTCATATTTTATGGAGAGAGATATTTTCCATAAATGAAAGAATAAATATTTTTAATAAATATGACCATAAATTTATTAATTATGATTTTTTAGAATTCATAGATAATGAATTAGTAAAACTACCAGATGTTAATTATTTAGATCAGTATATGTATATAGATTTAAAATCATGGTTTCCTAATGACATATTATATAAAATTGATAGATCAACAATGTATAATTCACAAGAATCTAGACTTCCATTTCTAGACAGTAAAATTGTTGAATATGTTTGTTCATTACCTATAAATTATAAAATAAAATTTTTTGAAAGAAAAAGAATCTTAAAATCTATTGTTAAAAAAAAATTGCCAAAATCATTGTTTCAAAAAAAGAAAAGCGGCTTTGGAACGCCTATAGGTTTATGGCTAGTTTTTGATAAAGATTTTAAAGAAATGGCCTATGATTTACTTAATACTCAATTTATGAAGAATTTGTTTTGTAATAATGAAATAAATAAGATTTGGGATTCGCATCAAAATATGGAAGAGGATCAATCATATAAAATATTTAATTTAATTTGTTTGAGTCAATGGATTATAAATAATAAACTCGAAAATAAATTATGATATCAGTAGTATTACCTTGTTTTAATGAAGAAGCATCCATTGAAAAAAATATAGATTCTATAAAAAAGGAATTAGATAAATACGGAAAAGATTACGAAATTATAGTTGTGGACGACGGGTCAAACGATCATTCACAAGAAAAACTAAAAAACTTAGATATAAATATTGTTAAACATCCTCACAACATTGGCTATGGAGCAGCTTTAAAAACAGGAATAAAAAATGCAAAATTTGACACAATAGTAATTAGCGATATTGATGACTCATATCCATCCAAACATATATCTGAATTATTAAATCTTTATTTTGAAAGTTTAAATACTTCATCTGGTTATGACATGGTTGTAGGGGCAAGAAAAGGAAAAGAATACTATGGCTCATTTTTTAAATTTCTATTTAGAAAACTTCTAAAATTTTTAGTTCAATGGACAACTGGAAGAAAAATTGTGGATGTAAATTCTGGGCTAAGAGTGTTCTCAAAAAAAACTATAAATTCATTTTTACCACACTTGTGTAATACATTTAGTTTTACTACATCCTTAACATTGGCATATATGTTGAACACAAAATTTGTTAAGTATCATCCTATAGAATATGAAGTTAGGACAGGTAAAAGCCATGTTAAAATATTCAGAGATTCGTTAAGGACCTTACAATATATCGTTGAGGCAATAATATATTATAATCCACTAAAATTATTTTTATTATTTTTTATTTTTTTTGTAATTGTTTCAATTATATTATTTTTCCTAAATTTTAAAAATCCGTCGATTATTTATATTTTTTTCTCTGGCTTTTCTTTTATGCTTTCATTTATCTCACTTTTTTTTGGATTCTTATTAGATTTAATTAGACAAAACTCTAATAAAAAAAATGATGAATAAATGATTTATATAATTGGCTCAGGTTTTTCAGGATTAACCACAGCATATGCATTAAATAAAAAAGGAATTAAATCTACTATAATTTCTCCAGGAGAAAAAAATAAAATAAAAAATATTTCTTTAATAAAATATTTATTAAAAAATAACGGAGAAATTCTAAATAATTCCAATTTTTTATCAAAAAAAATTAATAAATTAAATAAATCAAATGTAATTAATTGCAAATATTTGCTTTCACATATGGAAGGAGGACAATCTAATATATGGGGTGGAGTAGTTGGTAATATTGGTGAATATAATTATAATAATAGTCTTATTAAAAAAAGTGAAATACTAAAATATAAAAAAGAAATAATAAATTTATTAAAAATAATAAAAATTAAATATATAAAAAATAAGAATAAAAAAATAAATAATTATTTATTAGAAAAAAACTATTCAGTATCAAAGAAGGATGTTTCAAATTTAAAAAGATACTTATTAAAAAAAAAAATAATTTTTAAAAGTAATTTATTCGTAAAAAAAATTGATTTGAAAAATTCTATATTAAAGATTCATGATATCAAAACTAACGATCAAATTAGTTTACCTTATTCAAAACTATTTTTGTCTTGTGGTCCAATAGAAACATCTAAATTAATATTAAATTCTATTAAAAATATAAAAAAAATAGTTTTAAAAGAAACCCAACATTTTTATGCTTTAATCAAGGTTAATAATAAATTAAAAAGTCGTTTTTTTAATGTAATATGTGGAAAGTATAATTTTTCTTGCCAACTTTATTCATTAAAAAATATTTTAGGTTTGTTTTTTAAAAACTATTTAAAGAATTTAAATAATCTTAATAAAAACAAATACTTTATTGGACAATGTTATCTTAACTCTAATTATTCTGGAAAAATAAATATTTCAAAAAAATCTAGCAAATTTACAATAGAAGGAAAACCAAATTTTAGATTTAACATATCTCAATTTAAAACTGATATAAAAAAATTTAACAAACAAAATAAAGTTTTAAATATAAAAAAATTATTTTTTAATAAAATTGGTGCATCAAATCATTTGGGTGGATCGATACCAATTACCAAGAATAGGAGTATTAAACTTGGAGTTAGTAAATATGGTAAGTTGAACAACCATAAGAATATATACATTTCCGATTCTTCAATACTTAACGATATAGATATTTCACCAATTACAATATTTTCATTAAATAACATTTTAAGAATGATACTAAGTAATAAAAAAATATAATAAAATCATATGGATAAAAAAAAATGCATCATAACAGGTAGCAATGGATATTTAGGAAAGCAATTATCAATAATATTTAAAAAAAATGGTTGGCAAGTAGTAGAATTATCTAGTTCAAATAAAAATGATCAATTTAATTTTAATTTGAAAAAAATCGAGAATTTTAAATATAACGTACTTGAAAATTGTAATTTATTAATTCACACAGCCTACGACTTTTCAGCAAAAAGCTTAGAAAAAAGTATTTCAACAAATGTCAACGGATCAGAAAAATTATTTGATTATGCGAAAAAAATGAATGTAGAAAAAATAATTCATATATCTTCTTTAAGTTCTTTTAATAAAGCAAAATCTATTTATGGAAAAACAAAAATGGAAATAGAAAAAGTTTCAAAAAAATATGGAGTGATTAATTTAAGAGCAGGACTTTTTTTTGGAGGAGATTCAAAATTAATAGAAAAAATTAGTAATATTTGCAAAAAAATCCCAATCATTCCTTTAATTGGCAGTGGTAGTTTTAAATTACATTTATGTCACTATGAAGATTTGTCAAACTTCATAATAAATATTTATAATGACAAAAATTGTGATTTATCAAAAATTTATTATTGTTGCTCTAAAACAAGCATAACATTTAAACAGTTAATTAAAAAAATTTCTAATAATAAATTAACGATTCCAATACCAGTAAACTTTATCATTATTTTTTTAAAAATTATTGAATTAGTGAAAATTAAATTGCCTCTAAATTTAGATAATCTTTACGGATTGATAATATATAGTGATGAGATAGAATTTGAAAATTCTGACAAATATAAAATTCTTTTCAGAACTTTATGACTTGTTGATTCAAGTTTAAACATTATTTTTTTTATGGTAAAAAATAGAAATGAAATTATCAGGCTATTATCAAATTAATCAAAATAAACAAAAAGTTTGGGAAGCATTAAACGATCCTGAGATTTTGAAAAAATCAATTCCTGGATGTGAAGAATTTAAAAGAAATTCCGATACAAATTTTACTGCAACTGCAACAAATAAAATTGGACCATTTAATGCTACTTTTACTGGTGATATTGAATTAAAGGAAATAAAAACACCCGATAGTTATCTAATTGAAGGTTCTGGAAATTCACCAGTAGGTTTTGCTTCTGGAAAAGCGAGAGTAAAACTAGAGGAATCTGGTGGTGGAACTAAACTTATTTATGAAGTTGAAGCAAATGTTGGAGGAAAAATTGCTCAAGTTGGATCGCGATTAATTGATATGACTGCTAAAAAAATGGCAGACATTTTTTTTGGAAAATTCTCAGAGCTGATTTCAACACAAGAAAATTCAAAAAAAGTGGATTTTAAAGCAATTGATGAAAGTCAAAAATCAAATAATCAAAATCAATCAAAAAATATTTTGAATAAAAAGATCATAATTTACATATCTTCAATAATTTTATTAGGAATAGCTACATATTTAATTATTTGAGTCGCGTTAAAGTAGAATCAAATTTTGATAATTAATTGAACATTTTTTTTAATTATGTTTAAATGATCTTAACAAAATAGTCGCTTTTTCAAGGAGGTGGGACATGAAAAAGATAAGCGTTGAAGTAAATGGCAAGAAAGTCACCAAAGAAATACAAGATCATACAATATTATCAGTCTTTATCAGAGAAAATTTAAATTTAACGGGAACACATGTTGGATGTGATACAAGCCAATGTGGAGCTTGCGTTGTACATGTTGATGGCAAATCAATAAAAAGTTGCACTGCACTTGCTGCAGACGTTGATGGATCGAAAATAACAACGATAGAAGGTATTGCTAAAAATGGAAATATGCATCCGATGCAAGAAGCATTTAAAAAACTTCATGGATTACAATGTGGTTTTTGTACTCCAGGAATGGTTATGAGTGCAATTGATTTATTACAAAATAATAAAAAACCAAGTGATACAGAAATTAGAGAATGGTTAGAAGGAAATATCTGTAGATGTACTGGTTATCAAAATATAGTAGCTGCTGTTAAAGAAGCAGCTTCTAAAATGTAGGAGAAAAAAAGATATGGCAAGTTTAGTTGGATCTAGAGTTGAAAGAAAAGAGGATAAAAAACTTTTAACTGGAAGAGGTAAATACACAGCAGATGTAAACTTCGTAAATCAAACATTTGCGTATTTTGTACGTTCACCTCATGCAAGAGCACAAATTAAAAAAGTTGATATAACCAAAGCAATGAAAGCTCCCGGAGTAGTGTCTATACTTACAGGAGCAGATATTGCCAATGATAAAATAGGAGGTTTGATAGCTGGGTGGAGGATTAAAAGTGAAGATGGTTCTGATATGAAAGTTCCCGCTCACCCACCTCTCGCAAACGATACAGTTAATTATGTAGGAGATCATGTTGCTGTAGTAATAGCAGAGTCGCTTGACGAAGCTAGAAATGCAGCTGAAATTGTTAAAGTTGATTATAAAATACTTAAAGCTGTAGTAGATACAAAAGATGCGATGAGTTCAGATCAAATATATAAAGATATTCCAAAAAATTTATGTTTTGATTGGTTATTAGGTGATAGAACGAAAGTGAAAGAAGCTTTTGAAAAAGCCGATAAAGTAATTAAAATTGATTTAATTAATAATAGACTTGTTCCTAATGCAATGGAACCGAGAGCAGCAAATGCAGATTACAATCCATCTACAGAAGAAATTACTTTATATACAACTAGTCAAAATCCTCACTTAGCTAGAATTATTATTTCCGCATTCAATGGAGTTGCTCCAGAAAACAAACTAAGAGTTATAGCTCCAGATGTTGGTGGAGGATTTGGATCAAAGATTTATCCTTATGCCGAAGAAGTTGTGTGTAGTTGGGCAGCAAAAAAAATCGAGAGACCAGTAAAATGGGTTGCAGATAGAACAGAGTCCTTTTTATCGGATTGTCACGGAAGAGACCATGTTACTCATGCTGAGCTTGCAGTTAAAAATGACGGAACATTTTTAGGTTTTAAAAACGAAACAATTGCAAATCTTGGTGCTTATGCTTCGGTATTTGGAACCGTTACACCAACTTATCTATTTGGTCCTTGTGCTACTGGAGTTTACAAAATGCCAGCAGCATATACGAATGTAAAAGCTGTATTTACTAATACGGCACCAGTAGATGCTTATAGAGGAGCCGGAAGACCTGAAGCAACTTATACAATTGAAACATTGGTAGAGAAAGCAGCAAGAGAGCTAGGAATGGATCCAGCTGAAATTCGAATGAAAAATTTTCCAACTCAATTTCCATACCAACAAACATTAGTTCATTCTGTAGACTCAGGAGACTATGTTGCAGGTTTAAATAAAGCTATGGAGTTAGCTGACTACAAGGGTTTTGAGAAAAGAAAAAGAGAGTCTGCTTCTAAAGGAAAATTAAGAGGAATTGGGTTATGTTCATACTTTGAGGCTTGCGGTATAGCACCATCGCCCGTTGTTATGATGTTAGGATGTGGAATAGGATTGTGGGAATCTGCAGAAGTAAGATTTAATCCAACGGGAAATGTTACTGTATTTACAGGTTCACATAGTCATGGACAAGGTCATGATACTACATTTGCACAAATCGCGGCAGATCAGTTAGGGGTGCCAATAGAGAATATTGAAATTTCTCATGGAGATACAGACAAAGGACCTTTTGGATATGGAACTTATGGTTCAAGATCCTTAACAGTAGGCGGAACAGCAATAGTTAAAGCCTGTGATAAAATAATAGCAAAAGGAAAAAGAGTTGCAGCAAAAATGTTAGAAGCAAGCGTAGATGACGTAGAGTTTAGTAATGGTGAATTTGTTGTAGCAAAATCGAATAAAAAGAAAACAATAGGTGAAATAGCATTTGCTTGCTATTTACCAGGTACTTATGGTGAGGTTAAATCACCTTTACCTGAAGGCGAAGAGCCAGGACTTAAAGAAACATCATTTTTTGATCCTGCTAACTTTTCTTTTCCAGCAGGTTCACACATTTGTGAAGTAGAAGTAGATCCTGACACAGGAGAAACAAAAGTAGTTAAGTATACTGCTATAGATGACTTTGGAACTATTATTAATCCTTTAGTAGTTGAAGGACAAGTACACGGTGGACTAGCTCAAGGAATAGGGCAGGCGCTTTATGAAAATTGTCATTACGATGAAACAGGACAGTTAGTTACAGCTTCTTACATGGATTATACAATGCCAAGAGCTGATAATTTCCCAGATTTTAATTTAGGATTTACTTGCACGCCAGCAACTTCAAATCCACTTGGAACAAAAGGGTGTGGAGAGGCTGGAGCAATTGCCGCTCCTCCAGCTGTAATGAACGCTGTGATGAATGCTATAGGAACAGAGATTTCAATGCCAGCAACAGCCGAAAAAGTATGGAAAGCATATAATCAAAATAAAAAAAGAAATTCGGAAGCAGCATAAGGAGAAATTATGAAAACCTTTAACTATCACTCAGCAAAAGACGTAAAAGAAGCTTCAAAATTATCATCTTCCAATTCTGCTTATTTAGCTGGTGGAATGACAACCATTCCATCTATTAAATTAGGATTGGCAAGCTATAGAGATGTTATTGATATAAAAGGAATAAAAAGTTTGTCGGGAATTAAAGTTAGTGGCAAGTCCGTAAAAATTGGAGCAACCACAAAACATGTTGAAGTTGCTAAATCAAAAGATGTAAAAAAGGCTATACCATCTTTATCAGCTTTAGCTGAAGGAATTGGAGATCCTCAAGTAAGAAACAGAGGAACAATTGGAGGATCTATTGCTAACAATGATCCTTCTGCTGATTATCCATCGGCTTGCATAGCTTTAAACGCAGTTATTCATACAAATAGTAGAAAAATAGAGGCTGAAAAATTTTTTAAAGGAATGTTTGAAACCGCATTAAAAAGTGGGGAAATTATTGAAGCAATAGAATTTTCAATACCTCAAAAATCAAATTACCAAAAATATCCAAATCCTGCATCAAGATATGCGATTGTTGGAGTGTATGTAGCAAAACATAAAAGCGCGGTAAATGTTGCGGTCACAGGAGCAAAATCTTGTGTTTATAATGATAAAGATTTATCAAAAGCATTATCAAATAATTTTTCATCTTCATCAGTAGATGCAGTTAGAATTTCTTCATCAGAAATGAACTCAGATGTACATGCATCCGCAGAATACAGAGCAAACATGGTGAAAGTGTTTGCAAAAAAAGCTGTTGAAGCTTGCTAATTTAATCTATCGGTAATAACTTAATATCAAATGAAAAATTCATTTGATGAAAAGATCCTTGAAGAAGCAAATGATTGGATAAAAGCCAATCAAAAAGTTGTTTTAGCTACTGTCATACAAACCTGGGGCTCTTCACCAAGACAAGTTGGAAGTAGGATGATTGTAAATGAAACAGGAGATTTTTCAGGTTCAGTTTCAGGAGGATGCGTTGAGTCTGCCGTTGTTAGAGAGTGCATAGGTTTAATTAAGGATAACAAACCATGTAAAAAAATTGAATTTAAAGTTTCAAATGAAAGTGCATGGGAAGTAGGACTTGCTTGTGGCGGTGAGATAGCAGTTTATCTTGAGCAAATAAATCAATGAAACTAAAAATTCTTCAAGAAATAATCAAAAAAAAAAATTCTAAAACCGAATTTGCAATTGTAACTAATCTAAAGGATGGTGATAGTGAGATATTTGAGAAAGGAAAAAAGCTAAGTAAAAATTTTGAAAGTTATCAAGATCGGGTAGAAATTTTTTTTAAAACAAAAAAAAATGGAGTTATAGAAAATACAGAGATTTTTGTTGAAACATACATAAGACCAATAAAAGTAATTATTGTTGGTGCAGTACATATAGCTCAGTACCTTGTAGATTTTGCAAAAAGTTTGAATTTTGAAATATCAATAATTGACCCAAGAGGCTATTTTGCTTCAGAACAAAGATTTCCCGATTTAAAAATAATTAATAAATGGCCAGATGAGGCATTCAAAGAAATAGAAACTAATGAAAATACAGCTTTAATTGCATTAACACATGATCCAAAAATAGATGATCCAGCATTGCAACATGCTTTAAATAAAAAATTTTACTACATTGGTGCTCTTGGAAGCAAGAAAACTCATGAGAACAGATGTCAAAGATTAAAAAAAGCTGGTTTTAATGATGAACAAATTCATTCAATTCACGGACCAATAGGAATTAAGTTAGGTGGTAGATCAGCACCTGAAATAGCCTTATCAATTATTTCTCAGTTGGTTTCTGAAACTTATAAAAAATAATGATTAAAGCAATTTTTCTTGCTGCAGGTCAATCAAAGAGAATTAAATACGAAAATAAACTAGTTAAGAGATATAAAAAGATACCTTTAATTAATCATTCATTAAAAGTATTACACAAAAGTAAAGTAAACAAAGTTATCATAGTTCTTGGTCATCAACATAAAGAAGTCAAAAAAATAATTTTTAAGAATAAAAAAAATATTTTTATCTATAATAAAGATTATAAAAAAGGAATGGCATCCTCAATAAAAGCTGGATTAAAAAAAGTGGCAAGAAATGATAAAGGATTTATCGTTGTTCAGTCGGATATGCCATTTATCAAAGCATCGGATATTAATAAAATTTACAATTCAATTAAATTAAACAAGTTTTTAGTTTATGTTTTAAAGTTTAAAAATAAGATAGGCAATCCAATAGGTTTTGACATCTCACTAACTAAAAAATTTAAAAAAATAAAAGGAGAATATGGTGCAAAATTTATGGTTAAAAGATTAAAAAATAGGACAAGCTTTATCAATGTGAACTCAAGTAAAGTTTTCAAAGATTTTGATTTAAAAAGAGATTTTAATTAGCTTGAACAGGATTTCCCTTTAACCATTCGCTTTCTTTATTTTCATAGTGTTCTTTCTTCCAAATTGGAGATCTCTTTTTAATTTCCTCAATGATGTATCTTGATAAATCGTATGCCTCAGATCTATGAGGACAAGCAACGGCAATTATAATACTTATTTCACCAAGACCAACATAACCTTTAACATGTTCGATAAATACAGATTTATCTTTAATATTTAGTTTTTCATCTGCTTCATTGTAAATTTCTTTAAAGCTTTTAATTACTAGTTGATCGTGACTGTCATAAGTAATTCCAGTAACTTTTTTGTTTTCATTATTTTTTCTTACAGTTCCATAAAATACTATTGAAGCACCAAATTTTGATGAAGCAATAAACTCTTCAGCATTTTCAGGTTTAATTTTTTCTTTTGAAAGATCTATTATTTTAGCGTGCAGCATTAACCACCTCCGATGGGGGGAATAATTCCAATTTTTTGATCTCTAGTAATCTTATAGCTATCAGGAACAATATTATTATCTTCAGAACAAAATGCCGATGTCTCTATTATTTTTTTAAAGTTTTCATTTCCTTTAAATTTTTCATCTACGTAATTAATTATTTTATTTTTAAGATCTTTTATTGAGCTATTTCCTTTTAAATCAAGTTCTAAAAATTCTTTATCACTAAGATCTCTACTTGCACCGAATAGTTCAATTTTTATTTTCATATTAAAAAATATTTTCTAGAAATTTGGGAAGGCCATCTGGATTTTTCCACAATCCACTTTTTCCACCTTCCTTAATTAATAACTTAACATTATCAATTTTTAAATGTGGGTTAACAATTTTACTTAAATCATAAATAGTTATTAACGCTGCATTAACACCCATGATTGCTTCCATTTCAACGCCAGTTTTTGCTAACGCGGAAACCACACAAAAGACTTCCAATGAATTATCAACTTCATTCATAACAATTTTAGTTGCTGTATGATCGATTGGTAGCGGATGACATAAGGGTATTAATTCACTAGTTTTTTTAACACCTAAGACTGCTGATACTTCTGCAAGACTTATAGGATCTCCTTTAGGCATTTTTTTATCTCTTATTAATTCAAAAACTTTTTTTCCTACGTAAATTTTTCCTGAGGCCAATGCCCTTCTAAAGGTTTCCTTCTTTGAGGAAACGTCAACCATGTTAAATGAATTTTTTTTAAATATTTCCTTAGCCCAATCTTTTAATTCATCTTGGTTTACTATTTTCAATTTTGTCAATTATCCTCCTGTTTTAGATAAATTTTTTGTTGAGCCTGTATCTCCAAGCTCTAAATAATGTGACTCTTTTTTGTATTGCATTTGTTTTAATATAAGATCTTTTAATTCATTAAGTTGATCGTCTTTTTGTAATAAATGTCTAACGCTTATTCCAGTATTTCCAAATAAACAGAGTCTTAAATCTCCCCTAGACGTAATCCTTAATCGATTACAAGTTTTGCAAAAATCCTTTGAATAGGGTGCTATGATTCCAAACTTACCTTTGTATTCAGGATTTATGTAATTTAAAGAAGGTCCTGCATCTTTTCCTAAAGTTTGATATATCCATTTATTTTTATTCAAGTAATTCTTAAATATTTTCGATGGAATGTGATATTTTTTGAAATATTCCAAATTATCACCCGTTTGCATTAATTCTATGTATCTAAAATCAACCTTATTATTTCTTATGAATTCTGACCATTTCTCAAAATCTTTTTCAGATGAGTTTACTCCATTTAAGAGTACGGCATTAATTTTAATATTTTCAAATCCCAATTCTTGTAAATTTCTTATGCCTCTTAAGATTTCAGGCAATCTATCGTGACCAGTAATTTTTTTAAAAGTTTCACGATCAAGACTATCTATGCTTATGTTTATTCCATTCAAACCACTATCCAACAAAGACTTTGCTTTTTCATCTAAGTGATAACCATTTGTGGTGATCACGACCTTTTCAATGTCAGTTTCATATTTTAAGACTTTGATGATCTCAAAAAAATCCTTTCTAACAGTTGGTTCGCCACCAGTAATTCTAATTTTACGAACCCCTAATTCAGAAAAGCATTTTGCAAGGCGTTTGATTTCGTCTAGATGAAGGAACTTCCTATTATCACTTTTGTCAACTTGGTAACCGTTTGGTAAGCAGTAACCACACTTGAAATTACAAACATCAGTAATTGACATTCTAATGTAAGGAAATGTCCTACCGAAGCTGTCTTTCATTATTTGCATAAGAACCAATTATACATAGAATAGGACACTAACGTCCATGTAAAATGAAGCATTTTAGAAAAAAAAAGGTAAGCAAAGCAACGTCCTATAGGATGTCCAGAATTACTGGCAAGGATACAAATCCTGAAAGATACGTTCGAAGCATACTACATAAAAATGGATTTAGGTTCAGCCTTCATAAAAAAGACTTACCAGGAAAGCCAGACATAGTTTTAAAAAAATATAAAATAGTGATTAACGTTAACGGATGCTTTTGGCATCATCATAATTGTGGAAGTTATAAAATACCAAAAAATAATAGGAAGTTTTGGTTAAATAAATTCAAAAAAAATAAAAAAAGAGATAGAATAAATTCATTAAAATTAAAAAAAACAGGTTGGAAGGTTCTTAAAATTTGGGAATGCCAATTAACAACGAAACACTTGAACAAACTACAGAAAAAGCTGTTAATTAACTAAAATGATTGAAAACTTAATTAATGAGATTAAAAAAGTTGAAGATTATGTTTGGGATAGAGTACAATCTGATTACATTCTGAATAATCATGGTTCATTTTTATTTAAGGTTTTCAACTATGATGAATTAATCTTAAAAATAGAAGAGAAGATTAAAGTAAAAAATCTACCTGAGGTATTCAAGCAGTATACAATAAACAGATGGTATAACTTTGCTTGTTCAATCGTTATTCAATCGTATCTTGAAAACCAC
This sequence comes from uncultured Pelagibacteraceae bacterium, assembly GCA_902551445.1. GTDB lineage: Bacteria > Pseudomonadota > Alphaproteobacteria > Pelagibacterales > Pelagibacteraceae > Pelagibacter. The sequence continues at coordinate 15,802 of CACDDB010000007.1, read as the reverse complement.
CAAAGGGTCAGAGGAGAGGAAAATAGAAAATCTTTAACAAAAGATATATTCATTGATGATAAGCCTTTTGATTTTAAGATAACTTATGCATTCAAAAATATTTCTACTAAAATGTTTGTTAGGAATTTAGATGATCCTACAGAGCTAATAATTAAATACTACAAAGGTGGTGGAAAACAAAGAATGCACACTGAACCTAAGTTATTTATGGTATTTGCCAACCAAAACGATCATACGGTTCATCAATGGCAAATGAAAAGAGAATTTGATGTAATTGAAAAATTTTTGAAGCACTATTTAGACAACACAACCAAATCCGACTATTTAAGTAATAAAGAATTTTCCATTGGTGATAGCAACCATACAATAAAAATGGCTGATTTATTTTACATAATTAAGAAGGAAGATAAGAGATTTGGAATTTTTTTTGAATGGAAAAATAACATTCCCAAAAAGCAAGTTTTTGAAATCAAATAAATTTAAAAAAAATGAAAAAAGAGATAGAATAAATTCATTAAAATTAAAAAAAATAGGTTGGAAGGTCTATACGTTTTGGGAATGCCGGGTTCGAAAAACAAAAAAATTAGAGAAACTTTCTTTGAAATTTCCAAAACAGATCGACAAACTGGATGGGGAAAAAAGATTCATATATCAGAATTCAAAGGAAAAATAGAAATAACTAATAATGGTGTACAATGGATAAGACCTAGTGCCGGACCTGAGAAAATTAAAGCGTGGCCTGAAACAGGCAAAGGTAATAGAAGAGTATGGTTTCAAGCACAAGGGTTTCATTTACAAAACAAAGAAGATAGACCTATATCATCAAAAATTTTAAAAATAGTTAAGAAAAAAAGATGCGTAGTAACTTTATTAAAACCATCTAAGGAAAACCAAATTGAATGTGATCACAAAAATGGAAGATATAATGATGAAAGAATTAAGAAACTAGATACTCAAACAGTTGATGATTTTCAACCTCTTCATGAGTCAATGAATAAAAAGAAGAGAGAAGCTTGTAAAAAATGCACTAATACAGGAACAAGATTTGATGCAAAAGAATTCGGTTATAAAAAATCTTATATCAAAGGGAATAAAAAACACGATGGTACGATAAATGGTTGCGAGGGATGTTTTTGGTACGATGTTTTAGAATTTAGATCAAATTTATAGAATAAAAGAAAAATTTAAATTAAAAAAATTCCTTTAAAGTGTTAGCAATGCTATATCCAAGTTTGGGTGGAACGGCATTTCCTAATTGAACTAGTATTTGGCTTTTTGATCCCTCGAAAATGAAATCATCCTCAAAGGATTGTAACCTTGCCAATTCCCTTGGAGTCATGAACCTGTTCTTTTCATAATGAAGGAATACCCCGCCATGATTTTCCTTAACGGTTCTACTAGGTTCATTGGGTGGGCACCTAAAGTAAGCATCGGAAAAGCCACCATAAACGGATCTTCCAATAGGAGTATTATTTATTTTTTTTTGAAAATCCTTCCCACACTTAGTAAATATGTGATTGAATGAAATCTTTTCAGGCTTGTTTTTCAAGTCATCAATTGCCTGCTTAACTGTCACCCAATCTTGTAAATTACTTTTAAATAATTCTAAGTTCTTACCGTTTGATTTTTCTTTATAGGTAGGATCAGGAAAATGAACTGGATATCCATCCAATCCACCAATGACTATTACCCTTTGCCTTTTTTGAGGAACTCCATAGTCAGCAGCATTTAATACTTGGATGTGAACATCATATCCTAAATTTAAAAATCTTTTTTTAATCGTTTCAGTAACTTTTATCCTTAAGCTTGAAGTTAACTTTCTTTCTTCAATTAGCTTATCTTTAATTTCTTCCAATTGATTTGCTTCTGCTCTTGAAAATTTAATTTTTGGAGTATTTTTTGACTGCTTACGTTTCAACAATAATTCATTTTTTTTATTTTCAAGCCTTTTGATTTTATCTAATTTTATCTTATCTTGTCCATTTAATCTCGTTCTATCATGTTCCATGGATAATAAGCCTTTTACGTTTTCCATGACAAAGTATTTTGGTTTTATGGCCTTGACTATCTTAACGTAATCTTCAAATAATTTTCCCCTTGGATCATCAACGTCTCTTGCTCCAGCCATACTGTAAGCTTGGCAAGGAGGACCTCCGATTAGTACGTCAGATTTTTTTCCATATTTTATGATTTCATTCCTTACTTTATTCTGCGTTATGTCTCCAAGAATGAACCTTGAATTTTTATTATTTTTAAGAAATGTTTTACCCGCAGGTTCCCATATGTCATTAGATACAGAAGTTTGGAAGCCCGCTTCGTTGAACCCTTCATTAAGACCTCCACAACCAGAAAAAAGATCTATTACTTTTAATTTTTTTTTCATTTTATAGGAATCAACATATATTATAGGTTATAATTTAAAAAAATATGGAAAATATTTTATCAAAACAAGAGATAGATCAATTTAAGAAAGACGGAGCAATATTTTTAAAAGGTAAATTCGATATTAACTGGATAAAAAAGCTTGAAATAGGAATCGAAAAGGACATAAAAAATCCCAGTCCTAGATTTAAATCCCACACATTAAAAAAAGGTGTCCCGGCATATTTGGAGGACTATTGGACTTGGGATCTAGTCCCTGAGTTTAATGATTTTGTATTTAATTCACCCTACGCAAGAATTGCAGCAGAATTAATGTCAGCAAAAAAAATTAACCTTGTTATGGATAATTGGTTTTTAAGGGAAGCGGGCTCTAAATCATCAACTCCGTTTCATCATGATGTTAGTTATTTTGATATGGAGGGCACAATGTGTGTTCTTTGGCTGCCCTTGCAACCGACGGGTAAAAATGAAGGTGTGGCTTGGGTAAAAGGTTCACATTTATGGAACAAGCTTTTTCTAAGAGTTCTTTTTAAAGATGGACATAAAGTTGAAGGGAATGAATGTATAATTGAGGGGAAAAAATACGAACTACCCCCTGATGTTTTGGGAAATAAGGATAAATATGAATTTTTAAAATGGGATTGTGAGTTGGGAGATTGCGTTATATTTGACATGAGAACTCTTCATGGAACATTAAGCTCATCAATACCAAATAAGACATTAAGTCGATATACTTTAAGGGTGGCAAAAGAAGATGCAAAAATAAGTTATATCGGAGATTGGACTAGTTATAATTACAGAAAAGCAATGCAAGAGGCAGGATATAAAAATGGAGATCCCTTAGGCGGGAAAATGTTTCCAACTTTATACAAAAGTATCTAACTCCCATTAAACGATCAGAAGTTAAATTTATAATTTATTTTTTACTATTGCCCAGGTCCTTTATAGGCAGAAGCAATTTTTGCTGCATTTGCAGCAACGTCATTAATATTAATAGCTTCGCAGATTGTAATATTACAAAGAGAGCCACTTGCTTCTGTTGCCATTTTAATACCAGCGCCTTGCTCAAAAGATCCTTCAAAAATTACGAAGAAATCATAAGCTCCTCTTAAGCCAGTATAAGAAACCATTTTAGCACCAACAGCTTCTGCTGCAGCTTGAGCAGCTTTAGATCTGTCAGACTTTGGGTCTTTAATAAAACCTTGAAACCCTTGGGTAGTATAGTTTCCAAAACAATAAAATTTAGCCATATTAACCTCCTTTATAAGATTAATTATAACAAAGGAAATAGTTGCGAGATATCTCTTTTTTAATTATTTTAGTTAAGAATTTTATTACATTAATTCTTAGAAATTCTATCCATTTCTTTTAATTCAACTTCAAGTTTATCAAGTTCTTCTCCACCTGCCATCATGCTTAAAAGTTTTTCTCTAGACAAATCTCTTTTTGCATAAGTTCCTAAGCTTTTACCTCTATTTAAAACTGTAAAACTATTTCCAACCGGATAAGCATGGTGAACATTATGAGTAATTAATATTACACCCAATCCTTGTGATGCTGCTTTAACAATATATTTTAGAACAACAGAGGCTTGATGTACACCAAGAGCAGAAGTTGGTTCATCGAGAATTAAAACTTTTGCACCAAAATATATAGCTCTTGATATTGCCAAACATTGTCTCTCACCACCAGACATGGTTCCAACTGCTTGGGAAGGATCTCTTATATCTATACCTATTTGCCCCATTCTATCAGCTGCTATTTTATTTGCTTTTTCAATATCAAATGTTTTAAAAAAAGGTATCCCTTTTTGAGGTTCTCTTCCCATAAAAAAATTTCTAGTTACACTCATAAGAGACACTAAAGCTAGATCTTGATAAACAGTTGCTATACCTATGTCTAAAGCATCTTTAGGTGAATCAAATATGGTTTTATTTCCTTCTACTATTATTTCACCTTCATCTGGTTTATGTACTCCAGAAAGAGTTTTTATAAGAGTAGATTTTCCCGCTCCATTATCTCCAAGAAGGCACATAATTTCACCTTTTTTAACTTTCATGGTAACATCTTTTAAAGCTATCACTTTACCAAAAAATTTGCTTATATTATTAAATTCTACTAAATACTCTGTCATTATTTACTTTCTGTTACTCTTCTTCTAATATAATTGTTAAACACAACAGCTATTAACATCATAGCTCCTAAGAAAACTTTAAACCAATCAGTATCTACATCTGTATAAAAAATTCCCATAGATACTGTACCAAATATTAAAGCTCCAAAAGCTGCTCCAACTGCAGATCCATATCCTCCTGTTAATAAACAACCTCCTACAACTGCTGCAGCAATTGCCTCCAATTCCTTCAAAGTTCCCCGCATAGTATCTGCAGAACCTGCATCTAAAACTTGGATACATGCAAATAGTGTAGCTGCGCAAGCAGTTCCAATGAATAAACTAATTTTAACTCTCCCAACAGGAACACCAACGTTTGTTGCTCCTACTTTGTCACCACCGGATGCAAAAATCCAATTTCCATATCTAGTTTTCATTAAAATCCAAGTCGCTAAAATTGTAAGTGCAACGAACCATATTACTGAAGGAGGTATACCTGTTGCTAAAGGAGTACCATCTGTTCTTAATTCGATTAGTTTCATTGATCCTAGCCAAGTGAAAAGCCATTTAAATGTGTCAGTTGCAAAAATCCAGGCGATTGGGTCATCTTCAATTAACACTCTTAAACCTGGCACTTGTGTTCTACCAGTTATTAATCTTGTAATTGCTAATGTTGCTCCTCTTAAAATAAACAACATAGCTAATGTAACTATAAAAGATGGAAGACCAGTTCTTACTACCAATATACCATTAAAATAACCAACAAGAACTGCCATTGCAAAAGCAAAAACTATACTCATCCATAGAGGCCATCCCCAATAAATTGCTGGTATTGCAATACAAATTCCAGCAAATCCAATCATTGATCCAATTGAAAGATCAAACTCACCGCCTATCATCAACATGGCAGCCGCAATTGCAATAATTCCTAAGTTAGCTGAAACATCTAAAAAGTTTAATGTTCCATAAGCGCTAAACATTCCAGTGTCTCCAGCAACTATACCAAAAAAAATAAATACTAATATTGATCCGCCCAAAGCTCCTAATTCTGGTCTATTAAGTAATATTTTTAATTTAGAAACTTTTTTTAATCTTTCATCTTGAGAAAACTGTTTTTTTGAATCGATACTTTTTGATTTTTCAGACATGTATAAAATTTTAATTAAAAAAAAGGCCTGACTAAAAACTAGTCAGGCCTTAAAATTGTATTTTATCTATAACCTTGAGCTGCCCACTTAATTACTTTGCTAGCATTATCAGGAGTTACAAATCCAGGTCCAGTCATAACTACACCAGCTGGCATTGTTCCCCATCTCATATACTGTGCAAAAATTGCAATCGGTAGGTAACCTTGAAGATATTGTTGTTGGTCAATTAAAAACTCTACTTTTCCTGCAGCAGCAGCTTTTAACATATTTGGAGACATATCAAATGTACCCAGTTTAACGCTTCCAACTTTACCAGCAGCTTCTAAAGCTTTTAATGCCGCTTCGCCAGATAAACCAGCTCCTAAAGTTAGAATAGTGTCATATCCACCACCTAATTTTGCAGCAACAGCCTTTTGAATTTCTGTTGGGTCATTAGAAGTACCTAAAATATCAACACTTCCACCAAAACCTTTTTTAAAACCTGCACATCTTCTATCTAGTGCAACGTTTCCAACTTCATGGTTAACACATAATGCTTTCTTACCGCCAGCAGCTTTCATTTTTTGTCCACCGCCTACACCAGCTTCAAACTCAGTTTGTCCAACGTGAGCGCTGATTCCTAAAGAAGCATAATCATCAGAACCAGAGTTCATTGAGATTACTGGTATTCCAGCAGCTATAGCAGCTTTAACTGATTTTCCTAAAGCAGCAGCATCTGGAAGTGTAATCACAATACCTTTTGGTTTCTGTGATACAGCGTTATCAATTAGTTTCGCCATTTCAACCATGTCAAAAGTTCCTGGAGCTGTGTATTTGCAAGATATTCCCATATCTTTACAAGCAGCATCAACACCATTTTTAGCTACTGACCAAAAAGGGTCATTAGCTTGACCGTGAGAAACGACTATTACATCTGTAGCTAAAACAGACACAGACGTAAGAGCCCACGCAGCTATAGCTAGTATAAAGTTTTTTAATGTTTTCATTAAATTCCCCTCTTGTTGTTAAAGTTAACTTTTAAAAACAAAATTAAACCAAACTATTAATTAGTAGTAAAGAGGAATGGTTGCATTCTAGTAAAAGTTGTTTCCATTATAAAGCAAGTTTTTCAAATTTTTTTGATTTTAAAGATTTAGCAGCAGCATTTGCCATTATTAAAGCTTTTCTTCCTTCCTCGAACTGTGCAAGGGGTTTTATATTATTTGTTATAAACATTTTTAGATCATTTAGTTGTAGTTTGTATGCTTCTTTATATCTTTCTACAAAGAAGTTCATGAAAGAAGATTTACTAGATGTAAAATTATTTGAATATAATGATGTCTCTTTTTCTCTTTTATTATTAGAAATAAGCATACCTTTTGAACCAAACAATTCAACTCGTTGATCATAACCAAATGTACAATGACGAGAATTAGTTATAACGCACTGAACTCCATTTTTAGAATTAATTAAACAAGTTGCTAACTCATAATCTTTTATTTTATTAAATTTTTTATCAGAAATGTTACTTGCGGAAGCTACTAATTTAAAAGGTTCATCTTTATCCAAATAAAATCTTGTTAAATCGAAGTCATGAATCATCATGTCTCTAAATATGCCTCCAGATTGCTTTAAATACTTTATAGATGGTGGAGCTGGGTCACGACTTGTAATTATAATTTTTTCTAATTTACCAATTTTTCCTTTTAATAATTCTTTTTTTAAAAAATTATGGCCTGGATCATATCTTCTGTTAAAACCTAATTGAATTTTAGGATTAAGTTTTGATATTTTTTTTTTACAATAATTTATTTTTTTAATACTTAGATCTAGTGGTTTTTCACAAAATATTGTTTTTTTATTCTTAACTCCTTCAAGAATTAATTTAATATGGGTTGAAGTGGTAGAAGCAATAAAAATAGAATCAATTGTTTTATCTTTAAAAGCTATAGAAGGATAATCTATTGGTATTGATTTAAGTTTTTTTGCAATTTTTTTTGATAAATTTTTGTTAATATCATAAACATACTTTAAGTTAAAATTTTTGTTTCTCATCAAATTTTTTCCATGCATCAATCCGATTCTACCAAGACCAAATAAAGCAATATTAATCATTTTTTTTGTTTGAATTAAAATTTTAATTTTATATCTTAGCTAAAATTATTTATTATGTCAGTAAAATTAGGAGTAGCACCAATAGCTTGGAGCAATGATGATATGCCTGAGTTAGGAGGCGAGACATCACTGGAACAATGTTTAGCTGAGGCCAGACAAGCTGGTTATATTGGAATAGAGTCTGGTGGAAAATTTCCAAAAAAATCATCAGAATTAATTCCAAAGCTTAAAGAATTTAGATTAGAACTGTGCTCAGGTTGGTATGGTGCTAATTTAAGAAAAAATTCAGTGAATGACGAAAAATTAGCAATTGAAGAACAACTTAAGTTATTTAAAGACTGCAATGCACCCTGCATTGTTTTTGCAGAGGTTTCTGGATCAATTCAAGGAGATCCGAATAGAAAATTATCCACTAGACCTAAAATGGAAAGTGACGAGTGGAAAAAGTTTTGCTCAAAAATATCTGATCTAGCTAAATATTTGGAAGATGAAGAAATGCCTTTAGGTTATCATCACCATATGGGCACAGTAATAGAATCCCAAGAAGACACGGAAAGATTATTAGAGAATACTCATGAAAGTGTAAAGTTAACTTTAGACACTGGTCATATGTTGTTCGCTAAAGGCGATTCAGAAAAAATTTTAAACAATTATAGCGAAAGACTAATCCACGTGCACTGCAAAGATATAAGAAAAAACGTTTTAGAAAATTCCTTAAAAAATGATTTAAGTTTTAGAGGTGCTTTTTTAGATGGAGCTTTTACTGTTCCAGGAGATGGCTGCATAGACTACAAACCATTGTTTGATATTTTAAAAACAAAAAATTATTCTGGTTGGTTAGTTGTTGAAGCTGAGCAAGATCCTAAAAAAGCAAATCCACTAGAGTATGCAATTAAAGGATATAACTATTTAACCAAAACACTATCTAGTTCGAATATTGAAATTGAAAAAAATAACTATCTATAAATAGAAGTTAACTCATTATTTCCAGCAGCAACGCAAGGTGATTTAAAACAAGTGCCAACAATCCATTCAGATCCTGGTTCTGGAAGAAAATTTGACGACATAACAAAAATAACTCCCATCTCAGTAGATTGGCCAGCTTTACCTTCAGCTTTAATTCTAGGGTCAGGGTCAGTTTTTACTTTAACATCTTCAGAAAATGGATTTTTAATATTTAAATTATTATTAATATATTTAACTACTTTTTCAGATATCCATTCACCATTGCATGGATCGCCCCATAGTGTCATTTTATTTTGATCACTTCCACACTGATTAATTTCGCTATTTATAAAATCAACTACTTTTTTGTGATTTTCTTTAACAAGATTGGCTTTTGCTTCAACAGCTGGTCTTGTGCTAACTGTCCATAAAAGCATACCAACGACATAAATCACTGAAAGAATTACTAAAGCTTCTAATAAACCAAATTTCTTTAAATTAATTTTCATTAGTTATAGTTTTACTATTTTTGATTTGTCTAATTTTTTATCAAAAAAATCAATAATATTCTGAATAGTTTCTACAGCCATTCTTGTCATACATTCTTCAGTAAATGCAGCTGTATGTGGGCTTAAAAATAACTTATCATTTTTTAATAGAGGACTATCTTTACTAGGCGGTTCCATTTCAAATACATCGAGGCCTGCACCATAAATTAAATTTTCACTCAAAGCTTTATTTAAGTCATTTTCATTTATTATTCCACCTCTTGCCGCATTTATAATTATGCAGCTTTTTTTCAAAGTTTTCAAAAGTTCATAATTAATTAAATTTTTTGTTTTATCATTAAGCGGAATGTGAAGAGAAATAGCATCCATAGATTTAATTGATTCATACAAATCATTAACTTTTTTTCCTCCAAAAGATTCTATAACCTCTTTTGTTACATATGGATCATATACAAATACATTCATATCGAATCCAAGACACCTTTTAATTAAGCACTGTCCTATTCTTCCAAAACCCATAATTAGTATATTCTTTTTCCAAATTTCTATTGTTTTAGGAAGTTTGTTTCTTTCATTAAAATTTCCAGATTTAACTGTAATGTCATACATACTTTTACCTTTAGCTATATTCAGAAGCATAAACATTACATGTTCCGAAACCGCTACTGCATTGGCAGTTGTAGTGATTGTAATTGTTATATTGTTATTTTTTGCTGATTTTAAATCTATATTGTCATAACCAACTCCATGTCTAGAAATTATTTTTAATTTTTTGCAATGATTTATAATTTCAGCAGGAAGCTTTGCAGTTCTTATTGATATCCCATCAAAATTTGAAATTTTTTCTTTTAAAAACTTTAAGTCAATATTTTCAATTAATTCAAATTCAAAATTTGGATTGTCTTCTAATAATTTAATTCCAGCTTCGTGAATATTTTGTATTATAAGAATTTTCTTTTTATTAGACACTTAAAATTAATACCCTTTTAAGTCTTCCTTAGATTTTATGGTTTTTAATTTTGATACAGCTTCTCTTGAACCGGTGCTCATATATCTTTGGTCAGACCCAACAGTAACTAGTTGAAATCCTAGATCAATCATTTTTTGAGCATATTCTGGAGTAGCATTGTGAATTCCAGCAACAAGATTATGTTTTTTAGCATGTTTTAATATATTTACTATTTGTTCATAAGTTGGATTTCCTTCAGGTTTGTCAAATCCTGGTTTTTCTCCAATTGCCAAACTAAGGTCTGCCGGTCCAATATATATCCCATCTATTCCTGGCGTACTCATAATTTCATCCAATTTTTTTATAGCTTCAGCAGTCTCAATCATTGCTAATTTTAAAATTTCATTATTTGCATGTTCTCCATAATCACTTCCACCATAAATTAAACCTCTTATTGGGCCGTAGCTTCTATATCCTTTCGGTGGATACATACATGCTTGCGCAAATTTTTCTGCTTGTTCTTTATTACTTACCATTGGACAAATAATACCATAAGCTCCAGCATCAAGAATTTTCATAATTTGACCTGGTTCATTCCAATTTACTCTTGCCATTGGCACAGCTTCAGTTGTTGAAATTGCCTGTAACATCTGAAGTGCATTTGGATAATCAATAACACCATGCTGCATATCAATTGTTACAGAATCCCATCCCATATGTGCCATTACTTCTGCAGAAAACGAGCTTGGTATTTGGCACCAACCGTTAATTACTGCCTTACCTTCTTTAAAAATTTGTTTAAGCTTATTTTTTTTCAATTTGATTAACCTTTAATTCCTAAATGAGTGTATTTTACATTTAAATAATCTTTTATCGCCATTGATCCACCTTCTCGTCCATAACCAGTTTGTTTAATACCACCAAATGGTGCCTCAGCAATAGCTACCACTGGAGTGTTGACTGCTACTGTACCAGTTTCCATTAGCTCGGAAGCTCTATGTGCTTGTTCCATAGAATTAGTACAAATATAACTACATAGACCTAGTTCATTACTATTTGATCTTTCAATTACTTCATCAAAACTTTTAAATGATAACATGGGAACCAAAGGTCCAAAAGGTTCTTCTTTCATAATTGTAAAATTATCTTGGACACCATCAAAAACTGTAGGCTCATAATAGAATCCTTTATTAAATCCAGCGGGCCTTTTTCCACCCATTAAAACTTTAGCACCTTCTTTTTTTGTTGTCTCAACTAACTTCTCAACTTCTTCAAGTCTTTTTTTTGTTGTTAGAGGACCTAACTGAACATCTTTGTCCATTCCATTACCAATTTTTAATTTTTTTGCCTTACTTATGAATGTATTAATGAATTCGTCTTTCTTTTTTTCTTGAATATAAAATCTATTTGGGGAAATACATACTTGACCATTATTTCTAAATTTTGATGTTATGGCCATATCTGCAGCTTTATTAATATCAGCATCATCAAAAACAATAAAAGGCGAATGACCACTAAGTTCCATTGTAACTCTTTGAACTTTATCAGCTGCTTGCTTCAAAATTAATTTACCAACTCTTGTAGAGCCTGTTACTGATATCTTTTTGACTATGTCAGATTTAATTAGTTGTTCTGCAATTGCGGGAGGATCTCCTGATAATAGGTTTACCACTCCAGCTGGTACACCAGCTTCTCTACAAATATCAACCAACTCCATAACACATCCCGGCGTTATGACATCAGGTTTGCAAATTACCGAACATCCCGCAGCTAATGCTGTTGAAATTTTTCTTGAAGCTAAAACAAGTGGGAAGTTCCAAGGGACTAAAGCTGCAACAACCCCAACCGGTTGATAATAAACATGTACACGTGTATCCGGGAACCTACTTTCAACTGTTTGCCCATAAATTCTTTTTGTTTCTTCTGCATTCCATTCGAAGATATCTGCTGATCCACCGACCTCACCAATTCCTTCTGCTAGAGGTTTGCCAACTTCAAGTGTTAACCATTTAGCCAAAATATCTTTTTTCTCTCTCATCAAATCTGCGATTTTTCTTATAATATATGCTCTTTGCCATGGCGCTGTATTACGCCAAACTTTCAAACCTTTTTCTGCAGACTTTAAGGCTTTTTCAACATCAGCCGAACTTGCTTTAGAGGCTTTTCCAATTAATTCTTCAGTAGCAGGATTTATTACATCATAAGTTTCTTTTTTATCAGCTTGTTGCCACTTTCCATCGATGAATTGTCCAAATTTACTATACATAATACTATTTTATGGTTTACTATTTGAGATATTATTTTTTAAAATATAACTTTAATTATGAAAAAAATAAAGCTTACTTGTGCCCATGCAATTGTAAAATATCTTATATCTCAAAAGATTTTAATAGATGGTAAAAAAGAACCTTTATTTGCTGGTGCTTTTGGAATATTTGGACACGGTAATGTTGCTTGTTTAGGTCAAGCTTTAGAAGAAAACAAAGACAAACTTCCTACTTGGAGGGGTCATCACGAACAAAATATGGCACTTACTGGAATAGCTTATGCAAGAGCCAAAAGAAGAAAACAAATTTTTGTTGCAACAAGTTCAGTTGGACCTGGTTCAACTAATATGCTTACAGCCGCAGCTGTTGCTATGAGCAATAGATTGCCAATATTGTTTTTACCAGGCGACACATACGCAAATAGAATGCCTGATCCAGTGCTTCAACAAGTAGAGCATTTTAACAATCCAGGAATTACTCAAAATGACGCTTTTAAATCAGTAACTAAATATTTTGACAGATTAACAAGACCTGAACAAATTTTACAAACTCTTCCACAAGCAATACAAATAATGTTGGATCCCGCTGATTGCGGACCAGCTTGTATTTCAATGTCTCAAGATGTGCAAGGAGAAACATTTGATTACCCAGAAGAATTTTTTAAAGAAAGAATTCACAACATAAGAAGACCAAGACCAGATGATTACCAAGTTAAGCAAGCTGCAGAAAAAATAAAATCATCAAAAAATCCAATAATAATTTCAGGAGGAGGGGTTTTTTATTCTGATGCCATGGAAGAAGTTAGTAATTTTGCAATTAAACATAATATTCCTGTTACACAAACAGTAATGGGATATTCTACAATGAAAAAAGACCATTCACATTTTTTAGGTCCAATTGGTGGACTTGGAGGAAAGGCTGCAAATAATTTAGCAAAACAAACTGACCTAGCAATAGCTGTGGGAACAAAACTTGGAGACTTTACCACTGGTTCATGGGCAAACTTTGAGAATAAAAATTTTTCATTAGTTTCAATAAATGTTTCAAGATTTGATGCTAGCAAACATTTAGCACAATCAGTTATAGGAGATGCAAAAGTAACTTTAGATGAAATTTCTCAAGTGTTAGGCAATTGGAAAGTATCTGATGATTGGTATAAAAAATCTAGAAATGAATTAAAATCATGGAACGAATATGTAGATAAAGAAAGCGGCCCAACAAATCAAAAACTTCCAAGTTATGCTCATGCAGTTGGGGCAGTTTACAGAAATTCTGATCCAAGCGACATTGCAGTCACAGCTGCTGGAGGTTTGGTAGGAGAAGTAGTTCAAGTTTGGCGTCCAAGGGAGTTAAATACACATGAAACCGAATGGGGATTTAGCTGTATGGGTTATGAAATATCAGGAGCACTTGGAATTAAAATGGCTAACCCAGATAAAGAAGTAATAGCTTTTATAGGTGACGGATCATACTTGCTTTATAATTCTGATATCTATTCATCTGTTATAACAAATAACAAACTTATCATCGTAGTGTGTGATAATGGAGGACATGCAGTTATCAATAGACTACAATTATTTAAAGGTGGAAAAGAATTTAACTGCTTATTTGAAAGTTCAAAAGCACCTAATTTAGTAAAAGTTGATTTTGCAAAACATGCAGAAAGTATGGGAGCAAAGTCTGAAGAAGTATCTTCAATTTCAGAATTAGAGGAATCTTTTAAAAGAGCAAAAAAATCTAAAGTAACTTATGTAATTTCAATTAAAACACATGGCTATCAATGGTTAGAAGGCTCAGCTTATTGGGAAAGTCCAACTTTAGAAATACCAACAACTAAAGAAAATAAAGAAGCATTAAAACTTCATAAAGAAGGAAAATCAAAACAAAGACAAGGCGTTTAACCCTTTTAATGAACAAGGTTTTTAAAGTAGGCTTGATAGGATGTGGTCATATTGCTGAGACTTATTTTAGAGCCCATAAATACTTTAATAATTTTAAAATTGTTAAATGTGCAGATATAAGAGATTCAGCATCAAAGAAATGTGCCACTAAATATGGGATACAATCACTTAGCGTTAAAGAATTATTAAATGACGATGAAGTTGAAATAATTTTAAATCTTACAATACCAAAAGCGCATTACGAAGTTGCCAAAAAAGCTCTTTTGCATAACAAACATGTGTATTCAGAAAAACCAATGGCAATAAATCTTAGCCATGGAAAAGAATTATTAACCCTAGCAAAGAAAAGAAAATTATACATAGGTAATGCACCTGATACATTTTTGGGAGGTGGAAACCAACAATCTAAAGAACTAATAGAAAAAAATTTAATTGGTAAAATTAACTTAGGCAATGCAATTTTTGCTTTTCCAGGTGTTCAATCTTATCATCCTAATCCTGAACCTTGGTTTTCAAAAAAAGAAGGTGGACCAGTTATTGATATGGGTCCGTATTATTTAACAGCTTTAGTTAATTTATTGGGTCCTGCTAAAGAAGTTAGCGGAAGTATTATGAGAGGTGTTAAAAAAAGAACTATAGGAATAGGACCAAAAAAGGGTAGAAAGTTTAAAGTAGAATGTCCAACGACATATCTATCAACAATAGTTTTTGAAAATAATACTATAATACGATTAACTTTGTCTTTTGATGTAATTGCTCATCAAAGAAACCATATAGAATTTTATGGAAATAAAGGATCCTTAATAGTTCCAGATCCAAATATGTTTGGTGGATCTGTTTATACATGTAAAAAATTAGGACAAGCATGGAAAGAATACAAAACTGGTAAAATGCCATTAGGGAAAATTAATATAAGAGGAAAAAGTTTAAGAGCAAATGAATCACCTATAAACGCTAATTATAGAGGAGCTGGTTTATCTGAAATGGCTTATTGTATTGAAAATAGAAAAACACACAGGTGTAACGGAGAATTATCTTTACATGTATTAGATATTATCCAATCCACTATGAAAGCATCAACTACTGGTAAGAAACAAAAAATAAAAACAACATGCAAAATACCAAAAAAATTTACTTTAAAAGAAATTAAAAAAATATTGAAATAAACTATGCAAATAGGAATTGATATTGGTGCAACAAAAATCGAATACGTTATATTAGAAGATAATGGCAAAGAAGTTATTAGAGAAAGAGAAAAATCTCCAACTGATTATAGAAAAACTTTAGACGCAATAAAATCAATAGTAAGTAAATTAGAAAAAAATTATAATAAAAAATTTGAAATAGGCATTTGCCATCCAGGGTCAATTTCAAATGAGACAGGTCTACTTTTGAAATCAAGTAATGCTTTATGGTTAAATGATAAACCATTTCAAACTGATATTTCAAAAAAATTGAATAGAAATGTTTTTTGTGAAAATGATGCAAACTGTT
>CACDDB010000006.1 GCA_902551445.1 uncultured Pelagibacteraceae bacterium | reverse complement strand
TAAATATAGTGTAAATCCTATTGGAACAAGTACTACAACGCCCGCAATAAAATAATTTCTTAATCTTGTAATCAAGGCTATCTTTTTTTTGTTAGTTTTTGTCATAAAAGGTTATAAAATATCGTTTAAATAAATTAAATTTTTAAAACATTACATAATGAGTTATCTATAATAAAGTATAATTAAAATGAATAGAAGAAATTTTATCAATTTTGTTGGTTGTGGATGCCTATCTTTAGGTTTTTCAGCATGTGCGAATGCACCAATTACTGATAGAAAACAGTTAAAACTACTACCTGAATCTAAATTAAATGCACAAGCAGCTCAAATATACGAAAAAATTAAAAAGAAAGAAAAATTAATAACAGAATCAAAATCCATAGATGAAATAAAAGAAATTGGAAAAAAAATAGAATATTCGATAACTCAGTATTTTGAAAGATCAAAAATCGCAGACCCTACAATTAACTTTGATTGGGAATACATTTTAATTGATAACAAAAAAGTCAAAAATGCATGGTGTATGCCTGGTGGCAAAATAGCAGTTTACACAGGTATCCTTGACATAACAAAAAATACAAATGGTCTCGCGGCTGTGATGGGACATGAAATTGCACACGCAGTTGCAAAACATTCAGTTGAAAGGGCAAGCAGAGGAGTATTAATTAATATAGGAACAAAAATTATTGATATTACATCTGGTGGCAAACTATCACAGGTAAATAGAACTACAGGTATGGATACTGTTGGGATGTTGTCAAATATAGGTTTAATGAATCCTTTTAATAGAAAGCAAGAAAGTGAAGCTGATTATTTAGGTTTGATTTTCTCATCTCTTTCTGGGTATGATATAAGAGAAACAGTTAAAGTTTGGGAAAGAATGCAAGCAGCAAATAAGGGCAAAATACCTCCTGAATTTTTAAGCACACATCCATCACCAACAAATAGAATTAAAAAAATTAATGAATGGATGAATGATATAATAATCAAGTATCCACCAATTGCATAAATGTTTGGTGAGCCGTGCTGGATTCGAACCAGCGACCCATTCCTTAAAAGGGAATTGCTCTACCAACTGAGCTAACGGCCCTAACAAATAGGCTTTATAATTCTTTTTTTCACATAATCAACGATAAATAATTACAAAACATTAATATATTTATCATGGAATTTTGAATAAGTGCCTCTTTCAATATTTTTTCTTATTTCAAACATTAATTCTTGGTAAAAATTTACATTATGTAATGTTAATATCATAGATCCTAACATTTCATTTGTGTTAAAAAGATGATTGATATAATTTTTAGAATATTTGTATAGGTCAAATACTCTAGTATTTTTGTCTATTGGCTTGTTATCATATTTATATTTAGAATTTCTAATATTTATTCTTCCATTCCACGTAAAAGCTAACCCTGTTCTTCCAGATCTGGTAGGTAAAACACAATCAAACATATCAATACCTCTTTTAACGGCTCCTAATATGTCAGATGGTGTACCTACTCCCATTAAATATCTTGGCTTATCTTTTGGCATATCATCAACTAAATTATCCAAAACTTCAAACATTTCTTTTTGAGATTCGCCGACAGCTAAACCGCCGATTGCATAGCCATCAAATCCTATCTTTACTAACTGATTGATTGATTTTGTTCTTAGGTCTATAAATTTTCCACCTTGAACTATACCAAAAAGCGATTTATTTACATTAGTTCCAAATGCTTCTTTAGATCTTTTTGCCCAATACATAGATAGTTCCATAGATTTTTCAATTTTTTTATAATCACTAGAATTTTTTGGACACTCATCCATAACCATAACAATGTCAGAGTTAAGTCCTTTTTGAATTTTAATACTTTCTTCCGGACTTAGAATATATTTTTTTCCATCTATATGTGAATTGAATATAGCTCCCTTTTCTCTATCAATTTTATTTAATTTAGATAGAGACATTACTTGAAAACCTCCAGAGTCAGTCAATATAGGTAGTTTACAATTCATAAATGAGTGAATTCCACCAGATTTCTTAATTCTATCAACACCAGGTCTAATCATTAAATGATAAGTATTTGAAAGAATTATTTGAGCTCCTGTTTTTAATATATCATTAATAAATGCACCTTTTATTGTTGCCTGGGTACCAACAGGCATAAACGTAGGAGTATTTATTTTACCCCTAGGAGTTTTAATGATGCCTAATCTAGCTTTATTATTTTCTTCTAATAATTTAAATTTTATATTTTTAGATGACATTAAATTTTAAATCTATTGAGATTTAAAACTTATTATTTTATCTGGATCAACAACAGCACCATTATTTTGGCTATCACCCCTTTTAATGTTGTCAACATATTCCATTCCTTCTAATACTTTTCCAAAAACAGTGTATTGCCTGTCTAAAAAAGGAGCTGGCTTAAAACAAATAAAAAATTGGCTGTTTGCACTATTTGGATCTGAAGATCTTGCCATAGATAGAGTTCCTCTTTCATGAGGCAAATTATTAAACTCAGCCTTTAAATCTGGATAATCAGAACCACCCATTCCAGCTCTTCTTAGATCAAAATTTTTTGAATTTGTATTTCCAAATTTTACATCTCCTGTTTGAGCCATAAACCCATCAATTACTCTATGAAAAACTACTCCATCATAAGATCCATCATCAGCTAGTTTTTTTATTCTTTCAACATGTTTTGGTGCTTTATCTTGAAATAATTCAATTTTTACATCGCCATCTTTAAGTTTTAAAATCATTATATTCTCCTTTGCGTTTATGTTTGAAATAAATAAAAATAATATAACTAATGAAAATTTAAATTTATTCATATTTTTCTTTTAATGCTTTAACTGTACTTTTAGTTGTAAAATTTTTTAGATCACCGCCTAACTGAATAATTTCCTTAACAAATCTAGATGAAATTATTTGGTTATCAATGTCTGACATTAAAAAAATAGTTTCAATATTTTTATTTAATTTTCTATTCATACCAAGAAGTTGAAATTCGTATTCGAAGTCAGAAACTGCTCTTAAACCTCTTAATATAATTTTAGATTTATATTTTTTGCACAAGTCAGTGGTAAGGCTGTTAAAATTTACTATTTTTATCCTGTTAGATTTAAATTTCATATCAGAAAAAAGTGCCTTATTAACAATCTGCGATCTTTCATAAACATCAAATAAGTAATTTTTTTGGTTATCATTAGAAATTGCAATTATTATTATGTCTAGAAATTTTAAACCCTTTTTAATTACATCTATATGTCCATAAGTAATTGGATCAAAAGTACCCGGATAAATAGCAATATTTTTCATTATTTTAAATTATCATCAATTTTAATTGCAGAAACTACTTTTTCATCTCCAGATAACTTAATTATTCTAACTCCTTGTGTGTTTCTTCTTGCAATTCTTATTTCTTTAACTGCACATCTTATAACTCTACCCTTGTTAGTAGAAATAAGTATATCATCACCGTTGTTTACAGGAAAAGATGAGGCTACGTTTCCATTTCTTGAAGAATTAATTATCCCAATAATTCCTTTTCCACCTCTATTTGTTACCCTGTATTCATAGTGAGAAGATCTTTTTCCAAAGCCATTATCTGTTACAGACAAAATAAATTTTTCTTTAGCATTAAGTTCAGATTTATCAGCTTTTTTTTTGACTTTAGAATATTTATCGTGATCAATTATTGAAAGTGAAACTATACTATCGTTTTCATTTAAATTAATACCTTTAATACCCTTAGAAGATCTACCTTTAAAAATCCTGAGTTTTTTAGACTCAAATCGAATACATTTACCATATTTTGTACTTAAAATTATATCTTGATCATCTTTACATATCATTACACCAACAATTTTATCGTTAGCATCAAGTTTCATAGCAATTTTACCTGAAGTGTTAATCGAGGTAAAATCATCTAAATTATTTTTTCTTATTTTTCCTTTTGCTGTAGCAAATATTATATGTAAGTTTTTAGTATTTTCACTTGAATCAGGAAATGGCATTATTGAACTTATAGATTGATGATTTTTTAAAGGCAAAATATTGAATAAAGACTTTCCTCTTGATGTTGAGCTTCCTTCTGGAATTTTCCAGGCTTTAAGTTTATATGCTAAGCCTTGAGTAGAAAAAAATAATACTGAAGTATGGGTGTTAACTGATAATGTTTGAACTACAGAGTCTTCATCTCTAGTTTTAATTCCAGTTTTTCCTTTGCCACCTCTTTTTTGTAATTTAACACTACTTAATGATCCTCTCTTAATATATCCCTGAAGAGTAATAGTTATTATTATTGACTCTTTTTGTATAGTTTCTTCAATATCATAATTAAGTACAGCATCAATAATTTCTGTTCTTCTTTTAACTGCAAATTTTTCCTTTATAAATTTAAGTTCATCGCTTATTAATTTTAAAAGCTCTTTTTTAGAGTTAAGAATTCTTTTATATCCAGCAATTAAATCAGATAATTTTTTTATTTCTGTGTCAATTTCTAAAATTCCTAATGCTGTAAGTTTTTGTAATCTAAGTTCAAGTATTGCTAAAACTTGTAATTCAGTAAAAGTATAAGAAGTTACATTTTTACCTTCAATTAACTTTATTGATTTAGTTGTTTTTGAAATTTTCCATTTGGTTTTTAACAAATGATTTTTTGCTTCTTCTGGGGTTTTTGAAGATCTAATTATTTTAATTATTTTTTCTATATTTTCGACCGAAACTGATAATCCAATCAATATATGGGCTCTATCTTCAGCTTTTTTTAAGTCAAATTTTGTTTTTTTAGTTACTACTTCTTCTCTAAATTTTAAAAAATTTTCTAAAAAATCTTTTAAATTGCAATTTTTTGGTTTGTTATCAACGATTGCTAAAGTATTAAAACCAAAAGAACTTTCAATAGATGTGTATTTATATAATTGTCTTTTTATGGTTTCGGGTTCAACATTTCTTCTTAAGTCTATCGCAACACGAATACCTTCTCTATTTGACTCATCACGAATATCACTTATGCCTTCAATTTTTTTTTCTCTAATGAGTTCTACAATTTTTTCATTTAAACTAGATTTGTTTACTTGATATGGTATGGAACAAATAACAAGTCTATCTTTACCATTTTTTAAATTTTCAACTTTTATTTCGCCTCTTATTTTAAATGAACCTCTTCCAGTTTTATAGCCTTGTTTAATTATATCTTTGCCAATTATTATACCACCAGTTGGAAAATCTGGTCCGGGTATATGTTTCATTAACTCATTTATTTTAATTTCTTTATTTTCTATTAATGCTAGAGTTCCATTGATGACTTCACCTAAATTGTGAGGAGGTATGCTTGTAGCCATACCTACTGCTATACCGCCAGCGCCATTAACAAGCAAATTAGGATATTGGGCTGGCAAAACAACAGGTTCTTTTTCTGTTTCATCATAGTTGCTTTTAAATAAGACAGTATTTTTATAAATATCATCAAGTAAAAATTGTGAAATTTTTGAAAGCCTAGTTTCAGTATATCTCATTGCAGCTGGAGGATCTCCATCTATAGAACCAAAATTTCCTTGTCCATCTATTAAAGGAAGACTCATAGAAAATTCTTGAACCATTCTTACTAAAGCATCATACACAGCTTGATCTCCGTGAGGATGGTATTTACCTATAACATCACCAACAATTCTTGCAGATTTTCTAAATTGTTTAGACCAATCAAATCCACCCTTGTTCATAGCAAACAATATTCTTCTGTGAACAGGTTTTAAACCATCTCTAACATCAGGTAGAGCTCTGCTGATGATTACACTCATAGCATAAGATAAATAAGATGAGCTCATCTCATCATACATTGATATTGATTTTATTTTATTTAGATTATTGCCTTCAATTTTTTCCATAAAAATTAAAAAGGAATTTCGTCGTCCAAATCGTTTTGGGCAATGTCGTTATTTGAATCAATTTTTTTATTTTCTTGAGATGAGGCGACTCCACTTTGTCCGGGACCGCCGAGCATTGTTAATGAAGAATTATATCCTTGTATTAAAATTTCAGTTGAATATTTATCTGTGCCAGTTTTTTCATCTTTCCATTTACGTGTACTTAGTTGACCTTCTATATATACTTGAGAACCCTTTTTTAAATATTGCTGCACTACATTTACTAACCCTTCGTTAAATACAACTATTCTATGCCATTCAGTTTTTTCCTTCTTTTCACCAGTGCTTTTATCTTTCCAAGATTGGCTTGTAGCAAGACTTAATCTGGCGACATTTTTACCATTAACCATTTGTTTGATTTCAGGATCTGCGCCTAAACGTCCGATTAATAATACTTTATTTAAACTTCCAGCCATAATATTTTATAAAATTGTAATGATTATTATTGATTTATAACACATTTTGTATTGAATATTAATTTTATTAATCTAAAGCAACTATAAATATGCTTAAAAAGATAGTTATTAAAGGGGCAAAAGAACACAATTTAAAGAATATCTCATTAGAGATTCCAAAAGACAAATTTATTGTGATTACAGGCCTTTCTGGATCAGGAAAATCCTCATTAGCTTTTGATACAATATATGCAGAAGGTCAACGTAGATATGTTGAAAGTTTGTCAGCTTATGCAAGACAATTTCTTGATAAAATGAAAAAACCAAATGTAGATCTAATTGAAGGATTGAGTCCAGCAATATCTATAGAGCAAAAAAACACATCAAAGAATCCTAGATCAACAGTTGCTACTGTTACAGAAATATATGACTATATGAGAGTTTTATATGCAAGAGTAGGAATACCATATTCACCATTTACTGGAAAAAAAATTGAATCACAAACGGTTAGTCAAATTGTAGATAAAGTTAAAGAATTACCAAAAAAATCAACTATTTATTTATATTCACCTGTAGTTCGAGGTCGAAAAGGTGAATACAGAAAAGAAATTTTATCTTATAAAAAAAGAGGCTTTAGAAAAATTAAAATAGATAATAAATTATATGAAATTGATAATGTTCCAGAGTTAAATAAAAAAATAAAACATGATTTGTCAGTTTTAGTTGATCGTATAGTCATCAATTCAAATTTAGGAAATAGATTGGCAGAAAGTGTTGAAACTGCAGTAAATTTGTCTAATGGACTATTATTTGTGGAGTATGAAAATGAAACATTACCAAAAAAGTTTAGAAAAGTTGAAAAATTAATTTTCTCAACAAAATTTGCGTGTCCAGAAAGTGGGTTTACAATTGAAGAAATTGAACCAAGACTTTTTTCATTTAATAGTCCCTATGGAGCTTGTGAAGAATGTGATGGCATTGGTGTAAAATTAAACGTCGATCCAAACTTAGTTATTCCTAATGAGAAAAAATCTATAGTTGATGGTGCAATTGTACCATGGGCAAAAACTACAACTTTGTACTATGCACAAACTTTAGCTTCTATATCCAAGCATTATGGTTTTTCTCTCGATGATAAATGGGAAAAATTGCCTAAAAAAATTAAAGATATAATTCTTTATGGATCAGATAATGAAGAAATAAAGTTTAGTTATGATGATGGGTATGAAAAATATTCTCATAAAAAAACTTTTGAAGGAGTAATTAACAATCTAGAAAGAAGATACCTGGAAACTGACAGCGATTGGAAAAGAGAAGAAATTTCTCAGTATCAATCTGATACTAAGTGCGAAAAATGCAACGGTTATAGACTTAAAGATGAAGCATTGTGTGTTAAGATAGATAAATTAAATATAAGTGAAGTTACGGAAAAATCTATTTTAGATGCTATATCATGGTTTAAATCTCTTGAAAAAAAACTAAATAACACACAACATAAAATTGCTGAGCATATATTAAAGGAAATTAATGAACGATTAGATTTTCTATTAAATGTAGGATTAGATTATTTAACTCTTTCTAGAGAGTCAGGAACTTTATCTGGAGGAGAGTCTCAAAGAATTAGATTGGCATCACAAATTGGATCAGGACTTACTGGTGTATTATATGTTTTAGATGAACCATCTATTGGTCTTCATCAAAAAGATAATATAAAATTAATTAACGCATTAAAAAGATTAAGAGATTTGGGTAATACAGTAATTGTTGTTGAGCACGATACTGAAACAATGGAAAATGCAGATCATATTATTGATTTAGGTCCAGAAGCAGGTAATAATGGAGGACAAATAGTTGTAGAAGGAAGTTTTGACGAAATTAAAAAAAATGAAAAAAGTATAACTGGTAAATATTTATCACATAAGTATTTTATTCCCATTCCAAAAAATAGAAGATTGGCAAAAAATGGTAGATTTTTGGAAATTACAGGAGCAACTGGTAATAATCTTAAAAATGTTAATTTAAAAATTCCCTTAGGTAGTTTTACATGTGTTACGGGTGTTTCTGGAAGTGGAAAATCTACTATGATTTTACAAACTCTTTATAACGCATTAAACCTTACACTTAATAACAATAAGTCGAGAAAAATACCAAAGCCGTTTAAAAATTTTAAAGGAATTGAACTAATTGATAAAGTTATCGATATAGATCAATCTCCAATTGGTAGAACTCCAAGATCTAATCCAGCGACTTATACAGGTGCATTCGGACCTATAAGAGATTGGTTTACTGGACTTCCAGAATCCAAAAGTAGAGGATATAAGCCAGGAAGATTTTCATTTAATGTAAAAGGTGGAAGATGCGAAGCATGTGAAGGTGATGGCGTCATTACATATGAAATGCATTTTTTACCAGATGTGTATGTACAGTGTGATGATTGTAAAGGAACAAGATATAATAGAGAAACTTTAGAAGTAAAATTTAAAGATAAAAGTATAGCGGATGTTTTAAATATGACTGTTGATGAAGGATGTGAATATTTTGAAAATATTTCAAATATAAGATCTAAGCTTTTAACTTTAAAAAAAGTTGGGCTTGGTTATATAAAGATTGGACAACAAGCTACTACATTATCTGGTGGTGAAGCTCAAAGAATTAAATTAGCAAAAGAGCTTTCTAAAAGATCGACAGGAAGAACCATGTATATATTGGACGAACCTACTACTGGTTTGCACCAACATGATATAAAAAAATTACTAGAAATATTGCATACTTTTGTAGCAACTGGGAACACTGTAGTTGTTATAGAGCATAATTTAGACGTAATAAAAACTGCTGATTATATAGTTGATATGGGTCCTGAGGGTGGAATCAAAGGTGGTAATATCATCGCAGAAGGTAAACCTGAAGAAATATGTGGTAATAAAATAAGCTACACAGCGGAATATCTTAAACCTCTCTTGAACGGAAAATATAAAAAAATAGCTTAAAATAATCTTTTAATATAGTATTATATACAGTAATGGGAAACTTTTTATCATCTCTACCAAAAACTATACATGCTTCAGCTATATTAGCAATAATACTTTTTTTGTTTCTTTTTTTTGGAAATGGTGGATTTGATTTTGATCTTATATTTTGGAGTTGGTTATTTAGGTATTTCCATGTTTTGGCTGGAGTGATGTGGATAGGACTACTTTGGTATTTTAACTTTGTTCAAATTCCCAATATGTCTAAAATACCAGACGAACAAAAACCAGCTATTGGCAAAGTAATAGCTCCTGCAGCTTTATTTTGGTTTCGATGGGCTGCACTTGCAACGATAGTTACAGGTTTGATAGTCGCATACTTAAGTGGTTATGTTCATCAAGCTATGACTTTAGGAATTGGTACTGGCGGTGGCAAATACACTGCTATAGGCATAGGAATGTGGCTCGGATTAATTATGGCATTTAATGTTTGGTTTGTAATATGGCCAAATCAAAAAAAAGCATTGGGTATTGTTGAATGTGATTCTGAACAAAAAGCAAAAGCTGCGAAGACAGCAATGCTATTTTCGAGAACTAATACACTATTATCTTTACCTATGCTATTAACTATGGTTGCGGCTCAGAATTTATACTAGACTTATTCTCTTCTTTAACAATAGTATTGTGATTTACTTTTAAATTCACCAAAACAGGGTTAGCAATATAAATTGAAGAATAAGTACCAATGATAACACCAAATATCATTGCAAGAGAAAATCCCTTTAATATTTCTCCACCGAATAAATAAATTGATAATAAAGCTAATAAAGTTGTAACTGAAGTTATTAAAGTTCTTGATAAAGTTTCATTAATTGAAGTATTAGTGATATCAAATATTTTTACATCTATGTATTTTTTTAAATTTTCTCTTACCCTATCATATATGACCACAGTATCATTCATTGAATAACCTACTATAGTTAAGACGGCAGCGATAATTGAAAGATTGATTTCTAAACTAAATAATGAGAATAAACCTAATGTAATAAAAACATCATGAAATAAAGCTATTATAGCTCCAAGGCTAAATTGCCATTCAAATCTAATCCAAATATAAAAAAGCATAGCTGCCAAAGATAATGATATAGCTATAATTCCAGACTTTAGTAATTCTGCACTTACTTTAGGACCTACATTTTCTACTCTTCTAAAATCAAAAGTTTCACCAATTTTATCTGATAATTTTAATTTTAAATTTGATATAAATTTAGGATCATTTAAATTTTTTTTTTCAAATTTTACAATATAGTCATTTTTTTTACCAAAATTTTTTACTGAAACATCACCAAGGTCTAAACTGTTAAAGGCACTTCTTAATTTAGAAATATTTACAGTTTCATCAGATGTCCTTATTTCAATTAAAGTTCCACCTTTAAAATCAATTCCAAAATTCAATCCCTTAAAAATAAGTAATATTAGTGACAGAACTACTAAAATTGATGATGCGATGTTAAAAATTTTATAAAACCTATTAAATTTTATATTTTTTTTTTCCATTATATTAATTTTTCTTTCTCTTTATTTTTTGTTACATAAATAGCCGTTAATAACCTCGCTACAAAATAAACAGTAAATAAAGTGGTTAAAATTCCTGTGGCTAAAGTAACCGAGAAACCTTTTATAGGACCAGATCCCATGAAAAATAGAATTATAGCAGCTATTAATGTTGTAATATTTGCATCCAAAATTGTTGTTCTTGATTTTATATATCCACTATCAAAAGCTATAATTTTATTTTTTTCATTATTAATTTCTTCTTTTATTCTCTCAAAAATTAATACATTTGCATCAACAGCCATTCCAACTGTTAATATAATTCCAGCAATCCCAGGTAAGGTTAATGTAGCTTCAAATATAGTTAATATACCTATCAAAAATAATAAGTTAGTAATTAATGCAAAATTAGCTATGATTCCAAATATTCTATATTTGTAAATCATATAAAATATTACCAATAAAAAACCAATTATAAGTGAAAAAATTCCTGAATTAATAGAGTCTTGACCTAAGTCAGGACCTACGGTTCTTTCTTCTATGATGTTTAATGGTGCTGGTAAAGCACCAGACCTTAGTAACAAAGCGAGGTCAGTTGCACTTTGAAATGTAAAATCTCCAGAAATTTGTCCAGTGCCAGTGACTATAGCTTCTTGTATTGTTGGAGCACTTATAACAACACCGTCTAATACAATAGCTAATCTTTTTCCTATGCCTGAGGTTGTTGCTTTACCAAATTTTTTTGCACCTACTCTGTCTAAAGTGAATAAAACAACAGTTTCGTTATTAAGAGTATCCATATGAGGTTTGGCATCTAATAGATTTTCACCACTAATGATAATTCTTTTGCTAACTACAACCTCATCAGAATCGTCTTCACTAAAAAGTTTTTCTGTACCAAACGATTCCTCTTCATTACTTGTTATAAATTGAAAAGTTAAATTGGCAGTTTTTCCTAGTAATGATTTAATTCTATCAGGATTATCAAGCCCAGGTAACTCAACAAGAATTCTATCATTTCCCCTTTTTAGGATATTTGGTTCATTTGTACCAATTTCATCAACTCTTTTTCTTACTATTTCAATAGATTGATCAAGAGATGAATTTTTAATATTTATTAAACCATGTTTAGATAAATTCAATGAAAATTTATTTTCATTATTGGTAAATTCAAATTGATGAGATTTAAAATCTTGGTAATAAGGATTAATTAAACTATCATCATCATCTAATAAATCTATTGATTCTTTAACTTTGTTTTTTTCTACAGTAAATTCAATAATACCATTTTCAACCTTAAAGTTTCCAATTTTTATATTATTATCTTTAAAGAATTTTTTAAATTCAAATACTTTATTTTGCAAGATTTCGGTAATAACAGGCCTGTTATCTATTTCAAGAAGTAAATAAGATCCTCCTTGCAGATCTAAGCCTAAATTAATTTTTTTTTTAAAATAAAAATTTTCAGAATTAAAAAAGTTAGAAAATGTAAAAAAAGAAAAAATAATTATTAGAAGAAATATTATTATAACTCTGATTTTTGAAAAATATAACACTTTAAAATTAAATTATTTTTTTTGTTCAGTATTATTTAACAAGCTTTGAATACCTGTGGTTCTCACAATTTCTACTTTAACATTTTCAGAAATCATAACTTCAACTTTATCATTATCGATAATTCTTTCGACAGTTCCAACTATGCCACCTGATGTTACTACTTTGTCACCTCTTTTCAATGACTGCACCATAGCCTTATGCTCTTTTACTTTTTTTTGCTGAGGCCTAATTAAAAAAAAATAAAAAATAACAAATATTAAAATTAATGGAATAAATTGACCAATTCCTGCTGCGTTAGACATCTTTCTCCTTTTGATTGTGGCTGTATTTATACTATCCTATTATTTTAAAACAACTCTTAATTCTTTTCAATTTTATCTAAATTGTTCATATATGGTCTTAAAATTTCTGGAATAATTATCGATCCATCTTCTGTTTGATAATTTTCCATTATGGCAACTAAAGTTCTGCCTACTGCCAAACCACTACCATTTAATGTTCCTAAAAATTGTATTTCATTATTTTTATCTTTATATCTTGCCTTCATTCTTCTTGCTTGAAAAGAACCACAAGATGAGCAGCTGGATATTTCTCTATATTTTTTTTCAGATGGAATCCAAACTTCAATATCATAAGTTTTTTCTGCACTAAAACCCATATCACCTGTAGACAAAATTATTTTTCTATATGGTAAATCTAATTTATCTAATATTAGCGTAGCAGAATTTGTCATTCTTTCTAATTCATCTAAGCATTTATCATTTTCAACAATACTAACTAATTCAACTTTATAAAACTGATGTTGTCTTATAAGTCCTTTGGTATCTTTGCCATAACTACCGGCCTCTTTTCTAAAACATGGCGTGCTTGCAACAACTCTAATTGGAAGTTTATTTAAATTTACTATTGTTTCCCTAACAATATTAGTCAGGATAACTTCTGCCGTTGGGATCAAAAATTTTCTACTATCATCGGTATCTAATTTAACTTCAAATTGATCATTTTCAAATTTAGGTAGTTGTCCAGTTCCATACATAGTGGATTCGTTTGCCATTAATGGTGGAGAAATTTCTTGATATCCGCTTACTTGTGTATGAGTATCAATCATAAAATTTGATAAAGCTCTTTCAAGTAATGCCAACTTATCATTTAAAAATACAAATCTTGAACCAGAAGTTTTTGAAGCTAAATCAAAGTCCATCATCTGAAGTTTATCTCCAAGTTCATAATGGGATTTTGCTTTAAAACCAAATTCTTTGATATTACCATTTTTTTTAATTTCTTTGTTTGATTTTTCATCCTTGCCTTTTGGAACTTCATCCAAAGGAATATTTGGTAATGATGATAAAATAATATCTAATTTATTTTTTACTTCATTTTGATTTTTAATTATAGACTCTAATTTTGTAGATATATCTTTTGATTTAGAAAATAAAGATTTATCTTTAGTTTTTGAAATATTTTTTTTCTCTTTTTCTAGTGATTCTTTTTTTTGAATTAAATTACGATTTTTAGAATCTAATTCTAAAATTTCGTTAAAGTTTATATCAACATTTCGAGATTTAATCTGTTCTTTGAAACTGTCAAAATTATTTCTTATATCTTTTATATTATGCATTATTCTCCTTTAGCTTTTTTTCAATTAATTTTACAGAAATAATTGACAATTCATACAAAATTAAAAGCGGTATAGCCAAACCAATTTGTGTTATTGGATCAGGAGGAGTTAGTATTGCAGCAGCTGCAAAAATCATTACAACAACATATTTTCTTTTTTCTTTTAAAAATTTTGATTCAACAATTCTAATTCTTGCAAGTAAACTAAGAACTACGGGTAGTTGAAAGCTCAATCCAAATGCAAAAATTAATTTCATTACAAGTGAAAGATATTCATTAACCTTGGCCTCAAGTTGAATAGGTAAACTTGTTTCTAAAGCAGAACTTTCGAAAGATAAGAAAAATTTAATAGCTAAAGGCATAACTAAATAATATACTAGCATTCCTCCAAGCAAAAATAATATAGGTGTAATTATCAAATATGGCATTATTGCAGATTTTTCGTGGTCGTACAAACCTGGCGCTATGAACTTCCAAACTTGCATCAATATATATGGGCTAGTAAAAAAAAATGCTGTAAAAAATGAAACTTTTATATAAGTCAAAAAAGTTTCTTGAAGTGCAGTAAAAATTAACCTTCTATCAAGATTGCTTTCTTTAACTGCCTCAGCATAAGGATTAACTAGAAAACTATAAATTTTTTCTGAAAAAAAATAACTGACAGCAAAAAGTATAAATAAAAATATTATTGAATGGAGTAATCTTTCTCTTAGTTCGACCAAATGACCAACAAAACTTGTATCTTTTTGTTCATTTTTCATTAGCTGTTCCTTCATTATTTTTTTTTATTTCATCTTTTTTAATTTCATTATTGCTAATTATTTCTTCATCTAGACTAGAAACTTCATTTTGAACGTTTTGCACATATCTTTTAATAGATCCGATCCAAGTGCCAATTTTTTTTAATACAAAAGGAATATCTTTGGGACCAACTACAATTATTGCAATCGATACTATAATTAGTATTTCAAACCAGCCAATTTGTGGCATTAGATTTAGTCTTTTTTATTTGACTCTTGATTGTTTGAGTCTTGATTTTCAGATATATTTTTTGGATCACTGTCTTCTGATATGTCAGATGACATACCTTTTTTAAAACTTTTTATACCCTTAGCTACGTCACCCATTAAACTTGATATTTTGCCTCTTCCAAATAGCAAAACTACCAATATCACTACTATTGCAATTTGCCAAAATCCTATACTCATAAGTTTTATCTTATATCCTCAATATAATAATAATTAAAGCAACTTTTTAGTCCTTTTCATCTTTATTTAAAGTACTATTTAGCATTTCGTCAATATTTGAATATATATTTTCTTTTTTGTGATCTTCTAGTTCTTTGTAAAATTTACCAGTACCAAATATTTCAGAATTAACACTTGAAGTATCAATTAAACCAGCAGATCCTAATTCATCTACAGTTGGTAAATCTGATAACTTCTGTAAATTAAAATGACTCAAAAATTCGTCTGTTGTTCCATATTGTATAGGTTTGCCAGGTACTTCTTTTCTTCCACATGGTTTAACCCAATCTAGCTCCATTAATATGTCCAGTGTATTAGTTCCAAAAGCAACACCTCGTATTTCTTCTATTTCTGCTCTGGTAACAGGTTGATGGTATGTAATTATAGCTAAAGTTTCTATTGCTGCCTTTGACAATTTTTTTTCTACTGTTTTTTCTTTAGACATTAGTCCTGATAAGTTATTAGCAGTTCTGAATGACCACTTTTCAGAAATACACACTAAATTAATGCCTCTATTACTATAAAGAGCCCTAAGTTTTACTAATATATTTTTAACATCAGTTTTTTTTGAAATTTTGGACTCAATTGTATCAATATCTAAAGGTTCTGCCGCAGCAAACACTATTGCTTCTACTTCCCTTTCTATTTGGGTCAAACTGTTAGGAAAATTTAATACATTGGTTTTTTTAATCTTTGTCATAGTTGTCTTTAATAAATATTGGACTATATAGTTTTGATTGTTTAATTGAAATATTTCCTTCCTTAACTAATTCAAGAGAACCAGCGAAGATACCTGCTTTGCCACTTTTTTTTAATATTTTTGAACTAGAAAAATTTGATGGAATTAAATCATCAATATTTTTCCAATCATATAGTTTTCCAAAAAATTCTTTTATTCTTTTTATTCCCTCTTCCATCGTAAAAACTGGTAGCTTTGGAATATTAATTCTCTGAAAATCTTTAGTCATAATTATTGAGGAGTAGGTTTTTAATAATTCAAATAAAGTGATTGAATATTTTGTACTGTAAATTGATTTAATACTTCCACTTATTCCTCTCATAAATACATCTCTGCCTAATCTTTTTCTTTTCAACATTTGATCAGATAATAATCTTATTAACTCAAGTCTTTTAAGTTGAAGCTTTAATTTTTCTGCTACTTCTAAAGCTTTAAATTCTTCTTCATCATTTTCTGGTAAAAGAAGTTTGGACTTTAAATAAGTTAACCAGGTTGCCATAAGCAAATACTCAGAGGCGATTTCAAGGTTTAAATTTGAAGAATTTATTATAAATTCATGAAATTGATCAGCTAACTTTGTAATCGATATTTTTTCTAAATCTACTTTTTGAGATTTTGCCAAATCTAATAAAACTTCAAGCGGTCCATCATAGTTTTGAAGGCTAACATTGAAATTTAAGGAATCACTCTGGTTCATAGTTAATTTTAACTTATAATGTTGTAGAATTGATATGTTTTTTTTAAAATAAATTTATCTATAGGTGGTGAATTTTTTGCTACCAGGGTCATTTCTGATAGATTTCCATTACAATGAAGAACTAAATTACAACCAGCAGTAAATGCTAATTTAGTATTTTTTACAATATTAAACTTAAGTGCTTTCATAGATATGTCGTCTGACATAATTAAATTTTTAAAAAATAATTTATGTCTTATAAGTTTAATAATTTTTTTTGAATGTGTGGCTGGATTTATATGGTCAATTTTATTGTAAACTATATGTGCTGTCATTGAAAAAAAACTTTTTTTATTTCTAAAAGCCTTAAAATCGTGAGTATTAAGATATTTTAAAGACTTATTTATAATTGGAAGTTTGTAATGACTATCCACCTTTGAATGTCCATGACCTGGTATGTGTTTTATTATAGTTCCTATCCTATTTTTGTGAAATTGATCTATGAATATGTCACCAATTTTTGACACAATGTTTGCATTAGATGAAAAAGATCTGCTACCAATGATATTATGGGAATTTTTTCTATACAAGTCAAGTACAGGAAATGCATTTATGTTTATTCCTAAGAGATTTAGTAAGTGACAAATTTGATTAACATAAACTTTATAATAAATATTAAATTTTTTTCTATTTTTATAAAATAATTTTCCAAAAAATTTAGCTGAAAACAATGAATTATCAATAAAAGCTCTTAATCTTGAAACTTTTCCTCCTTCTTCATCTATTATTATTGGATAATTTTTATCTTTAAATATAGATCTAATTTTTTTTGTTAATAATTGAGTTTGAGTAATAGATTTTATATTTCTTGAAAACAATATAATTCCCCATGGCCTATATTTTTTTAAAAAGTTTATTTCTTTTGTAGTAATTTTATAGCCTTTTAAACCTACAATAATAGCTCTTCTTTTATTAATCATTCTTTTTAAGTAAATCCCAGAAATGATAGAATTTTTTCTTTTTTTTATTATCACTATTATCAATGTATTGAATTATATTATTTGTATCATTGTCTAGAATTTGTAGTTTATTACCATACAAAATTAAATCTTCATCTAAATTACTAAAGTTTCTATAAGATTTTTTTTTATATTCGTCAGAAAAATAATATTTGATACTTAAAAATAAGAAAAAAAATATAAAAATTAAATAAAAGAATGATTTAAGTTCTTTAAGCATTACATTTTTTCTGGTGTTTCTACACCTAATATATTCATACCTGACTTAATGACATAGGATAAAGATTTTAAAAAAATTAACTTATCTTGTGATATATTGTTATTTTCATCAATAAATCTTTTTGATTTATCATCTTTGCCTAAATTCCAATATGAATGAAAATCTGATGATAGTTCATATAAATACGTGGGTATTCTATGTGGCTCAAGCTTATTAGATGCAATCTCTATACATTTTGGCCATTCAGAAATTTTTTTTATTAATTTAATTTCATCATTAGAATAATCATGTTTAAACTTACTGATATTTAACTCTTCATTGATATTTTTATCAACATTTCTAAAAACAGATGAAATTCTAGCATAACAATACTGAACATAATAAAGTGGATTGTCTTTAGATTTTTCCTTTACTTTAGTAAAATCAAAGTCTAGTTCGACGTCACTACTTCGATTTAACATTATGAATCTTGTAGCGTCTTTGCCAACTTCACTAATTAAATCATCAACGATAATATAGTCACCTTTTCTTTTAGACATTTTAAATGGCTTTCCATCTTTTATTAACTTTACTAATTGGCTAACCTTGCAAATTAATTTGTTTTTTTTACCTGATAGAGCTTCTACTGCAGAAGTAATCCTTTTTATGTAACCAGCGTGGTCAGCGCCTAAAATATTTATAAGCACATCAAATTTTCTGTTTAATTTATTTTCGTGGTAAGCTACATCTCCTGCAAAATAGGTCCACGAATTATCTGATTTCTTAAGTGCACGATCCTTGTCATCTCCAAAATTAGTTGATCTAAATAATAGTTGCTCTCTTTCTATCCATTTTGATTTATCTTCACCTTCGGGAGCTTTAATTTTACCTAAATAGACAAGATTATTCTTTTTTAGTTTTTCTATAGCATTTTCAACCTCTTTATTAATTATTATCTGCCTTTCGCTTGCAAAATTATTATGTTCAATACCAAGTTTTTTTAAATTTAATTTAATTAAATCTAAGGACTCGTTAACTGAAATCTTTGTTAGCTCTTCTGAAATATCATTAAAATTATCAAATTTAAGTTTTTTGTTATTTTTAATAATATTTTTTGCAATATCTTTTAGATAATCTCCTGGGTAAAGATCCTTGCCATTTTTTGGAAATTCTTCATTAAATAAGATTTCTCTAATTCGAAAATAAATAGATTTAGTGAAATGAATAATTTGTCCTCCAAAATCATTTACATAGTATTCTTTATTTACTTTATTTTTATTAAATAATAAAAGATTAGATAAAACATCTCCTAAAATAGCTCCTCTACAATGACCTACATGAAGTGGTCCAGTAGGATTTGCTGATACAAATTCAACTAAATAACTTTTCTTTTTTTGTTTTAAGTTGATTCCATAAGTTTTATAATTTTTTACGACATCCAATATAAATGTTGACCAAAAAGATTTTTTAAATTTGATATTGATAAAACCAGGTTTTTCTACTGCAATACTTTCAATGTTTTGATCTTTTTTAATTTCATTTATAATTAATTTAGCAATATCATTGGGTGATTTTTTATTAAGTTTAGATAATATCATAGCCACATTCGAAGATATATCTCCATCAAATTTAGCAGGCGGTATATCAACGTTTATATTGTTTAAACTATCTGGAAGTTGTAAAATATTTTTTTTACTAAGTTCTTTTAATAAATTTACTATTTTTTCTCGATAGATTTCAAAAATATTCATTTAATATTACGATACAAATTAATAGCATATCTGTCTGTCATACCAGAAATGTAATCTGCTATTGCTCTGTATTTCCCCTTTTTTAACTGATCTTTATTTAAATATTTTTTTGGTTTTTTGGATATTTCTTTAAAAAGTTTTTTTATTATTAATTTTCCTTTATTATTTTTTAATAAAACAAATTTATTATTATACATTTTAAATTTTAAAAATTGTTTAATTTCTTTTTCAACATTTATGAATGAACTAGAGAAAGAAACTATATTTTTTCTTGAATTATATATGCCATTATAATCTTTAATTTTCAAAGAATTTATATTTTTTATAGATGTATTTATTAGATCTTGCACCATTAAGTTAATTGAATCTCTTATTACTTGATATATCAAAACTTCTTGATTTTTTCTTTTGATATTTTTTTTATGAGATTTAATTATATCTTTAAAAAAATTGATCTCTTTTAAGTCATTTAACGTGAATAACTTTGCTCTCATTCCATCTTGAATATCATGATTATTGTAGGCTATATCATCAGATACATTTGCAATTTGTGCCTCTAAGGATGGATATTCTAATAAATTAAATTTATTTTTTAAATTCTTTAAACCTATAATTTCATTTATTCCCGAATAGTTTTTTATCGGTCCATTGTGTTTTAATAGACCATCTAAAGTTTCAATAGTTAAATTTAAACCATCAAATTTAAGATATTTATTTTCTAAAAACATTACTATTCGTAGCGTTTGTAAATTGTGGTCAAAACCTCCATTTTTTATCATACACTCATTAAGAGATTGTTCTCCAGCATGACCAAAAGGAGTGTGTCCTAGGTCATGAGCTAAACTTAGAGATTCTGCTAAATCATCATTTAAATTCAAATATCTAGTTATTGATCTAGCAATTTGAGCTACTTCCATTGAATGAGTAATTCTTGTTCTATAGTGATCCCCTTCAGTGTTTACAAATACTTGGGTTTTGTGTTTTAATCTTCTAAAAGCTGCACTATGAATAATTCTATCTCTATCTCTTTGAAAAGGTGACCTATATTTACTGTAAGGTTCTTTAACAAGTCTACCTTTGCTTTTAAATAGGCCTAATTTTTTGTAGTTTTTCATACTTTAAACTTGGTAAATAAATATTATATTAGTAATAACAGCGTTTATTTATGATTAAAGAAATTAAATTTACTGATAATGCCATAAAACAAATAAATCATTTGTTATCAACTAAAGATAAAGGTTTTTTTTTTAGAATCGCTATTAAAGGAGGGGGTTGTTCAGGTTTTCAATATGATTTTTCTTTTGATAAAGAACCTCATACTGAAGATCTTAAATATGAAAACATTTTGATAGACAAGACTTCAGCTGACTTATTAAAAGGATCTGAAATTGATTATGTTCAAGAATTAATCGGTAATTCATTTAAAATAAATAATCCACAAACCAAATCATCTTGTGGTTGTGGTGTTTCTTTTTCTCTTTAATGATTATTAGCTCCTGGAACGTAAATTCAGTTAGGGCTAGAATTGAAAATATTAAAGAATATTTAAATAAGTTTTCTCCCGATATATTGATGATGCAAGAAATAAAAACACCAGATGAAACTTATCCTTATAAAGATATAAAATCTACAAAATATGAAAACTATGTATTTGGTCAAAAGAGCTATAATGGTGTTGCCATTATATCTAAAAATAAATTAAATAATATACAAACTGACATATTTAATGATAAAAATAAACAATCTCGCATAATGTCTGCTGAAGTAAAACACAAAAAAAAAACTATTATTTTAATTAATATTTATACACCCAATGGCAATCCTGTGGATACAATAAAATATACTTATAAACTTTACTGGTTAGATAGTTTAATAAAAAAATTAAAATCTTTGTTTAAAAAAAATGGTAATATAATTATAGGCGGTGATTTTAATATAATTCCTTCTGAAACAGATGTCCATAATCCTGAAGGCTATAAAAATGATGCATTGTTTAGATTAGAAGTAAGAAAAAAATTGAGAGAATTAATTAATTTAGGTTTTCATGACGCTTATCGATATATTCATCCTGACAAAGAAGGATATACTTTTTGGGATTATACAAGTGGAGCTTGGCAAAAAAACAATGGTATGAGAATTGATCATTTTTTAGTTTCTAATTCATTAATTAATGTAGTTAAAAACGTAAATATAAACAAATTTCCTCGTGGTAGAGAAAAACCGTCTGATCATACACCAATTGAAATTGAGTTAATTTAAAGATTTAATTTTATTTACTAGTTCTTTGTTTATATTTCTGGGACCTTTGTTAAGTCTGTTCTTGTGTCTTCGTTCACCTGGAAGTCTAACTCCATCCATAGATTTCATTTTATCAAAAAATTCACTTGAATGTTTATCCCAATCATTTCCAGACAATTTATCAGGTGAAATAGCTAATATAAATTCACCTCCACTTGGTGGTCCGCCATCATTGGTGTCTTTTGCAGCGGTTTCATAACTAAAATTATCACCAACAAGTGCACCTGCCAATAATTCAACCATCATTGCTATACCTGATCCTTTATATCCACCAAAAGGAAGTAATACACCTCCATCAGCTATCTCTCCTGGATCAGTAGTTTCTTTTCCATCTTTGGTTAAACCTGTTCCTAAAGGTACTTTGTGACCTTCTCTTTTAGCAACTTGAACTTCTCCCATTGCCATTGATGCTGTAGCCATATCATAAACAACCGGGGTCTTGCCTTTTCTTGGCCATGCAAAAGAAATTGGATTGGTTCCAAATAGAGGTTTTGAAGCACCGGCAGGTGCAACGGCTGGCTTATAAGAAGTACAAGCAAATGCAACTAAACCTTGTTCTGCAATCATTTCTGTTTCGGGCCACATAGCAGCCATATGATGTGAATTATTGATAGCTAAAACTGCTATTCCATTTTCTTTAGCAGCTTTTGTTAATTCAGGAATAGCAATGCTTAATACAATTGGGGCCAAACAATTATTGCCTAATACTTTAATTACACTTTTAGATATTTTTTTAATTTCAGGTCTGGCTTTTCCATTTATTTTTCCACTTTTAAGACCAGCAACATAAGCAGGTAATCTAAATAATCCATGTGATAATGATCCATCCCTTTCAGCTTTCATTATTAAATCAGCTAAAATATTTGCAGTTTCTTCATCACAATTGTTAGAAACTAGAGTTTTATAGGCTAGATCATAAATTTCATTTAAAGTTAAAGAAATTGTACTCATTATTTTATTCTTCCATAAATGTCTTGAAATCTTACTATATCAGTTTCTTTTAATATGGGTCCTGTTTGAACTTCAATAATTTTAACAGGTTCTTTAAAATGATTTTCGATTCTATGTATTGCACCAGTTGGTATAAAAACTGACTCTTCGGGTTTTTTGAAAAATTTTTGCTTATTTATAGTAATTTTAGGTTTGCCATGAGTAACCATCCAGTGTTCAGATCTATGATGATGTTTTTGCAAGCTTATAGAAGATTTAGAGTTTACGGTAAGTTCTTTTACAAGAAAGTTCTTTCCTTCAAATAAGTTAACATACCTACCCCAAGGCCTATAATAAACATTCTTCTTTTTAAAATATTTAGCCTTATCTTTTTTATAAATCTTAGATATTTCTTTCCAACTTCCAAGATCAGACCAAGGTATGTCTAATTTAATAGCGTTAATTTTCTTTGTTTTTTCTAGAATTGCATAATCAAACGATTTTTCTACTGATTTAGAAAATGCTTTTTTATTCAAATAATAAGTATTGTTTCTATATTTTGCTTTGTTAATTGCTTCTAAACAGCTTTTATAAGTTTTATTTTGATATTTTTTAAAGTTATTAATTATAGAATCTTTTCTTAAATAAAACATTCCAGAATTCCAATAACCTTTATTTTTAATGACTTGTTTAGCTTTAGAGATTTTAGGTTTTTCAATAAATTTTATAACCTTGTTAACATTTTTTTTAATTTTTTTAGATAAAAAATAACCATATTCACTTGATGGGTTAGTAGGTTTAATTCCAAATATAAATATATTTTGATCATCTAAATTAGATTTGTTTTTATTAATTGATCTATTTAAAATATGAGACTTTTCAATTAAATGGTCTGCAGCAAAATACATTAAAGGTTGTTTTAAAGGTATCTCTTTAATTAATGCAGAAGATAATATAGCTGGAGCAGTATTTTTCTTTGCTGGCTCTAGAACTATTTTATACTTCTTAACTTTATTTTTTTTTAAAGATTTTCTGACGTCTTTTAAATATTTTAAATTTGTACTTATTATAGGATAATCAAAAACTGGTTTTTTTATTCTTTGTAATGTTTTTTGAATTAACGACCATCCTCCAAAATCAATAAATTGCTTTGCTTGATGTTTTTTTTGTTTCGGCCAAAGTCTTTTTCCAGCTCCACCGCAAAGAATAACTGGTCTTATTTTCATTAAATATCAGCGTATACTTTTACTTCGTTTTTACCACCAGGATGTGTGGGTGCCCCTAAATAAGCAGGCCCTACAGTTTGTGCATATTTCCAAAGTGTGCCATTACCAAAGTTTATTTTCTTTGGTCTCCATTTTTTTCTTCTTTTAGATAATTCTTTCTTTGATAGGCGAACGTTAATAGTTCCTTTTTTTGCATCTAAATCAATTATATCTCCATTTCGGAGTAATGCTATCGGTCCTCCTACTGATGCCTCTGGTCCTACATGACCAATACAAAATCCTCTCGTAGCACCTGAAAACCTTCCATCTGTTATTAGAGCTACTTTCTCCCCTTTGCCTTGGCCATAAATCGCACCAGTTGTTTGCAGCATTTCTCTCATACCTGGCCCACCTTTTGGTCCTTCGTATCTAATAATTATAATATCACCATCTTTATATTTTTTATTTTTAACAGCTTTATATGCAGACTCTTCTGTATCAAAACATCTTGCTTTTCCAGTAAATTGTAATTTTTTTAGCCCAGCAATTTTTACGATTGCTCCTTCTGGAGCTAAATTACCTTTAAGGCCTACTACACCTCCGTTAGGTGACAAAGGATTAGTATATTTACGCATAACTTTTTGATTTAAATTAAATTTAACATTTATTAAATTTTGTCTCATAGTTTTTCCAGTTACTGTCATACAATCTCCATGTATATAACCACCGTCCATAAGTGTCTTTAATAACATTGGAACGCCACCTGCTTTCCACATATCTTTTGCAACATATTTTCCCCCTGGTTTTAAGTCAGCAAGATAAGGTGTTTTTTTAAATATTTTTGCAACATCCATTAAATCAAATTTAATTCCAATCTCATTTGCTAATGCTGGCAAATGCAAAGCTGCATTGGTAGATCCTCCAGTTGCAGCAACAATAGTAGCTGCATTCTCTAATGATTTTCGAGTTACAATTTGTCTTGGTCTTATATTTCTTTTTAGTAAATTCATTACTGCTTTGCCGCTTTGTAATGCATATTTGTCTCTTTGTTCGTAAGGAGCAGGTGTGCCAGCTGAATAAGGTAAAGCTAAACCAATTGCCTCAGAAACACATGCCATTGTATTTGCTGTAAATTGTCCACCACAAGCACCGGCACTTGGGCATGCTATTAATTCTAATTTTCTTAATGCATGTTTAGTCATTTTACCGGAAGAGTATTTTCCAACACCCTCAAATACATCTACTACGGTTACATCTTTTCCATTAAATCTACCCGGTAGAATTGAGCCACCATATAAAAAAACACTTGGAACATTTAATCGAACCATGGCCATCATTAATCCTGGTAAAGATTTATCGCAGCCTGCAACACCAACTAGAGCATCATAACAATGGCCTCTTACAGTAAGTTCTGTTGAATCTGCGATTACATCTCTTGAAATAAGTGAAGATTTCATACCTTCATGACCCATAGCAATACCATCAGTAACTGTAATTGTGCAAAACTCTCTTGGAGTACCACCTGAAAGACTAACACCCTTTTTAACAGACTGTGCTTGTCTCATTAAAGCTATATTACAAGGCGCAGCTTCATTCCATGTAGAAACCACACCAACAAATGGTTTAGCAACATCTTTTTCGGTTAAATTCATTGCATAATAAAAAGATCTTTGTGGTGCTTTATCTGGCCCTAATGATGTATGTCTACTTGGTAATTTTTTTTTATTAAACTTTGTCATTATAAATTCTTTATTGTTAATGATATTTTTTTAATATCGTTTTTCAAATTATTATAGTTAGTTTTCTCCTGATCAACAATATGTTTTGGTGCTCTTGATATAAAACCTTTGTTATTAAGACGAGAATTTATCTTATTTAATTCATTTTGATATTTTTTTTGTTTATTTAATAAGTTTTCTTTTATAACCATTAAATCTACATTTTCTTCAAAATAAACTTTAAATATATCTCCAGAAATCACTATTGTTGCAGAAGGTTTTTCTTTATCTTTGTCAAAAAAATTATTAATTCTTCCTAATTTTTTGAGAACTTTATTGTTATGTACAAAGAAGGTTTTATTATTTGCATTAATCTTACTCAAAGATACATCAACAAATGAACCGGGGCTTACATTTAGTTCATTTTTAAAGGATCTTATTTGAGAAATTATATTAATAATTTTTTTTACATCTTTGTAATCTTTGTCCTTTTTTGAATTACCTGATATCCAGTTTGTAAACATAAGGAAATTTTTTTTTGAATTATCTAGTTTGTTTTTTAGCCAAATTTCTTCAGTTACAAATGGAATAAATGGATGCATTAGTATAAGGATTTCTTTAAATATGTAACTAGACACTTCTCTTATTTCTTTAATAGATTTTTTATCATTAGAATAAAGAATAGTCTTAATAAGCTCTAAATACCAGTCGCAATAAGAGTGCCAAACAAATTGATAAGAATTTCTTGCAGCTTCATCAAAACGATAATCTTTTATGTTTTTTTCAACTTTTTTTTTAGTTTCTAACAGTTCAGCATATATCCACTTATTAATATTAATTGAAATTTTTGGTTTTTTTTGAATTTTTTTAAATGAACACTGGTTTTGAAGTAAAAAATTATTAGCATTCCATAATTTGTTTAAAAAATTTCTATAACCTTTTACTCTATCTTCAGAAAGTTTTACATCTCTTCCAGGAGATGCCATGGAAAGTAATGTAAACCTTAAAGCATCAGCACTATATTTTTCTATAAGTTCAAGTGGATCAATGACATTACCTTTAGACTTAGACATTTTTTGTCCTTTTTCATCTCTAACTAAAGCATGAACATAAATATCTTTAAAAGGTTCTTTGTTTAAAAACTCCATGCCAAACATGATCATACGAGCAACCCAAAAGAATATAATGTCAAATCCTGTGACTAAAACAG
The DNA here is from genome assembly GCA_902551445.1 of uncultured Pelagibacteraceae bacterium. Taxonomy (GTDB): domain Bacteria; phylum Pseudomonadota; class Alphaproteobacteria; order Pelagibacterales; family Pelagibacteraceae; genus Pelagibacter. Next base: position 12,689 of record CACDDB010000006.1, on the reverse strand, counting down.
AAGTAGGATAAAATTTTTTAACATAATCATTTTTTACTGGCCAACCTAATGTAGCAAATGCCCACAAACCAGATGAAAACCAAGTGTCCAAAACATCAGGATCTCTAAATAATTTTACATCTTTTCTATAATATTTTTTTGCAATTTTTTTAACTTCACTTTCATTTTTGCCAACAAATATTTTCTTATCTGGTCCATACCATGCGGGTATTTGATGTCCCCACCAAAGCTGTCTTGAAATACACCAGGGCTCAATATTGTTCATCCATTGAAAATAAGTTTTAGACCAATTGGCTGGATAAAATTTTGTCTTATTTGACTTTACAATTTTTTTCGCTTTTACTGATAGTTTTTTTGCATCAACAAACCATTGTTCAGTCAAATAAGGTTCTATAATAGAATTTGATCTATCGCCGTAAGGAACTTTATTTTTAATATTTTCTTCTTTCACCAATAATTGTTTTTCAATTAAAGTACTTAGTATTTTTTTTCTAGCTTGGAATCTATCTAAGCCAACAAATTCACTTGGAGCATTTTTGTTAATTTTTCCATCATCTGTAAATATATTTAAAATTTTAAGTTTGTTTCTAACTCCTAATTCATAATCATTAAAGTCATGGGCTGGAGTAATTTTGACAGCTCCAGTTCCTTGATCTGGATCAGCATAATTGTCTGCTACAATTTGAATTTTTCTTCCTACCAAAGGTAAAATGGCATTTTTACCTACAAAATTTTTGTATCTTTTATCTTTAGGATTTACTGCAACTGCAGTATCACCAAGCATAGTTTCTGGTCTAGTGGTTGCGATTGTTATATATTCATTTGTATTTTCAATTGGATATTTAATATAATAAAGTTTAGAATTCACTTCTCTTTGATCTACTTCTAAATCAGAAATAGCCGTTTTAAGTACAGTGTCCCAATTAACAAGTTTTTTAGATTTGTATATTAATTTTTTATTATAAAGATCAACAAAAACCTTAATAACAGATTCAGATAAATTTTTATCCATAGTAAAAGCATTTCTAGACCAATCGCAAGAACAGCCTAATTTTTTTAACTGGTTAATGATTATGTCTCCATATTGGTTTTTCCATTCCCATACTTTTTTAATAAATTCAGACCTACCTAAATCATTTTTATTTATATTTTCGGCTGCAAGTTTTTTTTCCACAAGTGCTTGTGTTGCAATACCTGCATGATCAGTTCCTGGTTGCCATAGTGTTTCATAGTTATTCATTCTATAATATCGAGTTAATAAATCTTGAATTGAATTATTTAAAGCATGTCCCATATGCAAACTTCCAGTTACATTTGGAGGAGGTATTACTATAGAAAATTTTTTCTTATTTTTTTTAGGCTTAAAGAGATTATTTTTTTCCCAATAACTGTATATCTTGTTTTCAACTACCGAGTGGTTATATTTATCACTAATCATAAGCTATTTTTTGTTTATAAATTAATCATTTGAATAAACAATAATGAAATTATAGTGAATATTCGTAGACTAAATCAAAAAAACAATTATATAAACATAAACCAAATTGGTTTATTGTAAATTTAAATGGCAACGTGGCGGAATGGTTACGCAGAGGATTGCAAATCCTTGTATCCCGGTTCGATTCCGGGCGTTGCCTCCAAAAAAAAGTGTTGTTTTAGATTAAAAAAAAAGTAAGTTGTTTTTTTATTCCTCGGTAGCTCAGTTGGTAGAGCAGTTGACTGTTAATCAATTGGTCGCAGGTTCGAGTCCTGCCCGAGGAGCCAAAAATTAAACTGCCTTATTAATTCCTATACTAACTGTTTGTAAATTTTTATTAAATTTAATTTTCTGTTCACTATTTAATTCAGAATATAATTTAATTAAAAAGTTATAATTTATACTTGTGTGCCCTTCTTTAGTTTTTTCTAGGTTAATTAAGTATTCTGAATAATCTTCAAAAAAATAACTAATAGGTACCTTTAAATAATTGGATAGCTGAAGCAACCTTATAGAGCTTACACCATTAGTTCCCTTTTCATATTTTTGTATTTGTTGAAATGTTACGTTTATTGCCTTTGCAACTTTAGTTTGTGTTAGACCTAAAGCTAATCTTCTAAGCTTAAGCTTGTTACCTAAGTGTTTATTAAAATTTTCTTCCATTAAGACCCCTCTTAAAAAATCAAATTGAACTCTAAATGAGAATAAATTGCAACCCCTAAAATTTATTTTTTTATCTTAATTTATAGGCTTGACAGCGCAATAATCTTAAGAAATGGATTATACAAAATTTAGAATAATTATAAAATTTGACTTAAAAAAAGCTTAGTTCTATCGCTTTTTGGATTGGCAAAAAAGTCTTTGGTAACAGCTTTTTCTACAATCATTCCTTCATCCATAAAAATTACTTCATCAGCTACTTCTTTAGCAAAACCCATTTCATGTGTTACTACTATCATGGTCATGCCTGCTTTAGCTAAATTTACCATTGCATCTAAAACTTCTTTGATCATTTCAGGATCTAATGCAGATGTGGGTTCATCAAAAAGCATAATCTTAGGTTCCATACACAAAGCTCTAGCTATTGCACATCTTTGTTGTTGTCCACCTGATAATTGTCCAGGATATTTTTGCGCTTGGTCAGCAATTTGAACTTGTTCCAATTGTTTCATTGCTAATTCTTCTGCTTTTTGTTTTGGCATTTTCTTGACCCAAATGGGAGCAAGTGTACAGTTATCTAGAATTGATAAATGTGGAAATAAATTAAATTGTTGAAATACCATACCGACTTCAGCTCTAACTTGTTCTATATTTTTTGTATTTTCATCAAGAGTCGTTCCGTCAACAACTATACTTCCTTTTTGATGCTCTTCTAATCTGTTAATACATCTTATTAAAGTTGATTTTCCTGAACCTGAAGGTCCACAAACTACTATTTTTTTATTTTTTTCAACTTCTAAATTAATATCCTTTAAAACTTGGAAATCTCCAAACCATTTATTCACATTTTCAATTTTGATTATAGGATCAGACATTAATTATCTTTCAGTTTTATATTTTAGCTCTAAATTATAACTATATTTACTCATAGCATAGCAAATTATCCAGAAAATTATAGCAGCAAATACATATCCTTCCATTGCAAAACCTAACCATTCAGGATTAGTTTTAGCTAGATTAAGCATACCAACAAGTTCCAATAATCCTACTACAAAAATTAATGGTGTATCTTTAACTAAAGCTAAAAAAGTATTTGCTATACCTGGTATTACTAATTTTAATGCCTGAGGTAAAATTACAAGAATATGCATTTTCCAGTATCCCATACCTAAAGATTTAGCAGCATCATATTGTCCTCTTGGCAAAGCTTGTAGTCCACCTCTTATAACTTCTGCTACATAAGCTGCTTCAAATAAAGATATAGCTATTATTACTCTTACTAATTTATCCATGAAAAAATCTTCTGGTAAAAACATTGGAAACATAACTGAAGACATAAATAATACAGTTATTAAGGGTACACCTCTCCAGAATTCAATAAAGCCTATTGAGATAAACCTAACAGTAGGCAACCCTGATCTCCTTCCTAAAGCTAAAAACATTCCAACAGGAAAACAGAAAATTAAACAAAAAAATGAAACAATAAATGTCAAAGATAAACCGCCCCAAGCACCAGTTTCAACCCAATTAAAACCATCTAATTTACCTAAATCTATAGATTCTTCATAAAAGAAAAAATATTTCAATGATATGTAAAGAATTATTGGTATTGATAAAAAATACCAAATTTTTATTTTTTTAGGAATAAAAAAACCAACTATGATTGATCCAGCAAATGCTATTATTCCGTATGAAAATTCAAAAAATACAGGACCTCCTGAAATAAAAAAGAAAATAAATAAAAAAGCTATAAATGGATAAATAATTACATAATATAAAGTTAAGTATTTTTTAAATTTCTCAGTAGCAAAATAACCAATTGAACCTAACCCTAATAAAGAAATAAATGATAAATTTATTCTCCATTGTTCATCATTTGGATACATTCCATAAACAAATCTTCTTAACCAGATTTTAATGTAAGTCCAACAAGCACCGGTACCAGTACACGCATCCTTAGTATCACCTGATATATTTGCATCTATAATAAACCAACTTAATATTGGAGGTATTGATTTAATTATAACAAAAACAATTATAAGAGTTAAAAATGCATTAAAGTTATTTGTATTAATATGTTTATTAAGTAAATCTAAATTTTTAATACCAGTAAATTCAATTCTTAAAAAATGCAAACCTATAAGACCCAATATTAATGGTAAAACAAAACTAATAAAGCTGGGTAAAAAAGATGTTATATTTATAGAAAAAAATGCATTTAGAAAAACATCCAGTATGCTTATAAAAATTAAAAAATAAGCTGAATACATATAAGTATAAAGATTATTTAAATCTGGTTTTAATAAATTTATTTTATTCATTATTTTTCTTTAATTGCTATTGATTTATTGTACCAATTCATCAAGACTGAAATTGACAAACTTATTGATAAGTATGTGAACATTGTAATAGAGACTATTTCTATTGCTCTACCAGTTTGCATTAAAGCAGTACCTGCAAAAACTAATACTAAGTCAGGATAAGCTATAGCTGCAGCAAGAGAAGAGTTTTTAGTTAAATTTAAATATTGGTTTGTAGTTGGTGGAATAATTATTCTTAATGCTTGTGGCATAATTACCAGTTTCAAAATCTGATTAGGTGTTAAACCAATTGATGCAGCAGCTTCTTTTTGTCCCTTGCTAATACCTTGAATTCCTGCTCGAACGCATTCTGCGATAAACGTTGCTGTATATAAACCTAAAGCAAGTGTTAAAGCTATAAGTTCTGGAGGTATACCAAGACCACCCTTGTATTTAAAAGAAGTATTGGACATTTGTTCTAATTCAGGTACTGAAAGATCTAATGAAACACCACCAATTAAAAAAGTTAATAAAGGTAAAAATATAAACAAAGAAACTGATATAGAAAAAACAGGCAATTGTTTTCCTTCATTTTCTTGTAATTTTCTTGCATAAATTCTTATTACAGTAATAGAAATTATTGCTGCAATTACTGAATAAATAAATATATCTAAATTTTCCCATACAAAGCTAGGTATAAATAATCCTTTAATTGTTAAGAAAAAAACACCAAACATCGGTTCGGTATCTTGTGGTAGTGGAAGTGCTCTAAGAGCAGCAAAATACCAAAAAAATATTTGTAATAATAATGGTATGTTTCTAAAAAATTCTACATACCAAGCAGCAGTCCTTTCAATTAAATAATTCGATGAAAGACGAGCTATACCTACAATGACACCAAGTATTGTTGATAATATAATCCCTATAAATGCTACCAAAAGTGTATTTAGTAAACCAACTAAATATGCCCTAGCATATGAATGTGAGCCATCATAATCAATTAATGAAAATTGAACATCAAAAGAAGATTCTTGTGATAAAAAACCAAAACCAAACTCAATTCCCCTGTTCTCCATATTGACTTGGGCATTGTAAGCAAAAAAACCAAAAACAAGAATTACAGCTAATAATGTAATTAATTGTGGTAATATATTTTTAAGCTTAAAATTCATAAATCGATTGAAAGCATAATAAAAAAAAGGGCTAGAAAAATCTAGCCCTTTTTAAAGTTTATTAGATACTAATTATCTTGCTGGTGGTACGTAAAGAATTCCACCTTTAGTCCATAATTCATTCGGACCTCTATCAGGCAGAATACCAGTGTCTGCTATATTTCTTTTATAGCTTTCACCATAGTTACCAACTTGTTTGATAATTCTTAAACTCCAGTCATTATCTAAACCGAAAGCAGCTCCTAACTCGCCTTCTGCTCCAACCAATCTTTTGATTGCTGGGTTATCAGAAGTTTTCATTGAATCTGCGTTTCCAGAATTTACACCGTATTCTTCAGCTTCGATCATTACGTTTAATGACCATCTTACGATATCTTCCCAAACAGAATCACCTTGCCTAACAACAGGGCCTAAAGGCTCTTTTGAAATAGTTTCAGGTAATACTATGTGGTCATCTGGAGAACTTAGTTTAATTCTTTGAGCAGCTAATCCAGATTTATCAGTAGTGTAAGTATCACATCTTCCTGCGTCATATGCTGCAACAACTTCATCAGCTTTCTCAAAAGTTACTGGTTCATAAGAAATTCCTTTAGAATTAAAGAAGTCTCTCATGTTAAGTTCAGTTGTCGTTCCAAGGTTAGTACATGCAGAAATTCCATCTTTGAAATCATTCACAGATGAATAGCCTGAATTTTTTCTAACCATAAAGCCTTGACCGTCATAGAAGTTTACTCCTACGAAAGTAAGACCAATGTCAGCATCTCTAGAAAGAGTCCAGGTAGTGTTTCTTGATAAAATATCAATCTCACCTGATGTTAAAGCAGTAAATCTTTCTTTAGCACTTAATGGAGTGAACTTAACTTTGTTCGCATCACCTAGTACTGCAGCAGCAACAGCTCTACATACATCAACGTCAACACCAGTCCAATTTCCAGATGCATCAGCATTTGAAAATCCTGGTAGACCTTGAGAAACACCACATCTTACAAAACCTTTCTTCTGAGTGTTTTTAAGAGTTTTTGATTTCTTAGCCGCCATTGCCTCTGTTGTAAAAGTAAACAGAACAGCAAATAAAGCAACTACAGAAGTCAATTGTTTTATTATTTTAAACATTATTTATTCCTCATTTTTGTTTATTTATTTGTTAACAAATAATTCAAAATTAAATTTGAACTTCACAAGTAAAGCAGAAACTTAAAGTGTCTTCAATGGTAAATAATGTCCAAAATGGTGCAATTTTTGGCGCGCCCTGAAGGATTCGAACCTCCGACCCACGGTTTAGAAAACCGTTGCTCTATCCAGCTGAGCTAAGGGCGCAAAGAGACTACCTTATAATACTAATTTAATTTTTGAAAAGAAATTTTTTAGATAATATTATTAATGTTAATAATTCAACTCTGCCGATAATCATAAACAGCATAAGAGTACTTTTTGAAAATATGTCTAAATTATAAAAACTATAATCTTTTAATCCATACATTGATGAATTAACGGTATTCATGATTGTTAATATTCCGATTTTAAATGATTCATCAAAATTGTTATTAAAAAAAGTTAGAATTAAGGTAATTGATAATAAACAAATAATAAAAATTACAACAGATAAAAAATACTTGCTAATGTCAGATTGATTTAAATTTTTATCAGAAAAAGTAAGTTTGTTAGCAAAAACATGCTTGGGTCTAGCGTGAGAAAGAAGCTCATTAAAAGAATACTTGATTAATGAATGTATTTTAATAAATCTAATTCCAGAACTTGTTGAAAAAAAAGAACCTCCAATTATTACTAGTATTAAAAAAATAAAATAAAGGTTAGAAGAGATATTACTATTTGAAATTCCTACATTAGAAATACTACTTGTTAAAGACAATAAAGTTATAGAAAAATTAGATTCGTTGTTTAAAAATACAAAAAATATAAAAATTAATATAAAAAAATAGATAACTAAATACAAATCTTCAGTAAAAAAATTCAAGTTTTTTTTACTTAAAAATATTAAATTGTAGGATAAGAACAAACTAAAAAAAGAAGTTAATAACAACAAGGAAAATACAATTTCCTTAAACGTTGTATTTAATATAGATTCAATATTATTTACCGGAATAAAACCACCTGAAGATATAATTGTCATAGACAGGTTAAATGAGTCAAATGTTCTAATGTCAATTATTTTTAAAATTATAAATAATATTAAAGTTAAAACACAATATAAAATAAAAATCTTAAAAGACTGTTTAATTGTTTCATTTATATTAAAAGATAAAAAATTTGTTAAAGATTTTTTTAAATTATCATCAAAAACATCTATTAATAAAATAATTGAAAATAAAAAATAAATACCACCTATCCATTGTGATGACGATCTCCATAAAATTAAACTTTCATCCAAATGCCTAATGTTTGTAAATATTGAAAATCCAGTAGATGTAAAACCAGATATTGACTCAAAATAGCAGTCTAAAAATGAAATATTATAGATGCTTAGATAGTAGGGTACAGATATTAATATTGGTATTGTTATATATCCTATTAGAACAATAATAATTTTTTCATATATTGAAATTTTATTATCATTTTTTTTTGTAAAAAATAAAGATAAACCAATAATTAAAGATAAGATTAATGAATATAAATAAGCATCTATGTTTAGATAAAGATTGAAGTAGTAAGAATAAATTATATTTAAAAAAGAAAAAAATGATATAAGTAAAAAAAAACAACCAATATAAATAAAACCAAAACGATTCATTTTATTTATACTGAACTTATTCTAAACATATTTTCAACAACTGGCAAAAAATCTCTTTTAGCCATTAATACTACTACATCATCTTTCTTAAATATAAAATTTGATCTAGGAATTATAACTTCATTTTTTCTTAATACGGCTCCTATTCTGATTTCGTCTGGTAAATCAGTATTTTTTAATTCTTTATTTATCAATTCAGAAGTTTCAATAATTTCAGCTTCAATGACTTCATACTCGCCATTTAATATCGTGTAAGCATTTTCAATAGTACCTTTATGAACATGTTTTAATATACTTGAAACAGTATTCATACGAGGATCAATTAAATCATCAATTTTTAAAGAAGATTGCAACAATGAGTAATTAGGTTTATTTATTAAAGCCATAGTTCTTTTATTTTTAGAAAATTTTTCAACTAAAACACTAATCATTAAATTATCTTCATCATCATTAGTTAAAGCTATAACTGTTTCAACTTCTTCAAGATTAGCTTCATTTAAAACGTCTTCATCTAAACCATTACCGTTAATAACTATCGTATTATTTAATTCATTAGCAATTTCTTTTGCTCTTTCTTTATTTTTTTCAATAATTTTTAATCTTGCATCTTCAAAACTTTGTTCAATATTTTTTGCAAGATTAAAACCTATATTTCCACCTCCTATAATTAATATTTTATTAGAAATTTTTTCGTTATGTCCAAATGCTTCCAAAGTTTTTTGCATCTGAGAGGAGTTTATCAAAACATATGCTTTGTCATCAATTTTCATAACATCATTTTTTTTTAACATTATAAAATTATTTTTTCTTACTACTCCTAAAATATTAGCATTAAGATCGGGAAATCTTTTTGTTAAATCGTTTAATTTTATGTCTGCAATTGGACATTTTTCATCAATGGAAATTTCAATAAGTCTTATTTTATTTTCAGCAAAAGGAACATTATCTAATGCGCCTGGAGCTTCTAGTTTTCTTAGAATTGATTTTGCTATTTCTAATTCGGGAGAAATAATGACATCGATTGGCAAATTTTCTTTATTATAAACTTTAGAAAATTTTGGATTTAGATAGTCTTGAGATCTAATTCTTGCAATCTTTTTTGGTATGTTAAAAACAGTATATGCGATTTGACAAATCAGCATATTAATTTCATCATTTTTAGTTACTGCAATAATCATATCAGCATTTGCTGCATCGGCCTTTTCGAGTATTGATGGATAAGTAGCTTTGCCAACTATTGCTTTTACGTCCAAGGACTCGTTCAGTTTTTGTATATCTTCACTAGATTGGTCGATTATTGTTACAGAATGGTCTTGTTCTGTGAGCAATTTGGCAATAGTAAAGCCTACTCTGCCAGCTCCACATATAATAATATTCATTAATTTAAATCTTTTACTCCAAGTAGTTTAAGTTTCCTGTAAAGAGCAGATCTTTCCATACCTACGAATTTGGCAGTTTTAGAAATATTCCCAGCATTTTTTTTTTAATTGAGAGATAAGGTACTCTCTTTCAAAAGTTTCTCTAGCTTCTCTTAAAGGTACTGAAAGTGTATCAGTAACGGAAAAGTTTTCATCTTTATTCCTTGTTAATGATTCTTTAACTATTTCTAAAATCTTATTTGAGTCATTTCCTGGTGAAAGTATAGCTACTCTTTCTACTAGATTTCTTAATTCTCGAACATTTCCAGGCCAACTATAATTTAAAAGATAGTTGTTATCACTTATTTGAAAGTTTTTAATTTTATACAAATCACAGATTTTTTCAGAAAAGTAATCTACTAAAAGCGGTATATCTTCAATTCTTTTGTTTAAAGGTTCAATATTTATATTGAATACATTTAGTCTATGATAAAGATCTTCTCTAAAATTTCCTTCTTTAATTTCTTTTTTAATATCTTTACTGCTAGAACAGATGATTCTAACATCAACTTTAATATCATGGTTTCCATTAGTTCTTTTGAATTTTTGATCAATAACGACTCTCAATATCTTAGATTGAGTTTCTAATGGAATTTCTGAAACTTCATCAATTAATAAAATTCCTCCAGTTGCTTTCTCTAATGCACCATATGAAATAGATCCATCTGGTTTTTCTTCGCCAAAAAGTTCTTCCTCATATTTTTTTATGTCAAGCAATGCTCCATTTATTATAATGAACGGACCTTTATTTCTCTTGGATTTTTTATAAATTTTTCTTGCTATTAATTCTTTTCCTGTGCCAGTCGGACCAGAAATAAAAATTCTACTATCAGACAATGATAGCTTTTCAATTTGTTCTCTTATGGAACTTATATTTTGACTTTTCCCAATTAAATCATATGAGTGAAAAAGTTTAGATTGGAGATTTTTATTTTCATTTTTTAAGTTATAGTTTTCAACAGCCCTATTTACAAAGTTCATAAGTCTCTCTTTATCGAAAGGTTTTTGAATAAATTCAAAGGCACCAGACTTTAATGAATTTACAGCCATTTCTATGTTTGCATGTCCAGATATTATAATAACAGGTATATCCTTATTTTTTTTTTTAATATGATTTAATAATTCAATACCATCATTATCGCCTTTATCTAACTTGACGTCTATTATTGCTACTTCGGGTAATTTTTTATCAATTTCTGATAATGCTTGATTGTAATTTGCTGCTAATCTAGTTTTATAACCAGCTTCTTGAATTAACTCATTTAAGATAACTCTAATATCGGGATTGTCGTCAATTATTAATATTTCAGCTGACATTTGTTTTGTTCAAAATTATTTTGACTTTTGCACCATTGTGAGAGTTTTCAAACTCAATTGATCCATTGTGATCATTAATAATTTTATTTACTATCGACAAACCTAATCCTGTTCCTTTTTGTTTTGTTGTAAAATATGGTTTAATTAATTCTTTTGCATCTATATTACTAAAACCAATACCATCATCGATAATATTAATTGTTATATAGTCTCTTATCTCAGTAATTTCTATATCAATTATTTTGTTAATATTGCTCGTTTTTTTAACTTTTTCTTGAATGCTCTCTATTGAGTTTTTAATAAGATTCAAAAAAACTCTTGATAATTGTTCATAATCTGACAGAAAAAATATTTTTTCGTTTGGGTTCTTAAAATTAATTTTAATAGTAATGTCAATTTTTTTTAACAAATCTATATTTGACTTAATTATTTCAATCAAATCATTTTTTTTAAATAAAGGTTTGGGCATTCTAGCAAAATCTGAAAATTCATTAACTAAATTTTCAATTTGTTTGATTTGCTTATTTATTGTTTGAAGGTTATTTAGATATTTTTCTTTTATATTGGTATCCACCTCTGTCAAATATTTAGATTTTAAATTATCAATAGTAAGTTGAATTGGAGTAAGAGGGTTTTTTATTTCATGAGCCAATTTTCGTGCAATGCTTTCCCAAGCCTCATGTCTTTCTGTATTTAATAATTTGTCTTGCTGAAACTTTAAACGACTAGTCATAGCATTAAAATTTTTATTTAAAATTTCAATTTCCTTATCAGCTTTTAATTCAGGAACCTTGGCATTTAAATTACCCCTACCAATGTCTTTCGAAGCAGATATTAAATTATTGATAGAAATAAAAAATCTAGATGAAAATCTAATAGCAATAGTTATAGATAAAAATAATAACAGTGTAACAATTATAATATAAATCAATGCAAAAGAAAATTTAATTCCAAGACTTTTATCTTCCACAGTATAGTAAAAATTTTTAGCTTCTTGAGATTCCGTTAAATAGTTTGAGATTTCTTTATCAAGAAATTTTACTACATATAAAAAAGTATTTTCATACGAAGATAGTTTAATTATTGCAGCAGATTTGTTTTCAAATGCATTAATAATTTTTAAAGGTCTGTCGTCATTTAATACCATTTCTAGCGCCTTATCCTCTACAGGAATATACTCAGTAATAGAGGATGAAATTAAAACTTCTTTGTTACTATTTATTAAGTGAATTTGATCAAGACCTCTTAAAAGTCTTTGTGTGTTCAAAAAGTTTTGTAGATTATTTTTGTTATTTTTTAAAATTTTATGGTTTTTATTTAAATCAAATGAAACGAGCACAATATCAGATTCTATCTTGTTTCTTTTTTCATCAACATAGTTTTTAGCTAACTCATATGAATTGTTTACAACAGTTGTAATTTTATCATCAAAGTATTTTTCTAACGCAAAGGAAAAAATGAAAAGTGAAAATATTGAGATTAATAATGACGGTATTAATGTAAATAACGAAAAGGAAATAATGTATTTTCTATTTGCTACAGACCCTCTTGAACTAATGTTATTTTTTATTGAGTTTTTTATTTCGTGAAAAATTA
>CACDDB010000005.1 GCA_902551445.1 uncultured Pelagibacteraceae bacterium | reverse complement strand
GCATTAACTACCACTTGGTGAAGTCCTTGTAGATAATAGTGTTTTAAAACCTTTTGGAAACCGAATACCATATCAGGTTTTGGACAACACCATTCAGCAGCATCGATTGTTCCTGCTTGAAGAGCTGGAAGAATATCTCCACCTCCCATAGCAACTGATGCAATACCTATATCTTTATATGTTTGTCCTGGAATTCCTGGAGGAGTTCTAAACTTATAAGTTCTAAAGTCATCCATATTTTTGATTTGTTTTGGAAACCAGCCTAAAGCTTCAGGTCCAACAGGCTGAAGCATAAATCCTTTGATGTCTCTTCCCATTTCTTTCCATAGTCGGTCGTATAACTCTTTACCACCGCCATATTGGAACCATGATAAGAAAGCTAAATTGTCAATACCTACTCCACCACCTGCTACTGGCGAACCAAATAACATGGCAGCTGGATGGTCACCTGACCAATAGTGTGTCCAAGCAAATCCACAGTCAATCAAACCTTTGTCTACAGCATCTAAAGTTTCTTTAACTCCAACTACTGTTCCAGCAGGCATGATTTCAAATTTAAGTGATCCACCTGTAAGAGCAGTTACTGTATCTGTGAAGTCTTTTAACATTACAACTTCATCAGCTTTTGCGCTAATTACAGTTTGGCACTTTAATGTTTTTGCTGCGTTAGCACTAGTCGCAAAACCAGAAACTAAAATAACAGCAAATATCATTGAAATGATTTTTTTCATTTTTTCCCTTTTTTGTTAGTTAAATTTAACGGCGGCATAATTTCAGAAAAATAAACTTCACACAAGTGACAATTGATAAATATGAGTGTAAAAAAACATTATATAAGTATTATAAATAAATTTATTCAACTAGAAATGGAAAATTTTGATTACATTATAATTGGTGCAGGGTCTGCGGGATGTGTTTTAGCAAATAGACTTTCGTCAAATCCAAACAATAAAGTTTTGCTCTTGGAAGCAGGTGGTAAAGATAATTATCCATGGATACATATTCCAGTGGGTTACTTTAAAACAATGCATAATCCAAAAGTTGACTGGTGTTTTCATACTGAAAAAGATGAAAGTATGAATAATAGATCAATAAGATATCCTAGAGGTAAAACTTTAGGTGGAAGTTCTTCAATCAATGGACTTTTATGGATCAGGGGTCAAAAAGAAGATTACGATATATGGAGACAATTAGGTAATACTGGTTGGGGTTGGGATGAAGTATTGCCTTATTTTTTAAAGTCAGAGAATAATGAATTGGGTAAAAGTGAATTTCATAATGATAGTGGGCCAATTTCTGTTGCGAACAAAAAAATTAATTTAAAATTACTTGATGAGTTTCAAAATGCTGCTGAAGAGTATGGAATTCCAAAAACAATTGATTTTAATACAGGTAATAATTTTGGAATTGGATTTTTTCAGTTCACCACAAGCTTTAATAAATTTGGCCTAAAGTTAAGATGTAGTGCTGCTAAAGGTTATTTAAATCCAGTAAAAAAAAGATCTAATTTAAAAATTGTTGTAAATGCCCATGTACAAAAAATAAATTTTGAAGGAAAAAAAACTACAGGAGTCAATTATTACGTAGGTGATAAACTGAATACAGTTGGTGCTAAAAAAGAAGTGATTTTATCTGCTGGTTCAATTGGTTCTCCACATATTCTACAAGTATCTGGAATTGGTGATAGTCATAAACTTAAGAATTTTGGGATAGAAATTGTACATAACTTAAATGGTGTTGGTAAAAATTTACAGGATCATTTAATGTTTCGACCAGTTTACAAAGTGAAAAATTTAAAGTCTTTAAATAAAAAAGTTGAGAGTTTGTTTGGTAGATTTTTAATGGGGCTCGAATATATTATTAATCAAAGTGGTCCTGTGACAATGGGTGCCAGCCAAGTATGTGGTTTTGTTAAAAGTGACGCCTCTAGAGCTACGCCTAATTTACAATTTCATGTTTCGCCTGTTAGTACAGACATATTAGGTGTAACTCCAATGCATAATTTTGAAGGAATTACTCCAACAGTAGCTAACATAAGACCTACGAGCAGAGGTGAAATAAATATAGTGAGCAATGACAGTAGAGTTTATCCTAAAATCAAAATGAATTATTTATCTACTGATGAAGATAGAAAAGTTGCTGCTCAAGGTTTAAAAATAGTTAGAAAAATAATGTTAGAAACTGAAACATTTAAAAAGTATGAGCCTGAAGAATATAGACCTGGGGTCCACATTACAGATGATGAAGAATTAGTTAAGGCAGGTTCAGATTTTACTCAAACAATTTTTCATCCTGTTGGTACTTGCAAAATGGGTAATGATGATATGGCAGTTGTTGATGATTCCTTAAAAGTAAAGGGAATTCAAAATTTAAGAGTAATTGATGCATCAATCATGCCTAACATTACTTCTGGTAATACTAATGCTCCTACAATTATGATTGCTGAAAAGGGCGCGGATATGATATTGAGCGAATGATGTTGTCCGAACAAATCATAATATTTATCCAAATAGTTTTGATAGATTTAGTTTTAGCAGGTGATAATGCAATTATTATAGGAATGGTTGCTTCACAATTTCCTGCTGAACAAAGAAAAAAAATTATTTTCTGGGGTATTGGTGGAGCAGTTGTTTTAAGGATAATACTTACTTTATTAACTGCCTATCTATTGCAAATCAAAGGATTACGATTGATTGGAGGATTAGCATTACTTTACATAGTTTATAAACTTTATGTAGATGTAATTAAAAAACAATTAGACGAACATCAAAATATTAAAGTCGACAATTCTAGTTTTTTTAAAGCAATAAGCACTGTTTTAATCGCAGATTTTACAATGAGTTTAGATAATGTCTTAGGTGTAGCCGGTGCAGCTAAAGATCATTATTTTCTTTTAGTTTTTGGTTTACTTTTATCAATTGCGATTATGGCCGTTGGAGCTACATTAATATCTGGCTGGATTAAAAAATATAGGTGGATTGCATGGCTTGGTTTAATTGCAATACTGGTTGTTGCCATTGAATTGATTTATACTGATTTAAAACTATTTTTATAAAAATGTACTTAAAAAAATATAATTTAAAAAATAAGCATGCCCTAGTAACAGGAGCTGGTAAAGGTTTAGGTAAAGCCTGCGCAATTGCTCTTGCGGAAGCAGGATGTAACTTAATTATTCTTAGTAGAACAAAAAAAGATTTAGATTTAGTTGCAAAATTTATAAAAAGATTCAAAGTAAAATGCAAATCATACACTTGCGATATAACAAATTATAATCAAGTAAAATCGATAATTAGTCAACAGCAACGAATTGACATTCTTGTAAATAACGCTGGAAATAATATTCCTGAACATTTTACAAAGGTTAAAACTAAAAATATGGAATATTTAGTAAAGATAAATACTATAGCAGCTTTTAATGTAGCTCAATTGTGTGCATTAAAAATGATAAAACTTAAAAATAGAAAAAAAATTGGTGCATCAATTATCAATATGTCTTCACAAATGGGTCATGTGGGCGGACCAATAAGAAGTGTTTATAATATGAATAAATGGGGCTTGGAAGGTCTAACAAAAGGTATGGCTGTGGATTTAGCAAAATATAATATAAGAGTAAACACGGTTGCCCCTACTTTTGTTGTAACACCAATGACAAAGAAATTCTTAAAAAATAAAAAATTTAGAAGAGAAACTTTAAATAATATCCCTTTAGGTAGATTTGCAGAAATGTCAGAAATTTCATCTACCGTTGTTTTTTTAGCATCTGATGCGGCTTCAATGATTCATGGAACTTCTATATTAGTAGACGGCGGATGGACAGCAAAATAATTAAGTTTTTTTTATTATTTTTTTTTATTTCTTTTAAATCATATGCCGTAGAGTTTAATGGAAAGTTTATTCAAGGACATTACATAATAGGTAAAACTGATCCAAGTTCTACAGTTAAAATAGATAAAAGAAAAATCAAAGTTTCTAAAGATGGATATTTTGCATTTGGATTAGATAGAGAAAGAAAATATGATGTTGTAATCCAAATTGAAAAAGATGGTGATATAAATAAAATTATTAAAAAAGTTCAAAAAAGACAATATAATATTCAAAGAATTGATGGATTGGAGGAAAAAAAAGTTACTCCACCAGAGGAAGTTTTTGCAAGAATTAAAAAAGAAAATAAACTAATAGCTATAGCAAGAGAAATAAATTCGGATTTAGATTTTTTTAAGGATAAATTCATTTTGCCATTAGAAAATGCAATAATCACTGGTGTTTATGGTAGTCAAAGAATATTAAATGGTAAACCTCGCTGGCCACATTATGGAATTGATTTTGCTGGCGATCTTGGAACTCCCATTAAAGCAATGGCTGATGGCATAGTTACTTTAGCAGAAAAAGATTTATATTTTACAGGTGCAACTTTAATTTTTGATCACGGTCATGGTATTTCAACTTTATATATGCATTTAAATGAAATCTTTGTTGAGAAAGGTGATATAGTAAAGCAAGGAGATATAATTGGAACGGTTGGTTCAAGTGGTAGATCTACAGGTCCTCATTTAGATGTGAGATTAAACTGGTTTGGGACTCGATTGGATCCAGCAACTGTATTGGATATAAATTAATGGGTCTTCATTTTTCAAAAGAAGAATTTACATCAAGAAAAGCAAGGGTTTTAAAATCAATGAAAGGGCAAAATATAGATGCTCTTTTAATGTTTAGACAAGAGTCTATGTATTGGTTAACTGGATATGACACATTTGGTTATGTTTTTTTTCAAACTCTAATTTTAGATCAAAAAGGAAATATTGTTTTATTAACTAGAGCTCCAGACTTGCGGCAAGCACAAAATACTTCAATTATTGAAGATATTAGAATTTGGGTTGATAAAGATAGTTCTAATCCTACTGATGATCTTAAAGTCATTTTGGATGAATTAAATCTTAAAGGAAAAAAATTAGGAATAGAATATGATGCTTACGGATTAACCGGACAAAATACTTTAAGACTTAATAAATCACTTAAAGATTATTGTTCTACGGAAGACACGTCTAATTTAGTTACTAAGTTAAGAGTAGTTAAATCAAAAGAAGAAATTGTTTATGCAAGAAAAGCTGCAGAGCTTGCCGATAAAGCTTTGGATGAAGCTTGGAAATATGCAAAAGCTGGTGTTAGCGAGTCTAAAATATTAGCCGAGATGAATAGAGTTATATTTGAAGGAGGTGGAGATTTTCCTGCTAATGAATTTATAATTGGCTCAGGTAAGAATGCACTTCTATGTCGTTATCAATCAGAAAAACAAATTTTAAAAAATCCAGATCAGCTAACTATCGAATGGGCTGGAACCTACAGACATTATCACTCAGCAATGTTTAGAACAATACCTATTGGTAAAGCTGACCTTAAGCATTTCAAAATGCATGAAGCTTGCATTGAAGCGCTAAAAAATTGTGAAAATAAATTAAAACCAGGAAATAAAATTGGTGAAGTTTTTGATGTTCACGCAAAAACTTTTGACAATTTAGGATTTAATAAAGCAAGAATGAACGCTTGTGGTTATTCACTTGGTGCAACTTTTTCACCTAATTGGATGGATTGGCCTATGATATATGCTGATAACCCATATGTAATTGAAGTTGGAAATGTCTTTTTTATACATATGATATTAATGGACTCAGAAAATCAACTAGCTATGAATTTAGGTGAAACTTATATTGTTAATGAAAAAGGAAATGAAAGACTTGGCAAGATGAAACTAGACCTCGTTATTCTTTAAAAAACTAAAAATGTTGTTATAATTTTTAAATTAAGGGCTTTTTTTGATTTTAAATCATAAATACAAATTTATATTTATTAGAACTGGAAAAACTGCTGGAACTTCCGTTGAATGCTTTTTGTCACAATTTTGTGAAGATAATGATGTTATTTCGCCCCTATATGAGGATGAAGAACAAGTAAAAAAAAGATTAAATCTAAGAAATGCTCAAAATTATGAAAAAACATACAGTTCTTTAGGTCTAAAATTTATAGGAAATTTTATTAAAGATTTTTTTAATAAAAAAACAACCAGCTTTAAAAAAAAACATATTTTTTACGATCATTCTTCTATTAGTGAAATAAACAAGTATTTTCCGAATCATATTGTCAAAAATTATCTTAAATTTTGCATAATAAGAAATCCCTATTCCTTTTTAATAAGTCAATTTTATTGGCATAATTTAAAAAAAAATAAAATCTACAGAAGCGATGAGTCAAAACAAGAGATAAAAAGAAATTTTGATGAATATGTAAAAAATTGTAGTAAAAATTTTTATTATCAGAAAAAAATCATCATCAATGAGAAGAATGAATATAGCATTAACAAATATCTGTTTTATGAAAACTTAGAGTCAGATTTAAAAAATTTAATGAAAGAATTAAAAATAAATGAAAAATATAAGTATATACTAAATGATTTTAAGTTTAAAAAAAATGATAATAGTTATAAACCAAAAAAATTATTGGATAAAAAAAATATTGAAATTATTTTTAAAGAAGCTGGCTACTTTTTTGAAAAGTTTAAATATTCTAAATCTCCTCCATCTGAATTGTTATGGGAAGAATAGATTATTTTTTTTTTAATTTTGCTTCGCAGTACTCTTTCGCTTCTTTTGGATTGAATGTTTCTGATGTCTGTTTTTGAGCAACTATACAAGCAGAAATTGTCTTACTAATATTGTAATCACTGTATTGATTTCTGACAAACCATAAGGCAAGGATTGATATTATTATAAATAAGATAGATTTGATTTTATTTTTCATTTTAAAAAGCTTTATATTTATATTTCATTTACGATTCTTTCAAAAACATTTTTAGCACTAAGTTTATTTAAATCTGAAACTTGAATAGCTTTAAATTTATCTCTTTCAATACTTACTTTTTTTGCAGTAGTGTGTGAACCAAATAAAGTTAATCCTTTAACATTTAAATGAGCAGCCATGTGCGCTGGACCAGTATCATTGGCTATAACGAAGGAGCTTTCTTTAATTAAAGTTGATAATTGCAATATGTTCAAAGCTTTATCATCATCTAAAACACAAATAGCATTTATGTTTTTTGCTTCATTTATTTCGTGAGGCGCCGGTGCTACAACAATATTAAATTGATCTTGATAATTATTTTTAATTAATCTTATTAATTCATTATAATAAGGCCATTTTTTATGTGACAAATGTGGTGAACAAAAAGGAAGTAACAAAATAAATTTGTTAAGATTGTATTTATCTTTTATATTTTTTATATCATTACAGGACCAATTAAAATCAGGTTTCATAGTATGTTTCGTTTTTAGTCCTGAAGTTTTTAATTGATGGTCAAATCTATCTAATACCGGATTTTTATCAAAATCTGCTTTATTATTATCTTTAGGTAGTGTTGTTTCGGAACTAGACCAAATGTTTGAGTTTGCTTTTGGAAACAATATTTTTTTGTAAAAATTAGTTCTTGATGAGTTTTGTAGATCAAAAACTTTTGAAACTTTAAGATTTTTTATTTTTCTCATTAAAGTAAAAAGATATATTAAATTAAATCTCGAAAGACGCTTATCAATTATAACATCATGTATGAATGGGTTTTTTTTAAATAATTCCAAATAAGGCTTGGTTGTTAATATATATATTTTATCATTCTTATGATTTTCAAAAATATCTTGAATTGCACCGCTTGCTTGGGCTATATCACCTAAAGAGCCATGCTTGATAATTAAAATGTTGGACATATTTTTAACAATTTAACATACTATAATTTTTTATGAATAAAATTCTCGTTGAAGTATCAATTGGTGAACTTTTGGATAAAGTATCTATTTTAGAAATTAAAAAAAATAACATTAAGGATGCTGAAAAAATTAAGTTTATAAATGATGAATATGTCATTTTAAAGAATCAATTTGAAAAAGAGGTTAAAATTGACGAAAAACTTAATAATCTTTTCAAATCTTTAAAAGAAATAAATAACAAACTTTGGAATATAGAAAACGAAAAAAGATTATGTGAAAAAAACTCAGATTTTGGTGAAAAATTTATCAAAGTATCAAGAGATATCCATTTTTTGAATGACGAAAGAGGAAAAATTAAATTAGAAATAAATAATCATACTGGTTCAAAAATCAAAGAGATTAAAGAATATACGAATTATTAATAACTATATTTTTTTTCCAAAAATTTTATTAAATTATGTATCAAAAAAGTCATAAATAAATAAATACTTCCAGCTACAATAAAAACTTCAATAGGTTTAAATGTTGTTGAAATTATATATTTTGCTACACCTGTAAGATCCATTAAAGTTACAGTACTTGCCAAAGATGTCCCTTTAAGCATTAAAATGATTTCGTTACCATATGCAGGCAATGACTGTCTAATTGCTATTGGAATTTGTATTTTATAAAATATTATTTTATTTGATATTCCCAAACTTTTTCCAGCTTCAATAAATCCAGGTTTAATTGTTTGAAAGGCTGATCGTAAAATTTCAGAAGTGTAAGCGCCTGTATTCAATGCAAAAGCAATGATTGCACACCAATAAGGCTCTTTCAATATAACCCACAGTATT
Source organism: uncultured Pelagibacteraceae bacterium (assembly GCA_902551445.1). GTDB lineage: Bacteria > Pseudomonadota > Alphaproteobacteria > Pelagibacterales > Pelagibacteraceae > Pelagibacter. The sequence continues at coordinate 37,818 of CACDDB010000005.1, read as the reverse complement.
GTTGATCTTAAATATTCAATCTGGCCTAATCCAAAATAAATAATAAATATTTGTACCAAAAGCGGGGTTCCTCTAAATACATAAGAATAGCCATAAGCAAATTTATTTATAATTGGATTTTTGTTCAATCTTAAGACTGCAAATAGAAGTCCAATAAATAATCCAAAAAATAGTGATGCTGATAATAATTTTAATGTAATAAAAGTGGCATTTAGCAACTTTGGAAAACTGTTAATCATTAATTCAAAATCCATCAATATCCCCTACTATATTTAACTTCCAATCTATTTATTAATTTCATACTAAAGTATGTAAGCAACAAATATAAAACTGCTGCAAATGAGTAAAAAAATAAAGGATCTCGTGTTGACCCTGCTGCTATATAAGATTGTCTCATTATTTCTACTAATCCAGTAACAGAAATAAGTGACGTATCTTTTAAAGTAATTTGCCAAACATTACTCAAATTTGGAATTGCTAATCTAAGCATTTGTGGCAAAACAACTTTATAAAATTGTATATTTTTTTTTATTCCTAGAACTTTAGAAGCTTCAAATTGTCCTTTATCTATTGATTGAATAGCTCCCCTAAAAACTTCGGTAGAATATGCACCTGAAATGATTCCAATGGCACAAGAACCAGTTATAAATGCATTAATTTCTATATACTCGTTATAACCAAAAATTGATGCTACATACATAACTGCGCCACTTCCTCCAAAAAAAAATAAATAAATTACTAATAGTTCTGGAACTCCCCTGATTACAGTAGTGTAAGAATTTCCAACAATATTCAAAAATTTATTTTTTGATAGTTTGAGTGGAGTAAATATTAAAGCAAAAAGAAAACCTATCAACATTGCTGTTATTGAAACAGCTATAGTCATTAGAGTAGCAATAAGAAGCTCGTCTCCCCAACCAGTTTTTCCAAATGCTAGAAGTTCCATACAGACTGGCGACTATATAGTATAGTCGCCAAATCTAAAATTAATTACATAGAAGCGTCGAAACCAAACCATTTAGTTGCGATTCTGCTAATGTCTCCATTTTTTCTAGCTTTATCAATGGCTTTGTTAAAAGCTTTTAATAGCTCAGTATCATCTTGTCTAATACCAACTCCAACACCATTACCAAAAGCGCCACCAGAAAAAGTTGGGCCTACAAGTACAACTGGTTTGCCTGATTTTTCAGCATAATCAGTGAATGCAACTGCAGCAGCTAATGCAGCATCACATCTTCCTGAAGCTAAGTCTAAGTTTACTTCGTCTTGAGTTTTATAAGTTCTAACATTTACTTTACCAACGTCACCTGAATCTAAAAAGTTTTGGTGAATTGTAGCTGTTTGAACACAAACAGTTTTTCCTGCAAGAGCTCCTGTTAAGGTTTTAAGAGCTTTTTTAACATCTGATCCGCCTATAGATAAATTTATACCCGATGGTGTATCCATACCTTCTAAACTAGATCCTTTCATCACTGCTAATTGAGCAACTTCATCAGCATAACCTTGTGAAAAACTAATTGCTTTTTGTCTTTCTGCAGTAATAGACATTCCTGCCATAATTGCATCGAACTTTCTCATTATGAGCGCTGGAATCATTCCATCCCAATCTTGTTCAACAATTTCGCATTGTTTCCCCATATATCTGCAAAGCGACCAAGCTAACTCAACCTCAAATCCAATTAGTTTGCCTGAAGCATCTTTTGAATTCCAAGGTGGGTAAGCTCCCTCCGTACCTATTCTTATTTTGTCAGCGTTAGCAGATATTGATAAAAACAAACTTATCAATAAACCTAAGCTGAATCTTTTTATTATATTCATTTTCCCTCCAAAAATATAAGTTAGATTATTCCACAAATTTGAAGATTTAAAAAGATAAATTAATTGTTTATTGACGAGGCAAAATTCCAACTACAGTCAAAACTTGGTATGTAGACTCTATCTAATTCAGCATTACCAAAGTTCTTATTAAGCAATTTTAACCAATTTCTAACTTGTTTAGGCTTTTTGTCTTGGCTTCCCACTTGAGCCGTTATAGTACCATTAGATTTTAAAATTCTCTTTATTGATTTTATATTTTTAGCCGCAAGGTCTATACAGTATTGATCGTCATTTAAATCCACAAATATTTTATCATATTTATTATCTTCAATTTTTTTTATACTTTCAAACGCATCTCCCCATATACATTTCACAGAATTTTTCTTTGTAGCTCTTTGGCCTACTTTAGACAAATGTTTATCACAAACCTCTACTACTTCTGGATCCAATTCATACCAGTCAATAAAATTAAAATTTTGACTAATACATTCTCTCGCAACACCGCCGTCTCCGCCTCCAATTATTGCTGCATTATCTTTTTTCTTACTTAGCTTCATTCCTGAATTTACAAATGTAGAACTATAAAGATGCTCATCTTTTTCAGCAACTTGTAGTTCGTTATCTATGAATAATGATTTACCAAACTCTTCAATATCAATAATTTCTATGTGCTGACCAACTTTTGACGTAAAATTTTCTAAATATTTTTTAACTACATAATATTTTTTTTGGCCAGGTGAACTGTAAATGTCATCGTATAAACCTAGAGAGTCTCTATTAAATTCCTTTTTAACAATTCTTTTATGGTTAATTTCTTTTTTAATTATATCTAAGGCTATTGATGGAGAAACCTTTCCACAAGTAAAAAAATCAAAGCTTATAATTCCTTTTTCAGGAAAAGTATGAAAACTAATATGACTTTCTGCTAATAAGGCTACCATTGTGAATCCTTGTGGCTCAAATTTATGTTTTGATATACCTAGAACAGTAACTTTTGATTTTTTTGCAATTTTATAAACTAATTTTTCATAAAATGATGGTGAATATTCCTTATTAGTACCAATAATATCTAATGTTATATGCTCACCTACTTTTGTCATAGCTCCCTTAAGTTATTACAAAAAAATTATGCTTTTTTGTAATGCTTTATCTTATCCAAAATCTTATTCATCTCAGCCCATGAGAGAATCTTTGGATTACCAATTTTTAAAGCAATTATGTATTGATGGCAAATATTTTCTACTTCTTCTGCAAGTTCAAATGCTTGTTTTAAATTTGTACCAAATGCAACCTGTCCGTGGTTTGACATTAAACAGGCCTTTCTTTTTTCTAAGGCTTTAAGAATATTTATTGACAGTTCGTCAGTTCCAAATGTTGCATATTCTGAACATTTAATATCGTCTCCACCAGCTAATGCTACCATATAGTGAAAAGCAGGAATTGATTTTCCGTGTGAAGAAACTGCTGTAGCATTTGGAGAATGTGCGTGAACTATGGCTTTTGCTTCAATCTTTTTTAAATAAATATCTTGATGAAATCTCCATTCTGATGAAGGATTAAGTCCTGTATTAAATAATTTAAGATTATCGTATTTTTCTTTTAAAGCTAAAAAAACTATATCTTCAGGTATCAATGTTTCATACCTCTTTCCTGACGGAGTAAGAAGAAATCCCTCAACTCCATCTTGAGTTGCTCTTACCGAAACATTTCCTGATCTTAAAGGTGATAAATTTGTGCTATTAAGCTTTTGAGCATATTTTATTACTTCTTTTTTCAATTCTATCATTACAATTAATACTTGATTTTAATTTCTATACATAACAAACTATCATAAAAATAAAATGTCTGATAAAATTAAATTTTTACTAGAAGAAAGCAAAATGCCAAAAGCTTGGTATAATATTGCTGCAGACCTTCCAAAACCTCTGTCTCCAGTTTTACATCCTGGAACACATAAACCTGTTGGGCCAGATGATTTAGCTCCATTATTTCCAATGGCACTTATTGGCCAAGAAGTTTCGCAAGAAAGAGAAATTGAAATTCCAGAACCAGTTAGGGAAATTTATAAGCAATGGAGACCTTCACCATTATACAGGGCAAGAAAACTTGAAAAAGCTTTAGATACTCCTGCAAAAATTTATTATAAATACGAAGGTGTAAGTCCTACAGGAAGTCATAAACCTAATACTGCTGTTGCTCAAGCTTTTTACAATAAAGAAGAAGGAACAAAAAAAATTACAACTGAAACTGGTGCAGGTCAATGGGGAAGTTCACTTGCTTTTGCATGTTCGATTTTTAAAATCGAGCTTGATGTTTATATGGTTAAAGTAAGCTACGAACAAAAACCATACAGAAAAATGATTATGCAAACTTTTGGTGCAAACTGTTATGCAAGTCCATCAAATCGGACTCCAACTGGTAAAGCAATTCTGGAAAAAGATCCAAATAACACAGGAAGCTTAGGCATTGCTATATCTGAAGCAGTAGAAATGGCTGCACAAGACAACAATACAAAATATTCATTAGGAAGTGTTTTAAACCATGTTTTAATGCATCAAACCATAGTTGGTAATGAAGCTATAATACAAATGGAAATGGCAGATGATTATCCAGATATATTAGTTGGATGTACAGGTGGTGGAAGTAATTTTTCAGGATTAGTTTTTCCATTTCTTGGAAAAAAATTTAGAGAAAAGAAAGATATCAGAGTGATTGCATGTGAACCAAAATCTTGTCCTTCTTTAACAAAAGGTAAGTTTGCATATGATTTTGGTGATACAGGGAATAGAACTCCTTTAGTTAAAATGCATACACTTGGCTCTTCCTTTATGCCTCCATCAACACATTCTGGTGGTTTGAGATATCATGGTATGGCACCAATGGTAAGTCATCTTGTGGATATAGGGGCCGTTGAAGCTAAAGCGTTTGGTCAAAAAGAATGTTTTGATGCAGGTGTAAAATTTGCAAATGCAGAAGGAATTGTTCCGGCTCCAGAGGCTACTCATGCAGTAAAAGGAGCAATAGATGCGGCTCTTGAATGCAAAAAAAAAGGAGAAAAGAAAACAATTCTATTTAATTTATGTGGCCATGGACACTTTGACATGCAAGCTTATGGGGATTATTTCAATAATAAACTTTCTGAAGACAAATATAATGAGAGTGAAGTAAATAAAGCTTTAGAAAAACTACCTAAAATCGCATAACAGCAATAATAATCATTATTAGTACTAATTATATATTAAAAAAAGTATTGTTCTATTTGGTTCTATTAATTAAATATCTGCATGTATTTTATAAACCCATTTAAAGGATTGAGGCCGACCAAAGAAAATGCAGCATCAGTAACCATTGCTAGCACTGATCATATGTCAAAAGACATAGTCAAGAATCACAAAAAAAATAATCCCTGGAGTTATTTAAATATTTTTGAGTCAGATAATGACTCTAAGTCAAAAGAAAAATTTGAATTAATGAAAACAAAATCTATACTGACTAAAGATAATAAAAATTCATTTTATATTTACAAAATTTCGACAGAAGATCATTCACAAGTTGGTATAGTTGGTACTGCAAAATTGTCTGCTTATGATAATTTACATATTAGAGGTCATGAAGAAATTTTCTTTGAAAGATCACAAAGAAGAATGAAACAAATGGATAATTTAAATGCACAAATAGGTCCTATATATGCTGTTTATCCTGATAATAAACAACTTAACGATTTAATAGAAAAAGAATTGGTTAATTCTCCAGTTTATTCTTTTAAAGGCATGGATGAAAACAAACATGAAATGTGGCTGCTGAATGATGAAAAAAAAGTATTACAAATACGTGATTTGTTTAATTCTATAAATAGAATTTATATTGCTGATGGACATCATAGAATGGAAGCTTTATTAAAACTCTCAAAATTTAAGCAACATAAAAACCCTAACCACTCTGGCGAAGAAGCATACAATTATTTTATGATAGCAATTTTTCCTACAAGCCAAGCAAGAATACTTGATTATAACAGACTTATTAAAGATTTATATGGTTATTCACCTAAAGATTTTATTAAGGAAGTTAAAAAAAAATTTAAAGTCGAAAAACAAAATTCTTCATACAGGCCTGCAAGATCTCAAATATTTGGTATGTATTTTGAAAAACAATGGTACTCTTTGGAGCTTAAAGAAAAACCCCATCAAAATTTATTTCACATTATTAATTTAGATATAAATTTGTTGCACTACTATTTACTAGAGCCTATTTTAGGTATTGGAGATCCTAGACACGATAATAGAATAGATTTTTTGGCTGGTTTTCATGGTTTAGAAGGAATTGAAGCAAAAGTGGATTCTGGAGAAGCTAAAGTTGGCTTTGCTTTATTTGCTACACAAATGGAAAATGTAATAAGCTTTGCGGATAATAAATTGAATATGCCGCCCAAATCTACATGGTTTGATCCTAAACCATTGGATGGTTTGGTGGCATACGATTTTGAATAAAACAAAAAATCTTAATTTGTTTAGCTGAATCAATTTCTATAGTTTATTTCTAAAATATATATATAAAAAAAATAATGATAAATTTTTTAAAAACAATATAGGTAAAAGTCTTTATGGAAAAACCAAGTACTAAACCTAAAAATCCAAATTTTTCTAGTGGCCCATGTTCAAAACGTCCTGGTTGGACAATAGATGTATTAAAAAGTTCTCCTATAGGAAGATCTCATAGACATAAAGTATGTAAGGAAAAACTTAACGAAGTGATAGTAAAATCAAAAAAAATTCTTCAATTACCTGATGGGTATTATGTAGGTATAATGACTGGGTCAAATACTGGAGCTTTGGAAGCAGCTTTGTGGTCTCTTTTAGGATGTAGAGGTGTTGATGTTTTAGCTTGGGAAAATTTTGGAAAAGATTGGGTAATAGATATACTTGATCAATTAAAAATAAAAGACGTAAACAGCTACGTAACAGATTATGGAGTTCTTCCTGATTTATCTAAAGTAAACTTTAAAAATGATGTAGTCTTTACTTGGAATGGAACAACAGCAGGGGTTAGAATTCCAAACGGTGATTGGATACCTAATGATAGAGAAGGTTTAACAATTTGTGATGCAACATCAGGTATTTTTGCTATGGATATTGATTATAGTAAACTTGATGTAATTACATGGTCCTGGCAAAAAGTTTTAGGAGCAGAAGCTGCTCATGGAATGATAGCCTTGTCTCCTCGTGCAGTTCAAAGATTAGAAACTCATGTTCCTTCTTGGCCTATTCCAAAATTATTTAGATTGGCTAGTAAGAAAAAATTAATTAAAGGTATATTTGAAGGTGGAACAATTAACACCCCATCAATGATTTGTGTTGAAGATGGCTTGGATGCTTTAAACTGGGTTGAGTCTGTAGGGGGAACTAAAGAATTAGTAAAAATTTCAAATCAAAATTTAAAAATTGTAGAAGATTGGATTCAAAAAAATGATAATTTTAAATTTATGTGTGAAGATAAAAACATTAGATCTTCAACTAGTATCACAGTTTTAATCAAAGATGATTGGTTTACAAAACATAACGAGGAAGATCAAAGAGGAGTATTGAAAAAATTGTTCTCACTTCTTGAAAAGGAAGGTGTGGCAAATGATATTAATGGTTATCCTAAAGCACCTCCTAGTATAAGGATATGGGGAGGATCAACTGTGCAAAACAGTGACATGAAAGCTCTTTTGCCTTGGATTGATTGGGCTTATAATTCTGTAAAAAATAATGCCTAAAGTTCTAATTTCAGACTCAATGAGCTCTGTTGCTCAGAAAATTTTTGAGAAAAACAAAATTGCAGTAGATGTAAAAACGGGCCTTTCAGAGGATGAGATTGTTAAAATTATTCCTGAATACGACGGAATGGTTGTTAGATCAGCTACAAAAGTAACAAAAAAAATCATTGAAGCTGCAAAAAATTTAAAAGTAATAGGAAGAGCTGGTGCAGGAGTAGACAATATAGATGTTTCAACTGCTAAAGAAAAAAATATGATAGTTATGAATACTCCAGGTGGAAACGCAAATGCAACAGCAGAACATGCATTTGCATTAATAATGTCTGTACTTAGAAAAACTCCTTTTGCAAATGAAACTACTCACAAGGGTCAGTGGGAGAAAAAAAACATCAAAGGTACTGAACTTTCGAAAAAAACATTGGGAATAATTGGTTTTGGAAATGTTGGAGTAAGGCTAAGTAATCTTGTTAAAGGCTTTGATATGAAAATATTAGTAAATTCAAAATCATTGGAATCTAGAAAAAAAGATTATCCACATGTAGAAAATGTAAGTTTTGATGATTTAATAAGCAAAAGTGACATTATAAGCTTTCATTGTAAAGCTGCTGCAGATGGAAAACCTATGCTTACAAAAGAAAACTTTAAAAAAATGAAACCAACTTCTTATATAATTAATGCAGCAAGAGGAAATATAATTGATGAAAATGATTTAAATGATGCATTAAACGAAAACTTAATTGCAGGAGCAGCTGTCGATGTATTTTCTAAAGAACCAGCTAAAGAAAACATACTGTTTAACAATCCTAAAGCAGTACTGACTCCTCACATCGCAGCTTCAACTACTGAAGCATCAATTGTAGTTGCTGAAATGGTCGCTAATCAAATATCCGATTTTTTACTAAATGGTAAAAAAAATAAATACAGTTTAATTTATCTATTAAATAAATTTTTTAATCCATTAGAAGAAGCTTCGCAGACTCCTTTTTCTGTTATTAAACCTGTAACGTATTTTGCTGGAGTTACATCAAAAGCTAAATTCATTGCTTTGCTTTTTTTAGGATAAACCTGAATTTTTTTAACATTTCCACTTTCATCTAAACCTTCTACACTAGAAAGTTCTTCTGAACTTCTTTCTTCAATAGGAATATCTTTATAATCTTTAATGTTCCAATCTATTGTTGAACTTGGCAGTGCCACATAGAAAGGAACATTGTTATCTTTTGCTGCAAGAGCTTTTAGATATGTGCCAATTTTATTACAAACATCTCCAGTAGCTAAAGTTCTATCAGTTCCAACAATACACATATCAACATCACCTCTTTGCATTAATATTCCGCCAGTATTATCTGCAATAATTGTATTTGGAATTTGCTCTTCGTTTAACTCATAAGAAGTCAAATTTGCACCTTGGTTTCTTGGTCTAGTTTCGTCAACCCAAACATGAACCGGAATTTTTTTTTTATGTGCATGATAAATTGGAGAAGTAGCAGTACCCCAATTGATTGTGGCAAGCCAACCGGCATTACAATGAGTTAAAATATTTACTGTATCTTTTTTTTTATTGTAAATTTCTTCAATTATTTTTAGACCATTTAAACCTATGTTTTCACAAAACTTAATATCCTCTTCACAGATTTCTTTTGCTTCATTTAATGCTATATTTAAAATTTGATCGCTATTTACCCCTGAAATTTTTTTCATCATTCTATCAACTGCCCATTTAAGATTAATAGCTGTTGGTCTAGAGCTAATTAAATTTTCACTAGATTTTTTTAAAAAGGACTGATCATTATTTTCTATTATAGCTAAAACTAATCCATATGCAGCTGTCGCTCCAATTAAAGGAGCTCCTCTAACTTCCATAACTTTTATAGCATTAATCGCATCTTTTACTGTTTTAAGATCTTTAATTATAAATTGATGTGGAAGTTTTGTTTGATCAATAATTTTTACAACATTGTTTTCAAACCAGATTGTACGATATTCTTTTCCTTCAATTTTCATTTATTTAGAACTCTGCCTGCAACTGTTTTTAATTTATCTTTTGTTTTTTGGGTTCTCTTTTCTGGAGCTGTTATAATTGCCACGTCTAAACAATTATTTGTTGGATCTTTTGGGTCAATATGATTTTCAAAATTTTGTATTAAATTTTTAATCATATTCTTTGCTTTTTCAGCATTACCTAGCAATACTTTAATTACTGACTGAACATCTACATTTGCATGATCAGGGTGCCAACAATCATAATCTGTAATCATTGAAACAGATGCATATCTAATTTCTGCTTCTCTTGCTAATTTTGCCTCTGGCATATTAGTCATACCAATGACATCTGCTTTCCATGATCTATATAAATTAGACTCTGCTAAGGTAGAAAATTGGGGTCCTTCCATAACAACGTACGTACCACCTCTTTGATAAGGAATTTTCTCTTTCTTTATTGAATCTTCGCATGCATTCATTAAACCATTTGATGTTGGATGGGCCATGGAAACATGGGCAACAATTTCATCATCAAAAAATGTTTTATTTCTTGCAAAAGTTCTGTCAATAAATTGATCAACAATTACAAATTTTCCTGGATTTAATTCTTCTTTTAATGATCCAACTGCAGAAACAGAAACGATATCTGATACACCTAGTTGTTTTAATGCATCAATGTTAGCTCTAAAATTTATTTGAGATGGAGAAATAAAATGTCCTTTTCCATGTCTTGGTAGAAAAAATACTTCTTTTCCCTTGAATTTTGTCTTTAAAATTTGATCTGATGGTTTTCCCCAAGGAGTTTTTAAATCTAAAAGCTCTCTATCTTTGAATTCTTCTACATCATACAAACCACTACCACCAATAATTGCTAATTTATTTGTCATATTATTTAAAATGATTTATTTATTTATAACTCAAAAAATTATGGATTTAAAAGAATATATTAGATCAATTCCTGATTATCCTAAAAAAGGAATATTGTTTAGAGACATAACAACTTTGATTAAGAATGAAAAAGCATTTGCAGCTACTATAGATCAAATAATTGAGGTATCTAAAAAATATAAGATAGATAAAATCGCCGCTATAGAATCTAGAGGGTTTGTATTTGCATCAGCAGTATCTTACTTACTTAAAAAACCTTTTGTATTATTGAGAAAAAAAAATAAATTGCCTGCAGATACATATTCTGTGGACTTTGAATTAGAATATGGAACTGCCACTATAGAAATACATAAAGACTCTGTAGAAAAAAATGATTCTGTACTAATTATTGATGATTTAATTGCAACAGGTGGAACAGCGGATGCAGCTGCAAAACTAATTAAAATGTCAGGCGGTAATATATCAGCATTTATATTTGTAATTAATCTTTTTGATTTAGGTGGAATAGATAAATTAATTAAAGATGGTTATATGGTTGAAAGTTTAGTTAAATTTCCAGGTCACTAATCTTCAATATCAACTCTGTAATAAGATTTTTTTAAAAGTATGGAATTTATTAATCCAAGAAATCTATAAGTATAGATAGTTCTTTGCTTTTTGTTTGATGTAATAAAATAAAAGGCAATTCTAATTATTGATCTAAATAATCTAGATGAAGATTTAATTAAAGAATAAATATAACCATAGTTTTTTTTATGATAATAAAAAAATGACCACATATAATGCCAGTTTCTTATTTTGTCTGCTTGTTCCTCTAAATTTTTGTCTGTTGCAAATGAGCCCTTCCATCCTAGATGGTCAAGTTTTAAATCAGGACACATATACACTTTTTCATTTTTTTTTTTTACTCTCATGCATAAATCAGTCTCTTCAAAAAATAAGAAAAAACTTTCGTCAAAAAAAATTTTGTCTTTAAATTTTTGCATGTTAAATAAAATAGTATGACCAACTATCCAATCTACTTCATACAAATTTATTTCTTTTATAAACTTTGCTAGTTTTATATCTTTATTGTCAAAAAAACCTGCTGAATTGAAAACAGTTTTTTTATTATAAACACAACCCATTAAAGTAAAATCAACTTCTCCGGATAAATATTTATTAATATTTGTAAAAAAACTATCTTCACAAATTGTGTCGGGATTTAAAACCAAAGCATATTTTGTGCTTACTTTTCTTAAACCATAATTATTTCCTGAACCCATTCCTATATTTGAACCTGAACAAACTATCTCCACATTAGGAAAATTATTTTCTATTTCATTGGAGTGTTTAAATTTATTAGAATTTTCAACTAATATTATTTTAACTTTTGGATCAATTGATTTTAGGCAATTTTTTAGTATCTCAATATCCGTTTTATAAGTTACTACTATCGTAGTTAATTCGTTTAAATAATTCTTCATAATTTAGACTTAATTAATTATATACTTCTTTTTTTATTAATGTAAAAAACTTAAATGCAAAAAATTATTGTTACTGGTGGGCTTGGTTTTATTGGTAGTAATTTAATTAAAATTTTATTAAAAAAAAATTATTACGTTATTAACCTTGATAAAGTTACTTATGCGTCTAATTTTTATAATGTAAAAAATTTCAATAAAAATAAGCAATACAAATTCATAAAATGCGATATAAAGAATGGAAAAAAACTTCTTGAAATTTTTAAAAAATACAAACCAAAGGGTGTTTTTAATTTAGCTGCTGAAACTCACGTTGACAGGTCAATAGATGGTCCAAAAGTTTTCATTGAAAACAATGTTAATGGAACTTTTTCATTGTTAGAGGCTTTCAAGAAATATTCAAAACAAAATAAATCTTTAAAACTTATACATATTTCCACTGATGAAGTTTATGGAGATATTTTGTCAGGTAGAAGTTCTGAAGGACATTCTTATAAACCTAGCTCGCCCTATGCAGCATCAAAAGCATCATCTGACCATCTTGTATTTTCTTATGTTAGAACGTATGGTTTAAATGCAATTGTTACAAATTGTTCAAATAACTATGGTCCTAGACAACATCCTGAAAAATTAATTCCAAAGTTAATTTATAATATTTTAAATAACAAAAATCTACCAATCTATGGAAAGGGTAAAAATTCCCGGGAATGGATTTATGTTGAAGATCATTGTGAGGCTTTGGTTAAAGTTTTAAAAAATGGAAAAAAAGGTGAATTTTACAACATTGGTTCTAACAAAAATTTAAATAATAAAGATGTTGTCAAAGTTCTTCTGTCTGTAGCAAAGGCAAATTTCAAGGTTGGAAAAAATGTTAAAATTAAATTTGTAAAAGATAGACCAGGTCATGATTTGAGATACGCTTTAAATAGTTCAAAGATCATAAAAAAATTAGGTTGGATGCCAAAAACTACTTTTAAAAAAGGAATATATAAAACTTTTTTTTGGTATATGAAAAATCAAAAATATTATAAAAACATTTCTAAGAGCAATATTACAAAAAGAATAGGAATTAAAACTTGATCAAAAAAGGTATTATATTAGCTGGCGGGCACGGGACAAGAATGAGTCCTCTTACAAAAGCTGTAAATAAGCAGCTACTTCCAATATATGATAAGCCATTAATTTACTATCCATTATCGATTTTAATGCTAGCAAAAATTAAAGATATTTTAATTATCATTAATAAAGGTCAACTAAATCAATATAAAAAATTGTTACCAAATGGAGATAACTTAGGAATAAAAATTACATATAAAGAACAATTGTATCCAAAGGGACTTCCTGATGCATTTATTTTAGGGGAAAATTTTATTGAAAAAAATAATGTGGCATTAATTTTAGGTGATAATTTTTTTTACGGTCAATCTTTATCGAAGACCTTATTAAATTGCGTTAAACTAAAAAATGGTGCAAAAGTTTTATTGCATAAAGTTTCTAAACCTGAATTATATGGTGTTGCCAAAATAAAAAGTAAAAATAAAATTATATCTATTAAGGAAAAACCAAAAAAATATTTTTCTGATTTAGCAATAACAGGTTTGTATTTTTTTGATAAAGATGTAGTTAAATTTTCCAAACAATTAAAACCATCCAAAAGAGGAGAGTTAGAAATAACTGATTTGCTAAATAAATATAAAAAAAAACACAAACTTTATGCTGATTACATTGGTAGAGGTGGTGCTTGGTTAGACACGGGTTCAATTGAAGATTTTTATAAAACAAGTGCCTTTGTTTCGGCTATTGAAAATAGACAGGGATTCAAAATATCTTGTATCGAAGAAATTGCACTTAATAATAAATGGATAGGTATAAAAAATATCAAGAATGCAATTAAGTTTTATGGTAAATGCCAATATTCAGAATACTTAAAAAAACTAATTTAACTTTATAAATGAAAAAAATTAAAACTATATTTAAAGATTTAAAAGTATATCAAGGAAAAAAATTTGATGATAATAGAGGATTTTTAAGAGAAATTTTTCGAGAAAATGTAATTAAAAAAAAACTTGTTTTTTCTATAGTTTCAAAATCAAATAAAAATGTATTAAGAGGATTGCATCTTCAAACTAAAAAAGCACAAGATAAATTCATAACAGTTTTGAAAGGTAGAATATTAGACGTTGCTGTAGATGTTAGAAAAGGTTCTAGGACTTTTGGAAAACATTATAAAATTCTTTTAAGTGAAAAAAATTCCAAGTTTTTGTTTATTCCAAGAGGTTTCGCGCACGGTTTTTTAGGTTTAGATAAAGAAAACATTGTTTTATATAGTTGTTCTAATTATAGACACAAAAAAAGTGAACAAACAATTCTTTGGAATGATACTGATTTAAAAATTAATTGGGGAATAAAAAAACCAATTTTATCTAAAAAAGATAAGTATGCTCAGACACTAAAACAATTTTTAAATAAATGAAGAAAAAGGCCGTCAAAATAGTTTTTACAGGGGGCAATGGTAGATTTGGAAGTGTTTTAAAAAAAATTAAAACTAAATATAAAGTGTATTTTCCTTCAAGAAATCAATTAGATATAACAAATTTTAAAAAAGTCGAAAATTACATAAAAAAAATTAAACCTAAATTTTTGATACATGCGGCTGCTTTGTCTAGACCTATGGAAATTCATGATAAAAATATAATTAAGAGTATAGATACTAATATTATAGGGACCTCCAATATAGTCAAAGTATGCTCAAAATTGAAAATTAAATTAATATATTTTTCTACTAATTATGTTTATCCATCCAAATCTGGAAATTATAATGAGAGAGACCCACTATTGCCTCGAAATACATACGGTTGGTCAAAACTTGGAGGTGAAACTGCAGTTCAAATGTATAAAAATTCACTAATTCTAAGAATTTGTATGACTGAAAAACCTTTCACTCATAAAAAAGCCTTTGTAAATATGAGGACAAACTTTATGTTTCATGAAGATATTGCTAAAATTTTATTTAAATTAATTAATCTTAAAGGGATAATAAATGTAGGTGGAAAATCACAATCTATTTATAATTTTGCAAAGAAAAGCAATCCGTCCGTAAAAAAAATATTTGTAAAAAAAAAACAGGTAAAAGAATTTCCACTTAATTCTACAATGAATATTTCGAAATTTAGAAAGGTTATTACAAAAAATAAAGATTAATTTAATTTTGTAATTAATAAAAATTTTATAATGGATAAACTGCAAATGTATTGTCTAGCTATTGACGATAGTCTTAAAAACAAAATTAAAGAGTTAAACTATATACCGGTTGGACTGGGAGATAATAAGTTTTCTGAAGACTGGTTAAGGGACAATACTGGAAAAAATATTAGTCAAAAAAATAAACATTATGGAGAGTATACATTTCATTATTGGCTATGGAAAAATTATTTAGATAAAATTCCTGAAAATACATGGATTGGATTTTGTGCATATAGAAGGTTTTGGTCAAAAAATATCACAAAACAAAACAAAATCTTAGAATTAAAAAATGAAGTTATACAAGGTGTTGATGATAAGTGGAAAAATTATGATGTGATACTTGGTGATAAAATTTACTTTGATCACATTAAATGGATTAAAGTTTTAAAATATGGAAAAATTTCCTTTTTAAGAAATCCTCAAGTTATTTTTAAAAATAAAAGAAATATAAGATTTCACTTTGATATGTTTCATGGAAATGGAAATTTGGATAAAGCAATTGATTTGTTGCCAGGCAAAGACAGGGAAGATTTCAGAAATTTCACAAGAAATAGCAATTCATACAATCAAGGAAATATGTTTATAACTAAATCGAAAAGTATTATGCAAAAATATTATAAAGAAGTATTTGATTGGTTGGAAAAATGTGAAAATGTTTTTGGCTTTAATCTTCAAGGTTACGGAAAAGCTAGAATATATGGTTTTTTAGCTGAGAGGTTCTTACCATTTTGGTTTAACAAGTATACAAAAGTTATTGAATGGCCAGTATTATTTTATGATCTGAAAAAAAATAATGAAAATTAAATATAAAAAAATTGAATTTTTAAATTTAGGTATTCAGCCATTCGCAAATTCTTTTTTAAGTAAAAAAGAATTGAAAAAAAAAGAAAAAAAATACAAATTATCAGTTTGCTTCGATAAAAAGACAAAACTAGTTTCTATAAAAAAAACTTTTTCTAGTAAAAAAATGTTTAATAATAAATACCCTTACAGATCCTCAATGTCAAAAACAGTTAACAATTCATTTAAATTACTTTCAAAAAAAATAAAAAAAGAAATAAGTCCAAGAAAAATACTTGAAATTGGTAGCAACGATGGTTCATTTTTAAAAAATTTTAATAAAAAAAAGAGCGTAGGTATTGAACCGTGTTCAAACATTGAAAAAATTACGAAACAAAATGGATATAGGACTTTTGCAAATTATTGGAACAAAAATACTGCTTTAAAAATTTTAAAAAATTTTGGTAAATTTGATTTAATTTATTCAGCCAACACTATAAGTCATATTAAAAATTTAAATGATGTTTTTAAGAATATTAATTTAGTTTTGGCCGACAAAGGTTCTTTAATTATCGAAGACCCATCTTTAATTGAATGTCTTAAAAAAAATACCTATGATCAATTTTATAATGAGCATATATATGTTTTTTCATTTATCGGTTTGAGTTATTTATTAAAAAAAAACAATCTTGAAATTTATAAAGTTGAAAATCTTTCAGTGCACGGAGGGTCAAATAGATATTATATAAAAAAAACAAATAATGATAAAAAAATAGAAATATCTTCATATAACCAATTCAGGAAAGAAAAGAAGTATGGAATTGATAAAATTAATACATATTATTCATTTAAAAAAAGAGTAGAAAAATCGAAAAAAAATCTTTTATTATTAGTTAATAAAATAAAAAAACAAAAAAAAAGAATTATTGGATATGGTGCAACAGCTAAATCAACCACAATATTAAATTACTGTAAAATTGGTAATGAACACATAGATTATTTTTTGGACACTACTCCTGATAAGCAAAATAAATACACTCCTGGATCAAGAATTATAATAAAAAAATATAAAAAAATTGATAAAAGCGTAGATTATATATTTCTTGGAGCTTGGAACTTTAAAAAAGAAATATTTAAAAAAGAAAAAAATTTTTTATCAAGGGGTGGTAAATTTATTACTCATACTCCGTATCCTAAAATCATATGTTAAAATCTAAAAGTAAAAATTTTCAAAGCATAAATTTACAAAATCTATTAACGATTTCAAAAATTCTTTCCAAAATTGAACATTTTATATGCTACGGAACATTATTAGGAATGACTAGAGATAATAAAATTATACCTGGTGATGATGATGTAGATTTATTAATTAATTACAAATATAAAAATAGAGTTTTAAAAAAAATGATTTCAAATAAATCATTTAAAATTAATAAAAAAGTCTCAAATAAATTTTTTGTTCAATATATTAAAGAAGATATTGGTATTACTAGTTATGTTGATTTTTATTTTTATATAGATAAGCCCAAAAATAACTACATAATTGAGAAACATAATTTTTTATCTAACTTCAAGGACCCTAAATTTTCCATACATTTTCCTAAAAAATTTATTTTTCCAACTAAAAAAGATAAATACTATAAAATAGTTTCTTTACCTAAAAAACCAGAGATGATGTGCCATTTTTTGTATGGTGTAGAATGGAAGACGCCATTGAAGAAAAATATTAGCTACAGAATGGAAATAGTAGATAATAAACCACTATTAATCAAAAGAAGTTTTTTGGGTTCATTAACACGTTGGTTTAAAACTAAATTATCTACTAATTAAATTTTAAAAATTAACCTACAAAGATGAGGATTTTCATTTTTGGTTTTTGATAAATTTATTCCTTGTTTTTTATAAATAATTTTAAATTTTTTAGCTTTTAATTTTTTTTCAAAATTTTTTACTTTGATAAATCTTCTATAGTGGTCTGTAATTCTTTCATATTTTCCTATTTTTTTTCCTATTTTGATTAATTTATCTTTGGTTGTTCTAAATTCTAAAGCTACACATGTCCCAATATTGAAATATTTCTTTAAATTATTTAAAAATATATTTTCTTTTACATTGTCTATAGCATGAAGAAAAAACCTTCCATATATAAAATCTATTTTCTTATTTTTAATTTTGCTTAAATAAATAATAGAAATATTTTTGAATAATATGTTTTTTAAATTTAATAATTTAGCTTGTTTAGTGTTATGTTTAATTACAACGTTTGATATATCAATTCCGTAAATAAATTTAACTTTCTTTGTAAAATGAAAAGCATCTCTACCGTTTCCGGTTCCTATATCCAATAATACATTGTGTTTCTTTAAATATTTTTTTGAAATAAAATAAGAAAAATTTGATGGTTTTTGATTATTCATTTTCTTTTTGTAATAAGAGTTCCAGTACCTTTTAATTTCTTTTTTCATTTTACTATGTTTGTTTTGTTTAAATGGTAGCGGGAAGTGGGATCGAACCACTGACCTCGGGCTTATGAGTCCCGCGCTACACCCTTTCTCTACGTTTTTATACCATAAAACGTTAAGAAAATAATAAAAATCCTAACGCAATGAGTCATATGTGTGTCAAGGAATTTCCAATTTTAGTGTGTCAAAATATTTGATAACGTTTAGATATGAAGAGGTATATATTTTATTCTATTTTTTATTTATTATCATCATCAAATTTATTTTCAGCCACACCAACAGAACAATTCGTATTTAATAAACTTTATCAAGAATATTCTGAATGTACTGTTTATTATAAATTTATAGCGAGAGGTGTAGAAAAAAGAGGGGAATTAACTAATGAACAAAAGAAATTTATGAGTAAAGCTATTTCATTAAGTGAGGAATCAGAAAAAAATATGTTTTTTTTTGCACAAGAACTAAAAATTTCTAATGATAATGTTCAGACAAATGTAGAAAAAATATACAAGTCTTTTCTTGAAAAAGTTGGGTACGATTATTCAAATTCTGAACTTTTGGTTGATTATGCTAAAAAATGCATCAATTCATTATCTGATCCTAAAATGAGAATGGTGTATTGGGAAAATGTTTATAATAATGAATTGAAAAAAGAAAATCTTATTAAGATTTTTGGAATAATATTATTCATATTATTTATTTTTATAATTTTTATTATTTTCAAAAAAAAAAAGAAATCAATCTCTTCAGAAAGAAATTTATCTAGAAAAATAATGCAGAATATTAAAAAGAATAAAACTAAATCAAAAATTAAACCTATCCTTAAAACAAAAGATTCTAAGAAAAATATTATGTTTGATCAAATGAAAGAAAACTCTAAAACTGCTGGGAAACTGAATAGTATACTTCTAGGGGTTATAAGGCATCAATTAAGCATAACGGTTAAGGGTTTGGACTATTTTAAAAAAAATAAAGATCCTTTAAAAACACTTCCTAGAGATAATTTTGTTTATGGATATCTTTATGGCTTTGCTGATTATTGTTATCAAACTTCAGGAAAAATAGCTGATGAAGAAAGTTGGTTAATTGGTAGTCTTGCTTTTTTTGGTATGGTTTTTGGTGCAGAACTAGGAGCAAAAATTTGTATGGACTCAGAAAAATTATTGAGTTCTAATAATGAGTTTAATAGAGGAGTTAAACTTGGATCTGACGATGCTAGAAAATTTAAAAATAAAAAAACTATAACTGCTTTGGCAGATTATATTAACAGTTTACAATAAAAAAATAAATGAAAAAGCTTTTAGGGATCGTGGTTCTGGGTTTGTTGTGGTCAACAAATTCATATGCTAGATTTAGAATTTGCAGTGGAGGTAGTTCTTGTGAAAATTTAATTCTACCTGGTGCTTTGCTTGCATTGGGTATAAGCGGTTTTTTTTTATATATTTATTATAGCGGGCTCAAATATGAACAAAAAATCCATAAAGAAATTAAAAAAAATTATGAAATGAATGATTTTTTAAAAAACAATTGGAGCGATCTAGCATTTAGTTTAGTTTTTTTTTTCATATCGATGTATTTATTTAGCCAATCTTAATAATATTAATACCTTATTCATTAAAGTAACTTCCCGAGTTCTCAAAATTCCGTTTCTGAGTGTGTCATATGTGTGTCAAGAATTGACTAAACGTTCTAGAATGGTAGCGGGAAGTGGGATCGAACCACTGACCTCGGGCTTATGAGTCCCGCGCTCTAACCAACTGAGCTACCCCGCCATACAATTCGTAATGATATATATTACTTTTTAATTGTTATGCAATCAAGTTTTTGAAAAGTTTTAATTTATAGATATTTCAAGGTATAAGTTAATTTAAATTGGATGGAAAAAATAAGAAATATAGCAAAAAGTTTATTCAAAAATTTTTTTAGATTTTTATTTAAATTGATTTATGGAAAGATAGTTTACAATAAAGATAATCTCAATTCTGAAAATATACAAATATCTGAATTAAAAAATACAAAGATTATCAATTTTTTTAAAAATAATTATAAAGTTTATAAAATAATTAATGGTAGAGTTTATACGGATACAGTTGAAAGTGTTGCTATAATTGATGGTAACAATATTGTTGATAATATTTCTTACCAACAAATAATTGGTGATTTGGTTACTGCTAATAAAAATATTGCTTTAAAAAATGGTACCCCCAGATTAAAAAAAAAATTTAAAGGAAGAGTTTTATCTTTAGCTCAAGGGGCTAGTGGACATAAAAATTACTCACATTGGCTTTTTGACATACTTCCTAAAATTAAATTGTATTCAGAAATATATAATATTAAAGATTTAGACTTTATATATCTTAATAAATTAAATAATTTTCAATTTGAAAGTCTTAAGTTAGTTGGTTGGAATAATTTAAAAACAATAGATAGTAACAAATTTAGACATATACAAGCTGATGAAATCATTTGCACTGATCATCCTTCATACTACAAAGGCTATATACTAGAACAAGCGAAATATGTACCTACTTGGATAGTTCAATGGTTAAGAAACATTTTTCTAGATAAAGCTGAAAAATTTGAATGTAACGATAAAATATATATTGATAGATCAGGTGGCGCTAAACACTGTCAATTTATCAATGAATCAGAAATAAATGATTATTTAAAAGAAAAGGGTTTCACAAAATATAAGCTTGAAGATTTAAGTTTTAGTAAACAATTATATTTATTCAAAAATGCAAAACATATAATTGGTGCTCATGGTGCTGGATTTAGCAATCTTGCATTCTGTAATGAAAATACAAATATTATAGAAGTAAGACCAGAAGATCACCCAAATACAATTTACAATAGATTAAGTGATATAAACAAATTGAATTACAGATTAATAAGTACCAAAAAAATTAATGGTGATAAAAAAAATGGTGATATTAATTTGAAAATAGACGAATTAAAAAGATTTTTATTTTAAAATATAAGTTGTTACCGCGGATGCTCTTGCAATATTTTTTAAAGATTTTTTAATATTTAAAATAAATAGATAAGCAAAAGACCTAAAAATATATAACAATAATTTTTTAATAAGTTTTTTATCTTTTTTATCAACGCCAAAATAAATATATGATGATAAAATATGATATTTGTGAATTATAAAATAAGTTTTAAGGCTATTTTTTGTTGATTTTGCTACTTTATGTTCGGCAAAGGAGTTGGATGATTTAATTATGGGAATTTTTAATTTCCTTAATTTTCTACATAAATCAAAATCTTCCCAAAATAAAAAGTATTTTTCATCGAAAAGTCCAACTTGATCAATTATTTTGTTATTAGTTAAGAATATAGCTGCCCAACAAAAATTCACACAAACATCACCTTCAATTTTTGAATTAAATAATCTATGGTTTATTTCTTGGATTTTTTTATCTTTATTATTAGAATAATATTCAGGTAAATTTTCTAACTTATCAATATTTTTACCACTACTATCACACAATACTGGAGCAGTAATTGCTGCTTTAGGATACTTTAAAAATGTAGAAATTAAATTTTCAATATTTTTTATATTTATTATTACATCTGCTTCAATAAACAATGTAAATTCAGTTTTAACTTCCTTATAAGCTAGATTACACCCTTTGCCAAAACCCAAATTTTTTTCTGTTTTAATGTATTTGAAAAGATTTTTTGATTCTTTTATTTTATCAATTAACTCAGGATTATTTCTTCCATTGTCTACAATGATTAGTTTAATATTTT
Source organism: uncultured Pelagibacteraceae bacterium (assembly GCA_902551445.1). Taxonomy (GTDB): domain Bacteria; phylum Pseudomonadota; class Alphaproteobacteria; order Pelagibacterales; family Pelagibacteraceae; genus Pelagibacter. The sequence goes on along the minus strand of CACDDB010000005.1, from coordinate 15,667 downwards.
CAAGATTTTTTATACAATCAAGAACTATATTGCTAGCATCATATAAAACTATTACTGCTGTTACTTTATCTAAATTCATATGATCATTCTTTCCATTTTTCTAATAGGTTACTACAGAATATAGATTTGTTAATGTTAAATAAATTTTCATCATTAATAGAATTATTAAGTATAGCATTTGAAACTTTTTCAATTTGATGAGCATATATTGATTTTTTTGTACTTATGAATTTCTTATAATATTTTTTTTTATTTTTAACTTCTATGAAAGTTTTTTTACCAGGTAACCATGGCTCTGGTATCACAATATCACCTTTAGTTCCTCTTAATATACAATTGTTTGTATAATTATCTTTAATGCTCACCTTTATATTAGCGGATATTTTTTCTGGAATTTCGATGTTTGCTTCTGCATAATTATCAACATTGCTATCTGCAAAATTAATTTTTTTGTTTTTAAAGATAAAATTTTTAAAATCTTCAGAAAACAACATTAAAAAGCTCATTGGGTAACATCCAATATCTAATATAGCCCCTCCACCAAGTTTTCTATCGTATAATCTTGAAGTAGGTCTAAATTTTGATTTAAATCCAAAACTTGATTCAATGCTTAAAAGATCGCCAATTTCCCTTTCAGATATAATTTTTTCAATTTCATTTCTCAATGGATGTGAATAATAAGCAATGGCTTCAAAAAAATTGACCTCATTGTCTTTAATAATTTTTTTTGCTTCTAGTGATTCATTATAATTAATGCTCATTGGTTTTTCACATAAAATATGTTTTTTTGATTTTGCACATTTTGAGATAAGTTCGAAATGAGTATTGTTTAAAGTTGATATATAAATAGCATCAACTAAATCACTGTTGATTAATTCATCATAACTATTAAAGCAATTTTTTTTTGGTATACTAAGTCTTTCACTAAATTTTTTTAGTTTATTTTCACTTAAGCTTGCAATACCATTTATTTTTATATCATTTACCTCTTTTGCGGCATTTGAAAAATGGTTTCCCATATTTCCCAATCCTAAAATTCCCCATCTAATCATTAAAAAATTTTATGAAAACCAACTTTTATATTTTTCTTTATTTTTTATTAAAAATTCTGGTAAGTGTTCTGAGTTTTTTTCTAATTTAACGATATTGGAAAACTTATCCTTTACACTAGATTTTTTATCAGCTGAATGGTCATAAGGTAACTCTCCTTTTGAAATAAAATCCTTAAAATCATCAACTGTCAGACCGCTTGTCACAAATTCATTGTATTCGCCAAAATTACTTAAAGTATAAAAAATGTCTTCGGGCTTTTTTATTTTTGTAAAATGCCACCCACCATCTTCAATGATTTTTATGTTTTTGTATTTAGTGTTCGAAAACATCGTATCTATTCTCCAAAAACCATACTTTTTGCTCTTAACATATCTTAACCATTCAAAAGTTTTCAATGTTTTTTTTTTGCATGCTTTAGATCCAAACCAGTCATAATTCTTATAAAGAAAATTAAATTTAAAATAATAAAGTTGTTGTTTAAATACCAATATATCATTGTTTAAAGTATTTTTAATATTTTTGAGATTTGGTATTTCATCACAATCACTTAAGATTATTAAATCATCTGGATCTGCTTCTTTAATACCTTTTGCTAGGCTATTATATTGTAGCTTAATTCTCTTGAGTGTGTTTAATCTTTTTAAACCCTCGTTATCTTTCTGGTTATTTATTTCATAAAGATCGTTAGGTTCTTCATCTATTAATATATATATTATTTTATCTTTGAATTTTTTATAATCATCGATGTTAAAATTCTGTTTTTTTTTGTTACCTCTGTGAGTATAAAGTGACTCGACTACTACAAATTTATCAACATAGTCATTTAAAAGATTAAGCCTAAGATCGTACATCATTTTCTCATCAAAAAACATTGTACAATCAAATATTTTCATAAATTATAATGATCATATTTTATAACCTTTTTCAATTTCATTAAAATATAATTAATAAATACTTAAGAAATTGAACTTATCCACATTCAAATTATTCGTTTGCAAATAATTTAATCAACTATAATTTGTTGTTCGATGAGAATTGAAGAAGATCTTAAATTAGACTATTCAGACGTTTTATTTAGGCCAAAAAGGAGTACTCTATCAAGTCGAAAAGATGTTGATCTAAAAAGAACTTACAAATTTAAGTATAGTAAAAATGAGTGGTCAGGTATTCCAATAATGGCAGCAAATATGGACGGTGTTGGTGAATTAAGTGTTGCAGAATCTTTGTCAAAATTTGAAATGATCACATGTTTAACTAAGCAGCATGATGTTAATAAATTAAAAAAGTATAAGAAATTAAAATCTATTTATAAAAATTTAGCTTTAAGTATTGGCATTAAAAAAGAAGATTTTGAAAGGTTAGACAAAGTATTAAAAGAATTTTCATTTATTAAATTTATTTGTGTCGATGTAGCAAATGGTTATTCTGAACATTTTAGTGCATTTATAAAATCTGTAAGAGATAAATATCCAACCAAAACAATAATTGCAGGAAATGTTGTAACGGCTGATATGGCGCAAGAACTTGTATTAAGTGGAGCTGATATAGTTAAAGTTGGAATTGGACCTGGAAGTGTTTGTACAACAAGAATTCAAACTGGTGTTGGATATCCTCAGCTAAGTGCCGTTATTGAATGTGCTGATGCAGCGCACGGATTAGGTGCACATATAATTGCAGATGGAGGATGTACTTGTCCTGGAGATGTTGCAAAGGGGTTTGGTGGTGGAGCAGATTTTGTTATGCTTGGTGGAATGTTTGCAGGTCATGATGAAGGTGGTGGTAAAATTTTAAAATCGAATGGAAGTAAGTTTGTTGAATTTTATGGTTCAAGTTCTGAAACAGCTAATAAAAAACATTATGGTGGATTGTCTTCTTACAGAAGTAGTGAAGGGAGATCTGTTAGAATTAAATATAGAGGCAAAATAAATGATACAATATTGAATATTCTAGGTGGCGTTAGAAGCAGTTGTACTTATGTTGGCGCTCCATCATTAAAACAATTAAGTAAGTGCACAACGTTTGTAAGAGTTAGTAATCAATTTAACGAAACTTTTACAAAATAGATATTTTATCATCAACTTTTATTGATCCTGAACTTAATATTTCACACCTAAGTCCACCACTCCTTAAAAATTCTTTTAAATAATTGGTGGCTCGTAATTTTTCTTCAAGTTCTTTGCACGGTCTACAAAGATCTATCCCTTTAACCTTAGCTTCTCCGATAAGTAGATTTTTACCAACTAAATCATTAAGTCTAATATTTTTAGTAATTAAATTTCTTCTAAAATCCAAATAAGAAAAATTCGAATTATATTTTTTGTTATAATAATCTATGTTTTCGCTTTCAATTAAAGTTAATTGTTGATCTTTGGCATTATTATCTTGAAATTTTCTATCTCCTTTTATTCCTTTTCCTGCAACAACTTCTATTGATTCTACGCTATCAATTGGATTATGTATTAATTTTGTAATTCCAATTTTAATAATTCTTCCCATAACTATTAACTACATATTTTTTGGGGTAAAATTAAGGATTATTATTGAATTATAAAGATACTATTATTCCGCCGATTAAAATTACTGAGCTTATCAATCCTAAAAAAATATAACCTTCTATTTTTTCTTTTTTCTTTTCTTTTCTAACTTTGTTTAAAAGAACATTAATATCTACTTTTGCTGGTCTTTTTTTAGTAGCAGTTTCGGCTGTTACTTCTTGGTAATTACTGTCTATTGATGTCTGTTCCCCGCTCATATCCAAATACGAGTAAATCATAACAAGCGAATCACCTCAACTAGCCCTGCGCTCAAAATGAGTTTTGTATTAAATTTTATATTCTGTATCAGAAAATTTTCAATTTCTGTTTTGTTTTAACAGATTATTTAAAGGTTTTAAAAGTGCACTTGCGGGGTACTTTTTCTTTTCTACCTCAATAAATAAATCTTTATCTATAAGATCTTCTATTGAATATTCAGAATTAACATACCCAAAAGAAATATTTTTTTTGTAGTTAAAAGAATAATTTCCAGATGTTGTTCTGCCAATTATTTTGTCTTTTAAATAAATTGGTTCATCATGCAGCAATAGAGGCTTTCCTGGTGTAGCATCCTTTAAATTAAACATCATAATTTTTTTTGATGGTTTTTTATCTTTAATTTTCAATAAAGATTTTTTTCCTACAAAATCTACATTTTTTTTATAACTAATTGCAAATTGAAGACCAGCCTGATATTGATTTTCTTCTGGTGAAATATCATGTCCCCAATGTAAAAAACCACTTTCCATTCTCATCGTATCCAAAGCAAACATACCACAATGTGAAATCTTAAAATCTTTGCCAGCATCAACAATTAAATTATATAATTCCTTAGCTTCATTCATATTTACATATAGTTCAAAACCTAATTCTCCTACATAAGATAATCTTTGAGCCCAAACTTCTTTATTATTAATTTTAATTTTTTTGCTATTTCCAAATTTAAAACTACTACTAGAAAAATCTTCATTGGATAATTTGGACATTAAATTTCTACTTTTAGGACCAAATACTCCAAAGCATGCAATATCATCTGTTACATCTTTAAAATCTATTTCTTTATTCAAATGTTTTAAAATATGAAATTTATCTCTTTCTCTATTGGCAGCTGATGTAATAATTCTAAAATAGTTTTTTTCCACACAAACCACAGTCAAATCCGTTTCTATTCCACCATCTTCATTAAGCATTTGAGTATAAGTTGTTTTACCTATTTCGTTTTTTACGTTTGCAGTACAAATTTTTTGTAATTCATCATGAGCCTTTTCTCCTTTTAATTCATATTTTGAAAAAGCAGTAAGATCAAACAAGCCAACGTTTTCTCTTGTATTTTTCGTTTCAAATTCTACTGAGGGATACCAATTTTGATAATTATAACTGTATTCAATTTCAGGTTTTTCATTTTTTTTTGCAAACCACATTGGTCTTTCATATCCTGATGATACTCCAAAGCATGCTCCTGCTTTCTTTAGTTCGTCATGATATGGAAGTAATTTTTGGTTTCTAGATGTTTTGTGTTGTTTGTATGGCCAGTGCATTCCATATAAATCACCTAAGGTTTCAGTAATTCGTTCTTTAATAAAATTTATTTCTGAATGGAATTTTTGGAATCTTTTTATATCGTAAATAAATAAATCTTCATTTATATGTCCATTAATCATCCATTCAGCTGTTACTTTTCCTACTCCACCTCCACTTCCAATTCCAATACTATTTAAACCACAACAAGCAAATAAATTTTTCATTTCTGGCACTTCACCTAAGAGAGTATTAGTATCTGGTGTAAACGATTCTGGTCCTGCGAAAAATTTTCTAATCCCTGCTTTTTCTAAGAGAGGAACTCTTTTTAAAGCAGCTTCTAAATAAGGTTCAAAATGTTCAAAATTTTCTGGAAATTCTCCATATGAAAAGTCTTCGGGAACTCTATTAGTTTTGTTAAATGCTGGAATTGATTTTCCTTCAAATATTCCAATTAACATTTTACCTGCATCTTCTTTTAAATATAAACTGTCGTTAAAATCTCTAAGTACAGGTATCTTTTCTGGTAATTCTTTAATTGCTTCAGTTATTACATAAAAATGTTCTGCTGGATAAAGTGGAATACTAAAACCCATATCTTCTCCTATTTGCCTAGACCACATTCCTGTTGCTAAAACTATGTATTCACATTCTATATTTTTACCATTTACTGTTACACCAGCTACTTTTCCATTTTTTTTAATTATTTTTTCAACAGGAGATTTTTCAAAAATTTTAACTCCTTCTTTTCTAGCTGCCTTTGCAAGTAAATTAGTAACACCTATGGGATCTGCTTGACCATCTCCTGGCATGAAAATGCCCCCTAAAATGTTACTGTCATTAATTATTGGATATATTTTTTTTATTTGATCAACATTAAGTACTTCAACATTTACATCAAACAATTGAGCTGTAGTTGCTTGTCGTTTTAATTCCTGCCACCTTCCTTGTGAAGTAGCAATTGATAAAGCTCCATTTAGTTTTAAACCACTTGAAAAATCTATTTCTTTCTCTAATTTTTTATATAACTCTAATGAATACTTTCTAATTTTAGTAATTGCAGCAGAGGGTCCTAGCTGACTTACTAATCCAGCTGCATGCCACGTTGTTCCGGAAGTTAGCTGATCTCTTTCAAGTAATATTGTGTCTTTCCATCCAAATTTTGCTAGATGATAGGCTGTTGAACATCCTGCTACTCCACCACCTATTACAATGACTTTTGTAGCGCTAGGGAGTTCTTTCATTAAATCATTTGTATTCCTACTCCTGTTTTAGGATAGGTATAAAGATTATAATTAGCTGTCAGTTCGTCGCCTGGTTTGACATCTTTTACAGTTACAATAAACATAAACTTTGCATCAATTTTATCTTGTAAATTGTAATACATGTTTTCTCTATCAGTTTTTCCATCTTTTATTTTTTTACCAGCCATTTTAGGATCTATTTCATCGCCAAATTTTAATCTTGGTAGCGTATCTGATACCATTCTCATTACTGTTGGATCGTTTGAATGATTATAAAAACCACCTAACGGTGTCCTAATATATTTATTATCAAATTGCTCATCTCTAATATGAGTTACGCCAATAAAAGTATTTTTTTTAATACTAATATTTGTGAATAAACCCAATCCTTCGATAGGTGAGTTTTTTATTGTTAATCCATCTGGTAACGGTCTGTACATTATGCAATCGCCTCTCTTGAAGATGTAAATTTATGGCCAAAAGCATCAGCTACTGCCTTATATGTAACATTACCTTTACAAACATTAAGTCCTGCTAAAAAATTAGCATCTTCACTTAAGGCTTTTTGATAACCATCTTTGGCAAGTTTATTCAAGAAAGGTAATGTTGCTTTATTTAAAGCGAGTGTTGATGTTCTTGGAACTCCACCTGGCATATTTGCTACACAATAATGCACAATGTCATCTACTATATAAGTTGGTTCAGCATGTGTTGTTGGTTTGCTCGTTTCAACACATCCTCCTTGATCAATAGCCACATCAACAATTACAGATCCTCTTTTCATTTTTTTTATCATACCCTTAGTAACAAGTTTTGGTGCTTCCGCGCCTGGTATTAATACTCCTCCAACTAATAAGTCACAATTTGAAATTAACTTTTCTAAATCAATTTTATCACTATGCTCAGGTATAATTTTGTCTCCAAATATTTCTGTTAATTGCTTTAATCTAGCCTCTGATTTATCAACAATATGTACTTTTGCCTTCATTCCAGTTGCAATAATAGCAGCATTTTCTCCTACAACTCCACCACCTAAAATTACAACGTTTCCTGGTTCAACGCCTGGTGCCCCTCCTAATAACAAGCCCCTTCCTTTTTGATTTTTTTCTAAACAATGAGCACCTGCCTGAACAGACATTCTTCCTGCTACAGCACTCATAGGAGCCAATAATGGAAGTCTGCCATTTTTATCTGTTACAGTCTCATAGGCTATACAAACGCTTTTAGAATTAATTAGTCCTTGGGTTAATTCTTTTGCAGCTGCTAAATGAAGATATGTAAAAACTATTTGATTTTCTCTTATCATCTTTACTTCGTTTGCAAGAGGTTCTTTTACTTTGACTATAATTTCAGCATCATCAAATATATCTTCTGCTTTATCAATTAATTTAGCTCCTGCTGATTTATATTGTTCATTATAAAATCCAGCTTCAAATCCTCCATTATTTTCTACTAATACTTCGTGGCCATTGGAAACTAAAATTTTGACGCTTTCTGGAGTTAAACCAATTCTATTTTCCTGAGGTTTGATTTCTTTGGGAACGCCAATTTTCATAAATGAAAATTAATTTTTTTTACTTTTTGAATAATTTAGAATACCGGTTCTTAGTTTATCTATTATCTCATCAATATGTTTTTTTTCAGAAATAAACATAGGTGCAATAATTAAGCAGTCTCCAGTAGCTTTAAAATTAACCCCTGCCTCGTAACAATGTTTGAAGCAGGTAAAGCCTGCTCTACCTGGTTTTTGATCCATTTTAACATCTACACCTGCCATCATTCCATAGCCTCTAATATTTTCAACTACATCAATATCCTGTAATGAAAAAATAGCTTCTTGGAAATATGGAGATAAATCTCTTGCCCTTTTAAATATATCCTCTTTTTCAAATATTTCTTGTACAGCTAAAGCTGCCGCAACTGAAACCGGTATACCTGAGTAAGTGTAACCATGAAATAATTCTATAGTACCTTTAGGTGAGCCTTCCATTACTGCATCATAAATTTCTTCCTTGCATGCAACTACACCCATTGGGACAATTCCATTTGTTGTAGCTTTTGCCATTGTCATTAAATCTGGAGTCACTCCAAATTCTTGTGATCCAAAGGCTGATCCCATTCTTCCCCATCCTGTAATCACTTCATCAAAAATAAGAAGTATTCCATGTTTATCACAAATTTCTCTTAATCTTTGTAAGTAACCCTTAGGTGGAACCAAAGTTCCTGTAGATCCTGCAACTGGTTCTACTATGCAAGCAGCAATGTTTTCTGCACCGAAGTTAATACAAAATCTCTCTAAATCATTTGCTAGTTCAGCGCCTGTTTCTGGTTGTCCAGAAACAAATTTATGTTCTGGCAAATGAGTGTGTCTCATATGTAATACACCAGGCATCATTACACTTGCAAAAGTTTTAACATTGTTAACCATGCCACCAACTGATGTAGCTCCTATATTCATACCGTGGTACGCTCTTTCCCTTCCTACAAATCTATATCGATGACCCTCTCCTCTTGCTTTATGATAAGCTACTGCAATTTTTATCGCAGTCTCAACAGCAGTTGATCCACATATTGTATAAAATATTCTATTAAGATTTCCTGGAGTATGCTTGGATATTTTAGTTGCTAATTCAAATGATCCACCAAATCCCTGTTGAAATGGTTGACAATAATCCAAAGTTTTTAACTGTTTAGTTACTGCATCAATTATTTCTTTTCTACCATGTCCAAGTGGATTGCAAAAAAGACCTGAGCTAGCGTCAATCATTGTCTTTCCTTGGTGATTTTTTAAATAACAACCATTAGCTTCAGTAATTAATCTAGGATTTTCTTTGAAATCTTTATTAGATGTAAATGGCATCCAATGTTCATTTAACGAATTTGGAATAGATGTTTTATTTTCTGAGCTCATATAAAATTAATAAAAAATTGTATTTAGACTAATTTAAAAGCTTTAACTAGAAAATTATTGTTCCATATATGCAACTTATAATTGTATAAATATTTATATGCACCGTTTCGAACAATTCTTCCATTTACATCACTCTTATAATCAACTTAAATCAGCTTTTTAAATTTAAATTTAAAGAGGAGATTAAATGAAAAAAATAATAAGTTTTCTTCTAGGAATAGTAGTTGCTTTAAACTTATCTGTATCAGTTGCTAATGCTGCTGCGAACGAAGTTAGAGTTGCTTTTTTCTTAGAATGGCCAACGCCTAACCAAGAAGACAAGGTTAAAGGTATGTACGAAAAAGCATTAGGAGTTCCTGTTAAGTGGACAAACTTCACTAATGGTGGAGCAATGACTGATGCTATGTTAGCTGGAGATATTGATATTTCTTACTCACAAGGATTAGTACCATTTATTAATGCTGTAAAATCTAAAGCACCAATCAAACTTGTAGATATTGCTATGGAGTACGGTATGGGTGGAACAACTTGTGTTACTTCAAACGCTTCAGGAATCACAAAAGCTAATGCTTCTGAATTAGAAGGTAAAAAAGTTGCAGTTCCTCTAGGAACTATGGCTGAGTATGTTTTTGATGAAAGTATGAAAGTTGTTGGAGCTGATAGAACAAAAATGGACGTTATTCAAATGGATCCTGAAGAAGGAGCTGCTGCATTAGTAAGTGGCGATGTTGTAATGGCATGTTTATTTGGTGGTAACTCTATCAAAGCTGCAACTGCAGTTGGTGGTAGATTACTTACAGTCCAAGAAGCTAGAGATGCTGGTATCTTAGGTATAGATATTACTTCAGTAACTACAAAGTTTATGAAGGAAAATCCAGGAATGTTAAGAACTTTCATCGAAGTGACTCATGAAGCAAATGCTAGATATGCAGCAGGTAAATCTGACTTAAATGTTATAGCTAAAGATGCTGAAATGAAGTTAGCAGATATGAAAGAAACTATTGGTGGATTTAAATTTCTAACTCCAGCAGAAACTAAACAATCTATGGAGAGTGGTAATCTTAAGGCATTCTTAGACGGAATGGGAACGCCAAAAGGAAATGTAGACACTAGTTTCTTACCTCTATAATTAAATAGAGAAAGAAAAATTTAATAGGCGCCAATTTTTTAATTGGTGCCTATTTTTTTTATTAAAATTTTAATATAAAGTCATCTTATGAGTGATTTAGTTTCTCAAAATCTAAACATGATCTTTAAATCTCCAAAGGGAGAAACTGTACATGCATTAAAAGATTTAAATTTCACAATTAAAAAAGGTGAACTTTTGACAGTATTAGGTCCCTCTGGTTGTGGAAAAACTACATTGTTAAATATTGCAGCTGGTTTTATCAGACCAACATCTGGAACTATAACTTTAGGTAATAATGAAATTAATGGACCAGGGGTTGATAGAGGTATGGTCTTTCAGCAAGGAGCTCTATTTGAATGGTTAACAGTTTCTGAAAATGTAAATTTTGGATTAAGAATGAAGAAAGAAGATTCTGTTATTACTCAAAAAAAAGTTGATGAGTGGCTAGATATAGTTGGATTAAAAGGATTTGGAAATACACCAACTTATCAATTATCTGGTGGTATGCAGCAAAGGGTTGCTCTTGCAAGATGTTTAATAAATGACCCAGACTTAATTCTTATGGATGAGCCTTTAGGTGCACTTGATGCATTAACAAGAGAAAAGATGCAGTCTCTGGTTTTAAAAATTTGGAAGGAGACAGGAAAAACAATTATTTTAATTACTCACTCAGTAGAAGAAGCTTTGTTACTTGGTGAAAGATTATATGTAATGGCACCTAGACCTGGAAGAATACACAAAGAATATAATCTTCCTTTTGCAGAAATGGGTTTAAAAGAAGATTTAAGAGAAATTAAAAAGAACAAAGAATTTTCATCAAAAAGAGAAGAAATATTATCTATGATCTGGAACATGGAAGAAGAAATTATGGGGAAAGAAAATTAAATGTTTACCCAAATCATAACAATATTAATCCTTGTTTCAATTGTTGGATGCATTCTTTACGGTAGAAGATTAATAAAAACAGAAAAAGTTGATGCAGTTTTTGGTAACCCTGAAAGAGCCAAGGGAGGCACGCACTGGGTTATTGTTGGAAGTAGTGCACTCTTATTAATATGGCTATATTATTCTTGGGATATTGCTAAGGGATTTTATCCAAAATCAGCTAATGAATTGTGTCAGGTTGCTAAAGTAAACGACTCTCTATTAGGGTTAAAATATCAATTTCCAATCGAAGAAAGAGAATTTAAAAGTACCTCAATAATAAAAATTGAAAATAAAAACCTTAGCAAGATCACTGTTGAAATTCAAAATTCTCAAGATTTAAATACTCAACAAAAAACTACTTTGATTAGATTTATCAAAGAAACCAGTCAGCTAATACCTCTACTAACAAATGAGAATTTAATGGAAATGAATACTAAGACTAAAATTAAAGAAATGACTGAAGAGTTAAGATTGTTGAGTTCGAATTTTAAAAAGAAAGATTATCCATTTGAAACCGAGACAGAAAAAAATGAAAGGCAAAAAGCTATATTAGAACAAGGTAAATGGGGTATTATAAAAGTACAAGCAGGAACTGGATCAATAGAAAATACTTTAGAGGTTCCATTGGTACCTGCTACCGATAAAGGTTTAAAATTCCATGCAGCTGCGGAAGAACTTCAAGTAATTAATGATAAATTTTTTAAGTTAAGAAATCATAATTCTCAATTCAAAAATTCAATTAAAGAATTAAAAGAAGAGATAAAAACATATAGAAAAAACTTAGATGATACACAAGAAATAGCATCAACTTATGCAAAAGATATTGTTAAAATTGCAAGAAGAATTGAATACGCTAGCATATACCCGCCGAATGCTCTTAATGAGATGCAAGATGCAATCATTGAATTTGATAATCTTCAAAAATCTGAGCAAGGTGGATTAAGATTGGTTGACATACTTTTGTTTCCCGCAGGAACGATCGTTGCAAGCGGTCCTAGTTGCTCTGAGCAAGGCTCCGGAAGATGGTTACCAAAACCATCTGATACATTAAATAAATTTATTTTAATGTCAAAGCCTAGCGTTGGTTACAAAAATATTCCTCTACTTTGGATTGACATGATGGATGTAAGTAAAATAATTGGATTTATTTTACCTGATTGGATAGCTGATATTATACCTGGAGAATACCCTATACATACTAATGAAGGTACTGTTAAACAAAATTTCAAAGGAAACGTTCTAAAAATTGTTACAGGTGATTTTAAATTATTTAAAATTCCAGTTCCTTATGGACATATTTGGGATTCGTTTTTAAGAGTATTTTTAGGACTAATTTTTGGAATTTTAATTGGTGTTCCTTTGGGACTGTTTATGGGTTTAAATAGATTTGCCAAAGGTTTCTTTGATCCATTAATTGAACTTTACAGACCTGTACCACCTTTGGCCTGGGCTCCACTAATTATATCTGTATTAGGTATAGACAACACTGGAAAAGTATTCTTATTATTTATGGTATCTTTATCCATAATGATTATTTCAGCAAGAGCTGGTGCTTCTGGAACTCAACTATCAAAAATTCATGCTGCTCATTCTCTTGGTGCTTCCAAGAAACAAATATTAAGGTACGTAATTTTTCCCAACTCTTTGCCTGAAATCTTAACCGGAATAAGAGTTGCCGTTGGTATGTGTTGGGGAACTCTCGTAGCAGCAGAATTTTTAGCAGGAACTACAGGAATAGGATTTGTCGAAAACGTCGCTAAGAAATACTTTCAATATGAAGTTATTTGGATAACAATATTTATTATGGGAATGCTGGGGCTATTGTTTGACGTTACATTAAGAAAAATTATAGACAAAACAATACCTTGGAGAGGCAAAGGTTAATGAATAAACAAAAAATTTTAGAATGGTTAGGGGTAATTACCGCAATAATCTATTCCCTTTTGGTTGCAATGAATATTGGTGCAGAGTTTTTGGGTTTCTTATTGCTTTTTATATCCGCACTTCTAATTGGTTTATGGGCTTATTTTGGAAGACATAAAGGAATTCTTTTTCTTCAACTCTTTTATGCCACAGCGGGCATAATTGGAATGGTGCGTTGGTTTTAATTTCATAGAATACATATTATTAAAATGAAAAAAATTATTTTTTTAATATCAATTGTTATTTTTTCGAATAATGCTTTTGGATATACTTTCAAATTAAACGAAATATCTAAATTTAAAAGTCCTTGGGGATCTTCTTTTATAAATGATCAAGAACTTCTGATAACAGAAAAATCTGGATCAATTAAGTTAATAAATCTAACTTCAAATGAAATTATAAACATTGATCATAATCTAAATATCTTGGAGGATGGACAGGGAGGTTTATTGGATATTTTATTTTATCAAAATAAAGTATTGGTTTCTTACTCTGAAAATAGAGGAAATGGTAAATCAAGTACATCAATTGCTCTAGGAAAATTTGATAAGAAAAAAATAACTTTTAAAAATATTTTTAGAGCAGAACCGCCAATCAGATCAGGTTATCATTTTGGATCAAGGCTGGCTATCAAAGATAATTATATTTTTGCATCTGCTGGCGAAAGAGGAGAAGGAATGATAGCTCAAGATCCAACTAAACATCCAGGAAGTATTATTAGAATTCATTTAGATGGAAGTATCCCAAAAGATAATCCAAAATTTGAGGGCAAAGAAAGTTGGCTGCCAGAAATTTATCAAATTGGCATTAGAAATCCACAAGGACTTACACTATCTCCATATGATGGAAAAATTTATTTGAGTAATCATGGTGCAAAAGGTGGTGATTGGTTCGGTGAATCCAAGAAAGGAGAAAACTATGGATGGAAAGTACTTGGTTGGGGTGGAACAAATTATAGTGGAACTAAAATTGGTCCGAAATGGAAACCAGGTTTTACAAAAGCAATATATTATTGGGTTCCATCAATTGCGACAAGTGCAATTACAATTTATAAAGGGAATGAATTTGAAAAATGGAATGGACACGCCTTAATTACTTCTTTGAAAGATCAGTCTCTTAGAAAATTAAACTTTAAAAACTTGGACAACGTAAAGGAAGATATTATTTTTAAAAGTAAAATTGGGAGAATAAGAGATATACAAATACACCCTGGAACTGGTAAAATATATTTTTTAAGTCAAAATGCATTATGGTTAATGGAAAAAAACTAAATCAGATTATAATCAAGATTTTAAGGAAAAATGGTTTAAGTTTAAAACATGCAAAAATTTGTTCAAATGCATTAATCAATGCAGAGCTAGTCGGGGCTCATTCTCACGGATTGTCGAGATTAAAAATGTATTGTGACAGAATTCAGAAAAAAGTCATAAATCCAAGACCAAAAATTAAAATAAAAAAAATTTCTCAATCTATAACTCAAATCGATGCAAATAATTGTATTGGTTTTGTTGCTGCTGATATTGGAATAAAACAAGCAATTAAAAATGCTAAAAAAACAGGAATAGGTTTAGTTGGAATTAAAAATAGTGGTCATTATGGTTTGTCAGGTTACTATGCAGAGCAAGCTGTTAAAAAAAATTTGATAGTTTTTTGTTTCACTAACGCACCTCCTGCAATAGCGCCTCATGGTGCAAAAAAAAGTTTATTTGGAACAAACCCAATATGTTTTGGAACCCCTACATCATCAAAAGTTCCTTTTATTTTAGATACATCTGTTTCAGTAATTAATAGAGGCAAAATAAGAGTCGCTGCAAGAACTGGAAAAAAAATACCAGAAGGAGTTGCTTTAGATAAATTCGGTAAACCAACTACAGATGCAAAAAAAGCATTGGCTGGAGTTCAGTTACCAATAGCAGGTTTTAGAGGTTCGGGACTTGCTTGGATGGTTGATATTTTAAGTGGAGTCTTTACTGGTGGTAACCACGGTGGAAAAGTAAAAGATCCTTTTGACGATTTTTCAGGTCCACAAAACATTGGTCATCTGTTTTTTGTTATGAAACCTAACCTTTTTGTTGGAAATTACAGCAAGAGAATAAAAGAAAATATTAGAAGAATAAAAAAATTACCTAAAATAAAGGGAGTAAAAGAAATTTTATATCCTGGTCAGAACAAACATCGAAGATACAAAAAAAATCTAATTAAAAAAATTAATATCCCAACAAATATTGCTCAGGATCTAAAAAAATTAAATGCTTAATAAAGAAGTTTTAACCAGTATTTTTAAAAAATTATTAGATGAAGCAAAAAATTCTTATGATGATTTTAATGCTGCTGATGGAAAAATAGGAGATGGTGATTTAGGAGTTACAATCTTACACGGTTTAGAAGAAGTAAATAATAATATTAGTAAGTTCAGCGATGATATGGG
>CACDDB010000004.1 GCA_902551445.1 uncultured Pelagibacteraceae bacterium | reverse complement strand
TATCTGTCTCCAACGTTAGCTCTAATAAACTTAATTTTTTGTTTTTTTAAAAATTTTTGAAGCCCATAATTCGACATTAATGTTCCAATTACACCTCCTTTAAGTATTTTTTTTATTTTCCATCTTTTTGCTAACATTGCAATAATTTGATCTCCATCGATTATTTTACCTTTTTCATCGCACAAAATTACTCTGTCAGAATCTCCATCGAGTGATATCCCTATATCAACACTATTTCTTTTTACTAAGTTTCTAATTTTACTTGGAAAAGTAGATCCACATTTGTCATTTATATTTAAACCGTTTGGAGATGTTCCTACATCATAAACTTTAGCTCCCAGAGATTTAAATAATTCAGGTCCCGATTTGTATCCCGCACCATTAGCACAATCTATTGCTATTTTAATTCCTTTTAAACTAAATTTTTTTGGAAAATTATTTTTTAAAATATTAATATATTTATCATTGGCATCTTCTAAACGTTTTACTCTTCCTAAAATTTTTGGTTGTGCTAGACTTGTATTAATTTTTTTATCTATTAATTTTTCAATTTTTTTTTCTATTTTGTCAGAAAGTTTTAAACCATCTGGACCAAACAGTTTTAAACCATTATCGTAATAAGGATTATGAGAAGCTGTAATCATAATTCCCATATTTGCTTTCATTTTTTTTGTTAACATTGCTAAGCCATTGGTCGGCAATGGACCAAGAGTAAAAACATGCATACCTGCTGATGCCAGTCCAGAAACTAATGCAGGTTCAAGTGTATATCCAGATAATCTTGTATCTTTGGCTATAATTGCTGTTTGTTTTATTTTTTTTAAATTTTTAAAATATGTTCCTGCAGCAAGTCCAAATTTAAAAAACATTTCTCCATTAATATTCCCTTTATTAACTGTTCCTCTAATTCCATCAGTTCCAAAATATTTCTTAGTCATTATTTAATGATTTATATACTTTAATACTTTGTTTAATTTCGTTAACATCGTGAACTCTTAAGATTTGTACTCCTTGGAGCATACAAAATAACGCTGCTGACACTGTTCCTCCTATTCTTTCTTTGCTATCATTTGCTTCTGATATATCTTTAATAAATTTTTTTCTAGATACTCCCACTAATATAGGAAATCCTAAACTGTGAAAAATGGAAATCTTTGAGATAAGAGTAATATTATGTTTCAAGTTTTTACCAAATCCAATACCTGGGTCTATCAATATATTGTTATGCTTTATTCCATTTTTTCTAATAGTAGATATTTTGTTTTCAAAGTAATCATAAATATCAAGTAATACATTTTTATATTTTGGATTATTCTGCATATTTTTAGGAGAACCTTGAATATGATGAATAACAAATGGGATTTTATATTTTTTCATAAAATTGATTGTGGTTGAATCATAATCTAAACCTGAAACATCGTTTATAAGATTAACTCCATATTTTAATCCTATTTTCATAATTGAAGATTTTCTTGTATCTAAAGAAATAAATTTTTTTAGTTTATGTAATTTTGAAATTGTTGGATATATTCTTTTCCATTCAATAATTTTATTGACTGTTTTGGAATTTGGACGTGTAGACTCGCCACCAACATCAATAATGTCACATCCATCAGTAATCAATTTTTTTGCATGATTAATTCCTTGGTTTTGTTTATTATATTTTCCTCCGTCAGAGAAACTGTCGGGAGTTAAATTTAATATTCCCATTATTAATGGTTTTTTTAAAAGATTTAATTTTTTAAATTTTTTTTTTTTTACAATTTTTTTAATATCTGAATAAACTTTTTTTCTTATATTTTTATTTAATTTTTTTATGTCTTTAAAATAAATTTTTTTAACAAACTTTCTAGATATCACTTCCAAATGATCAAATGAAATATCTTTATATCCGTGGAGAGATAATGCTAGTTTATTTTTTACCTTTAATTTTGAGATTGATCCATAATAGAAATTACACGCTCTTGTGTAATATTTTTCCATTATAAGTTAATGTATAATTTTTGGCTTAAGTCCAATAGATCCAAGAGCTGAATCCTGGTTGTCGTCTTCAACTTTTAAATCTTCCTTATTGCTTGGATAAATGTTTTTTTGAATTAAATCTTTAATTTCATCTCCAGTGAGCGTTTCATAAACCAAAAGCGCTTTGGCTAACTTGTGTAAATCATCAATTTTTTCATTTAAAACTTTTTTTGCTCTTTCGTAACCTTCTTCTACAATTTTTTTAATTTCGGAGTCTACTTTTCTTGCAGTTTCTTCTGACATATTTTGCTGTCTTGCAACTGATCTACCTAAAAATACTTCTTCTTCGTTTTCTCCATAAGCAATTGGTCCGAGTTCTTTACTTAGTCCAGCTCTCATAACCATTGCTCTTGCTCTTTTTGTAGCCTGTTCAATGTCACTTGCTGCTCCAGTTGTAACTTTATCCCATCCAAAAATAATTTCCTCAGCTACACGTCCTCCCATTGCAATTGCCATTTGAGCATGTAATTGTTCTCTAGTTTGAGATAACTCATCTTTTTCAGGAAGCTGCATTACCATACCTAATGCTCTACCTCTTGGAATAATTGTTGCTTTGTGAATAGGATATGCTGCTTTTTCATTTATCGTTACTACTGCATGACCAGCTTCATGATAAGCGGTTAGTTTCTTCTCTTCATCTGTCATTACCATTGATCTTCTTTCAGCTCCCATCATAACTTTGTCTTTTGCTTCTTCAAATTCTTGATATGTAACAATTCTTTTATTCTTTCTAGCGGCTAATAAAGCTGATTCATTTACTAAATTCGCTAGATCAGCTCCTGAAAAACCAGGAGTTCCTCTAGCAATTGTTCTAAGATTAACATCCGGCGCCATTGAAATCTTTTTTGCATGAACTTTTAAAATTTTTTCTCTACCTATAATATCTGGAAGTGAAACAACCACTTGTCTATCAAATCTCCCGGGTCTTAATAATGCAGGATCTAGTACATCAGGTCTGTTTGTTGCTGCAATTATAATTACTCCTTCGTTTGTATCAAAGCCATCCATTTCAACAAGTAATTGGTTAAGCGTCTGTTCTCTTTCATCGTTTCCTCCACCAAGTCCAGCTCCTCTACTTCTCCCTACCGCATCGATTTCATCTATAAATATTATACAAGGAGCATTCTTTTTACCTTGATCAAACATATCTCTTACTCTTGATGCTCCAACTCCAACAAACATTTCTACAAAGTCAGAACCTGAAATTGTAAAAAAAGGTACACCAGCTTCGCCTGCAACAGCCCTGGCTAATAAAGTTTTTCCTGTACCTGGAGGACCAACTAATAAAGCGCCTCTTGGTATCTTTCCCCCAAGTCTACTAAATTTTTTTGGATCTTTTAAAAATTCTACAACTTCTTCAAGTTCTTCTTTTGCTTCATCTACTCCAGCTACGTCATTAAAATTTACTTTTCCTTTTAATTGATTCATCATTTTAGCTTTTGATCTGCCAAAACCCATTGCGCCTCCCTTGCCTCCTTGCATTTGTCTCATAAAGAAAATCCAAACTGCGATTAAAAGTAACATAGGAAACCAAGATAGAAGAACTCCAAATAATGATGGCATTTTTTCTTCTGTTGGAGAAGCAGAAATGCTAACTCCTTTAGACGATAATTTTTCTATTAAATTTGGATCGTTCGGAGAATATGTTGTAAATCTTTCACCATTAGACATAACTCCTTTAATATTATTTCCTTGAATTTCAACTTGAACAACTCTTCCATTGTCCACTTCAGATAAAAATTCTGAGAAGATAATTTTATTATTATTGTTAATAGTTCTATTAGAGTTATTGAACATATTGTACAGACCAATGGTCATTACAACTATAATTGCCCACATTGCTAGATTTTTAAAATTCATAACCTTAAAGTAAGAATTATTACGAATTAAACAAGTGCCATTTTGTGGCATTTTTAAAGTTTTTCATTATTTTCCTTTGAAATTTTAATAGAATTACCTACTTTTTCAATAATACACCCAGATAATGTAGATTTAAGAAAATTTTTTTCTCTAATTTTATTTAACATTAGGCTAATGCTTTTACCTCTAGCATTATAGTATCTTTCTCCTACTTTGTTTAGAATTAAAGCAAATGATCTAAATACAACTTCATTAGCTTCTTTAAAAAAACTTGAGTTCAATAAATAAAAAGAATTTTTCTTCATATAAGTTGAGTTTAATAAAATATTTCTTTTTACATAAAAATTAATAGATGTATTTGACTCTTTCAGATTTTTTAAGGTTAATTTAAATTTATTTTCATCAAATCCTTCATCTTTAATACTATTGATTAATTTTCTAAATCTAATTCTTTTAAATTTTTCATTATGATTTGAAGGATCATTAACATAGAAATTGAAAACTTTTTTTGCAGTATAAATTAAATCTTTTTTGTTATTATTTATTAATGGTCTAAGTATTTTTATACTTTCATTTGTATTTTTTTCTATTTCATAAAAAGATAACAAGCCATTTAGTCCAGAACCACGAGATAACCTAATAAAAAAATTCTCATATAAATCTTCTAAATGATGGCCCAGAAGGATAGTTTTTACATTATCTTTTTTACATTGTTTTTTTAACAAAAAATATCTGTTCTTTCTTGCCACAGATTGTAAATTTTTTTTTGGTTTTTTCCCTTTCCACTCTAAAATTTTACATTCTGATTTTAAAGGCCTTAGGATAGATTTTACTTTTAGAGCCTCACTTGTTGAATTTTTTCTTATTTTATGATCAACAATATAAAAATATAGTTTAATATTATTTTTTAAAGCATAACATTTTGCAAAATAACATAATGATAAACTATCCGGTCCGCCTGAAACACCAATAGCAATATTTTTATCATTTAAATAAATATCTAAAGTGCTCTCAAATTCCTTATATATATGTTTTATTTTTGAAAACTTTAAATTATCTAATATAAAATTATTATGATTTTTCTTTTTTACACTCAAACTTTTTTTCTTCATATTTTGCTTTTTGAAGAATTGACTGATCAGCTTTTGGATATTCCTTTTTAACGCCTGTAATCATCAAACATCCTTGATCTTTTTCTCCTATCTGGACCAATGATACTCCAAGTTTTAATAAATTTATAGGACCCTTTTCACTTTTTGGATACTTTTGATAACCTTCAAGATAAGCTGAGGCTGCGTCTGTATAAAGCTGTCTTATTCTAAAAGTTTCTGCATACCAATATTGAGCATTTCCTGCGAGATTATGTTCCGAATTACTAATAACAAATTCCCTAAAAGCCCTTTCCGCTGTGTTATAATCTCCAACTTTTAAAAAACTTGTTGCAAACTCATATTGTTTTTCAGGTGTAACATTTGGAAGAATTTTTTCTTCTGACTCAAATGTTTCTGTTAATACTGTTGTTGTTGAGTCAATTGATTGGGTTTGCTGGACTTTCAAATCTGTTTCACTATCTTTATAAGATATAGAACCTAAATCTTGAGGCTGGGAAGAGCCTGGTAAAATTTCTTCTTTACCATCTTCAGCATTTATAGAAGATACTTCTTGGTTTTCTAAATTATTATTTAATGCAGTATTATTTTCTAATTGCTGGAACCTTAATTGATTGTCCGCTTGTACTTTTGATAATCTTGTGGACAATTTATCTAATTTAAAATTTATTTCCTCAAACTTGTTTGTTAGTTTTTGAAACTGTGTTTCAATTTCCGAAAGTTTCAATAAATGTCTTGTTAAAACTTCTTCAGAATTTTGATCAAGGTCTAGGTTTGTGTTAGAATCATTTTTATCAGATAGTGAGATTGTATTAGAAAAAGAATCTGATGCATAAACTGCTTTTTCTAGTGTACGTAAATCCTTTTGAATTTTTTCTAAAACTTCATTAATTTCGTTACTTTCTGCTTTTAGCTCTGGCGATACAACTGCTGATAAAATTAAAGTAACTAATAACAATAATTTTTTCTTCGAAAAAAACATTATTTGATTTGTAAGTAAAATGATGGCAAAAAAAAGACCCTGAAAATATATAATTCTCAGGGTCTATTATATTTATATTATTTTTTAATTAGCTTTTACTGTAACAGCTCTTCTATTTTTTGACCAAGAAAGTGGGTTTGATCCTGAATCCACTGGTCTTTCTTTTCCATAGCTAATTACAGAAATTCTGTTTGAAGAAACTCCATAAGTCATTAAATAATCCTTAGCAGCATTTGCTCTTCTTTCTCCTAGTGCCAAGTTATATTCTCTTGTTCCTCTTTCGTCAGCATGACCTTCCAATACAACATTTATGCTTGGATTTTTTCTTAACCATGCAGCTTGTTTTCTTAATGTGTCTCTTGAACGAGTTGTTAAAATTGACTCGTTTGTTGCAAAAAATACTCTGTCAGGAACTCCTTTTGCTAAATACTCCACAGTGTCTGTTCCTGTATATACATCGCCTTGAAGTTGCGATCCCATTTGCTTAGTTTTTGTTGCACATGCAGAAAGCACAAAACTAAACAACACTACTAAAAAGGCATTTTTTAAAATTTTGACTAAATTCATTATCGCTCCTTAAATCTTTTATTGGACTTTTTCACAACTAATTAGAACTTTCAAGCTTAAAAATCAACTTTTTATTAGTATTTTTTTTCATTTTTAGTGCTAATTACTCAATAAAGATGACCAAGATGGGTCAGATGCATCTGTCTCAGTTTCAACCAATCTCTCATTATAACCGGTCAAATCAATAGACCACAATTTTGCTGAAAATCCCTTGCCTTCACTGTCTGATTTGGTTTCTCTATAAAAAATTAAAACCCTGCCATTTGGTGACCATGAAGGTGCCTCTTGATAATAGTTTTCTGTAAGCAACCTCTCGCCTGTTCCATCTGTTCTCATTACTCCAATATAAAATTTTCCCTTATGTAGTTTAGTAAAAGCTATCAGATCACCTCTTGGAGACCAAACGGGCGTACCATACAAACCTTTTCCAAAAGAAATTCTTTTTACAGATTTTCCATTACTTTTCATAGTATATATTTGCTGATACCCACTTCTATCAGAATTAAATGCAATATATTTGCCATTTGGTGAGAAAGAAGGAGAAGTATCTATTGAAGGATGATTGGTGAGCTTTTCAACAATTCTATTTTCAAGATCCATTGTATAAATTTCAGAATTTCCATCTTTAGCAAAACTCATTATGATTTTTTTTCCATCTGGTGAAAATCTAGGGGCAAATGTCATTCCTGGAAAATCTCCAACAACTTCCTGTAAACCTGTTTCAATATCCAAGAGGTATACTCTTGGCAAATTTTTAAAATATGACAAATAAGTTACCATCTGGTTTGTAGGATTAAATCTTGGTGTAAGCACCAATTCATTTCCTAAAGTAAGATATTTAGTATTAAAACCGTCTTGATCCATTATCGCAAGTCTTTTAATTCTTCTAGTTTTTGGCCCTTTTTCAGAAACGTATATAATTCTTGTATCAAAATAACCTTTCTCACCAGTGAGTCTTTCATAAACTTTATCAGTTATAATATGCCCAACTCTTCTCCAATTATTAGGAACCGTTGTAAAAGCTAAAGCAACCATTTCTCTTCCTGCAAGAACATCCCAAAGTCTAAATTCTACTTTTAATTTATCTTCTTTTAATGAAACTTTTCCTGTAATTAATGCTTGCGCTTTTATCAATCCCCAATCTTCAAATCGTGGTTTAAAATGTGCAATGTCAGGTTTTTGCAAAAATGCTTTTTTATCTAAAGGGTTAAACAATCCTGATCTCCTTAAATTGTTCTCTACAATTTTTGAAATTTCTGAACCAATATCACTTATTTCTAGTTCTGTTTTTCCATTATTTATAGTTTTTTCATCAGAAAATAATGGAGATACTGCAATTGGAAGAGGATTTAAATTACCTCTAGTAATATCAACCTCAATTAAAGAGTGAACTTTATTAGGAAAAAAAAATAATATTAATAATATAGTAATTTGTATTTTTCTGATCATCCCTCTAACATCTCCCTTGCGTCAAAATTAAGCTGTAAATCCTTCCACCTTTCATATCCAGTACTTGGAACTCTCAAAGGTTGACATAATTGAATGGCTCTAAGTGCACTTTCGGCTAAAACTTTATAAAAGCCTTGTCCAGGTTTATTCATTCTAGCATGGTCTAATATTTCTGTTTTGGTCACAGTTCCATCAGGTTTCAGTTTTAATTTAATTCTGACTAACAAGTTTTCATTATATGGTAAACCCAAAGGTATGCTCCAGCAACCAAATATTTGCGCTTTAAGGGCGTCTTCCTCAGTTAGTGTTAATCCTTTAGAATTCATAGTTGGATCCTGAGATTGAGATACTTCTAATGATTTTTCATTAGTAAGCGCCATTTCTTCTTTAGATTTATCAATTAAAGCAGCTATTTGGTTTGGATCAAACATTTCATCTTTTTCAAATTCTGAAACCTGTTTAACTCTATTATCTTCTTTTTCTGGATTTTGTTTTTTTTCCTCAATTTTTTTTATTTTTTCAACTTTCTCATCTGGCAGAGGAATGGAATCTGGTTTTTCTTTCTTTATTTTTTTTGGTGGTGCCTGTTCAGATACAAGTTTTTCCTGTTCTTTTTTTACTTTTTCAATTATTTTTTTAGCTTTTGGAGCATAAGGAATATTGGTTTCGTCTGTAATTTGTATTAACTCAATTGAAACTATAGGAGGTATGTCTAATGGTTTTTTTGCCACAAAGGGTAATGTTATCATTGCAAAAAAAATTATAAATAAATGAAATCCAGATGAGAGTATAAGGTTTTTATACACAATTTATCTCTCCTTATAGGGTTCAGAAATTAAAGCTACTTTTGTAAAACCAGATCCTGATAACATTCCCATAACTTCTAAAACTCTTCCATAATTTATTGTCTTGTCACCTCTAACATAAATTCTTGTATCTGTTCTGTTTTTTGAGACAGCTAATATTTTTGCAATAACGCTATCATATTCAACTTTTGATTCTTGAACAAAAATTTCTCCTTTTGAATTAATTGTTAATGTAAGTGGTTCTTGTTCTTCAGGAAGAGAGTCAGCTGAACTTTCTGGTAAATCTACTTGAACTCCCACAGTCAACAAAGGTGCAGTAACCATAAATATTATTAGCAAAACTAGCATTACGTCTACGAATGGCGTAACATTAATTTCACTCATCGGTTCTCTAAGTGAACTTTTTAGTTTAAATGCCATTTTAAATTATTGAGACAAATCTCTTTGAAAAATTTTCTAATTTTTGTAAATATTTTTTTGAGTCACTATTAAATTTATTGTAAGCGACTACAGCAGGTATAGCTGCTAATAATCCTAGCGCAGTCGCAAAAAGAGCTTCTGCTATTCCTGGTGCTACAATTGCTAAACTAGTATTTCTTGATATTGCTATTGACTGAAAAGAATTCATTATTCCCCAAACAGTTCCAAAAAGACCTATGAATGGAGCGGTCGATCCTACTGTTGCTAAAAAAGTATAATTTTTCTCTATCTTGACCATTTCTTTATCAATAGTTGTTTCTAGTATCACTGGCAGTTTATCTGTTAAACTTGATCTTGATCTTGATTTTACAACTGTTTGCATACAACTTTTAAATATTTTTGCCATAGGGTCGCTGACATTAGCGGGTAAATTATTATAAAAAGTTTCTGCTGATTTTGATTTCCAAAATTTTTCCTCAAATTCCTCTGAACTCTTATTTATATTTTTAAACAATTTATATTTGTCAAAAATTATAGCCCACGAGTAAATTGAACTAGCTATTAAAATAATTATAACTGATTTAACAATTATATCTGCTCTTATGAAAAGTTTTAGAATTGAAAAATCTGTGTTACTTGCAAGACCAACTGCCTGTGAGGTAATATCTGCTTCCATTTAAAAGCTTTCACACTAAAATGTGTCATCAATTTGTCTTTTTTAGTATTACTTTAATCTTTAATACGATAAGTATTGTTAAAATAACTAGCAATTAGTATTGCGTCAGCTTTGTTTGAGTCTTTTTTTCTAGTTAATTTCGATGAAATATAAGGGAAAATTTCAATTGCTTTAGATCTGCTTGCCTCTTTTTCTGTTTTTAATAAATTAAAGTATTTTTTCCATTTTGCAGGTCTCACAAAATAGATAGATAATTGCATAGCTGAACAAATTCCCTTTATAACACCAAAAGATTGTCCAAAGTTGAACATACTCGTTACTCCTTGTCCTGGCATTGCAGAAACTTGTTCAACTACAACTGATATGTCTTTTTTTGGAAAGTTTTTGGTTCTTAAATAAATTTCATTATAGGTTTGTGAACCATTGATTTGTCTTTTGTTTTTTTTCCCGTCTGCCATAACTGGCATATCTATAATGTCTTTAACTTCGCCATCTTCAAAAAAACAAATGGCTCCTGAAATGCCAGGATCTATTCCTATTATTAACATTTAATTCTCACCAAATTTAACATTTGTAAAAACATTTTGAACATCATCAATATCTTCTAAATTTTCTAAAAATTTTATAGCACGCTCCTTATCTTCTCCAGACAAATTCACACTATTTAAAGGTATCCATTCTATTTCTGTAGACAAAAAATTAGTTATATTTTTTTCTAATTTTTTTTTTACATTATATATATCTTCTTTTTTACATCTTACCTCATGAAACTCTGAGTTTAAAAAACATTCGTCCGCTCCAGCTTCTAAAGCATATTCAAATATTTTCTCCTCTTTTGCTTCATTTTTATTTATTTTAATTACTCCAATTTGATCAAAATTATGAGATGCAGATCCCTGAGTGCCAAGGTTACCATCATTTTTTTGAAATACAGTTCGAACTTTTGAAGCAGTTCTATTTTTATTATCAGTTAAAGTTTCTACTATTACAGCCATTTTACAGGGACCAAATCCTTCATAGCGCAAGTTTTCAAAATCCGAGTCTAAATTTATCTTTGATTTTTCTATGGCCCTTAAAATATTATCTTTCGGCATATTTGATGATCTTGCAGATTGAATAGCTGATCTTAGTCTAGGATTCATCTCTGGATTTTTGTCCCCAAGTTTTGCAGCAACTGTAATTTCTTTTGATAACTTTGCAAATATCTTTGATCTTTGCTTATCTGCTCTATCTTTTTTATGTTTTATTCCTGCCCAATGTGAGTGTCCTGCCATAATTAAATTAAATCTCCACCGAAGATAAAACTTTCAATTTTATCTGCTAAGCCTGTTTTTTTATTTGCATCAAGAATTAATCCACACAAACTTGCTTCGCCAGTAGCTGGAAAATGTTTAACTGCATCTTTTTTTAAAAATTTGTTTAGTGAGTTTTCTTTATTCATTCCAATAACAGAATTATAATCTCCACACATTCCAGCGTCAGTTAAATATGCGGTACCATTATTTAATATTCTTGCATCGTTAGTGGGAACGTGTGTATGTGTGCCGACGACCAATGTTGCTTTTCCATCAAAAAAATGACCTATAGCCATTTTTTCACTTGTTATCTCACCGTGGAAGTCAACTACCAAAAAATCAAAATCTTTTTTTAATACATTTGTTTTTAAGAATAATACTGAGGACTCAAAAACATTTTCACATTTCTTCATAAAAATATTTCCCATTAAATTTAAAACTCCTAGTTTCAATCCATTTTTAAGTTTATAAATTCCAAATCCTTCACCTGGTGTTGCTGGTGGTAAATTAAATGGCCTTAAAAGTTTATTTTCCCGAGTTATATATTGTGCAGTTTCTTTTAAATCCCACACATGATTTCCAGTTGTAATAACATCCACTCCATAAGAAAAAAGTTCGTTTGAAATTTTTTCAGAAATTCCCACTCCTTCTTCAGCAGCATTTTCACCATTTACTATTACAAAATCAATATTTTTATTTTTTATTATATTTTTTAAATTTTTTTTTATAGATGCACATCCTGATTTGCCTACTACATCTCCCAAAAATAAAATTCTCATCTATAAACCTTTTTGTTTGTTAAAATAATACTGAGTTTTTGATCAAATTTATCAACTTTTAATTCTTTCACTTTTTGAAATTCAAAGGCCAAACCGATAGATAAAAAATTTTTTATTTTCTTTATTTTTTGAATATATCTATCGTAGTATCCGCCTCCATACCCCAATCTAAATTTTCTATTATCAAAAGCAACTATGGGAACCAATAGAACATCTGGATAAACTAATCTACTTTTTAAAGGTTCGGGAATCCCATACCTATTAATTTTCATTGGTAATTGAGATGACCAAATATAAAAGTCTAGCTGATTGTTTTTTTTAATTACAGGAAGTGATATTACATAGTTTTTTGATTTAAGTTTTTCTAAAATATTTAAATCGTCAATTTCATAATTTACTGGAAAGTATCCACCTATAATACCATTTTTTATTTTTTTCTTATTTAAAATACTTATTAAATTAGAAAAACTTATTTTATAATTATTTTGATATTTTTTTTTTCTTAAATTGAGAATTTTTTTTCTTGTTTTTGTTTTTGACACAAATATTATTGAATATTATTTTGAGAATCGGCTTTTTTGATAAAATTTTCGATTTGGTCTGTAGCTTTTTCAATTATATTTTCATAATCATGATTATTTTTTTCAATTTCATCTTTTAAATTATTTAAGTTATTATTTAACCTCTTTATCTCATTTTCTTTATTATCTTTATAACCATAAATTAAAGATTTTAGTTCTTTAAATTTTTCGGTTAGTTTTAAAAGTTCGTTTTTGTTTTTTTCTATTTTTTTTTTTGTTTCATAGTATTCATCCATAACTGTAATAGAAGTAATCAAAAGAAGTTTATTTTCACCTATGCTTCCTAAAGTTGACTTTAAATTATTAAATTTTTCATTTAAATTTACAGCTAATTCTTGAAGATGTTCCTCCTGCCCGTCTTCACATGACAAAAGAAATTCTTTACCATTAAATTTTACATTTACATTTGCCATTTATCTACCTCTTCTAATAAAATATCTGTTTCTTGATTTAATTCATCAATTTTTTCATTAAATTTTGTTTCTTTTTTTTTTTCAAAAAGATGTTTTTCTTTTAATTCTTCTAACCTTGATTTAAGATTCTCATAATCTTCTTTCAATAACAAATATTTATTTTCTATTTCATTTTTTTCAATTTCTAATTGATTCTTTTGGCTATTTAACTCTTCTATTGAAGAAGTAATGTGTGTGTTCTCAATATTTAAGGTGCTTAATTTATTTAATACTTCATTAAGTTTTTTTTCTTTTTCATTAAAGCTTTTCATATATATAAAACTATAATATTAAATAGAGTCATCGAAGTCTACAAAGGATAACAATTGAACAAGCAAAACAGAGATTTGTCAAACGCAGTAAGGTTTTTAAGTATAGATGCTGTGGAAAAAGCTAAATCAGGACACCCCGGTCTACCAATGGGTATGGCAGATGTGGCAACTATATTGTTTAAAAACTTTTTAAAATTTAACCCAAAAAATCCATATTGGAAAAATAGAGATAGGTTTGTTTTGTCAGCTGGTCACGGTTCTATGCTGCTTTACTCTTTGTTATATCTAACTGGATACAAAAGTATTTCCTTAAAAGATATAAAAAACTTCAGACAATTAAATTCAATTTGTGCAGGACATCCGGAATACATTCCTAATTCAGGAATTGAGACCACTACTGGACCTTTAGGGCAAGGAATAGCTAACGCAGTTGGAATGGCAATTGCAGAAGAAATTTTGAAAGAAAAAATTGGTAAAAATATTATAAATCACAAAACTTATGTTCTAGCTGGAGATGGCTGTCTAATGGAAGGTATAAGCCATGAAGCTTTAAGTCTAGCTGGTCATCTAAAATTAAAAAATTTAATCATGTTGTTTGACAATAACTCTATATCAATTGATGGGCCTACTAGTCTTGCTGTATCTGATAATTTTAAAAAAAGATTTGAAAGTTATGGATGGGATTATATTCTAATTGATGGTCATAACGAAAAACAAATATCAAAAGCACTTAAAAAAGTACAAAAAGCAAAAAAACCTACTGTGATATCTTGTAAAACAGTTATTGGGTTTGGTTCACCTAATAAATCAGGAACAGAAACTGCTCATGGAAGTCCTCTAGGTGAAGATGAAATAAAATTAGTAAGAAAAAAATTAAAATGGAGTCATCCTCCTTTTGAGGTACCAAAAAAAATATTAGATGAGTGGAGAAAAATTGGAAGCAGAGGAATTAAAGAAGAAGAAAAGTGGAATAAAAAAAATAAAAATAAAAAAAAAAATTTATACCATTTAATTGAGCATTCTTCTTATTTAGAATATTTTCATAAGGAAAAACAAAACGTAATTGATAAATCTGAATTTATGGCCACTAGAAAATCGTCCGAAAAAATAATAGATTTCTTAACAAAAAAAATTCCCAATATAATAGGAGGATCAGCAGATCTCTCAGGTTCGAATAACACCAAAACAAAAAATCATCAAATAATAAGACCTGGAAATTTTAAAGGAAACTATATTCATTATGGTGTTAGAGAGCATGCTATGTGTGGAATAATGAATGGTTTAGCGCTACATAGTGAATTAATTCCATATGGTGGAACTTTTTTAATCTTTAGTGATTATTGTAAACCATCAATAAGATTGGCTGCAATAATGAAACAAAGAGTAATTTATGTGATGAGTCATGACTCAATTGGACTTGGAGAAGATGGTCCGACTCATCAACCAATCGAACAATTAACTGGACTAAGATCTATTCCAAATCTTAATGTTTTTAGACCAGCAGATACTACTGAAACATTTGAGTGTTGGGATCTTGCCACACAAACCATTAGAGATCGTCCTAGTATAATTGCTGTAAGCAGACAAAAAGTTAATCCAATAAGAAAAAAATTTGCAAAAGACAACAAATGTTCAGCTGGTGCCTATGAAGTATCAAGAACAAAAAGTAAAATTGATGTAACTATACTGGCTACTGGCTCTGAAGTTGAATTAGCAACCGAAGTTAGTCAAAAATTGGCCATAGAAAAGATTTATTCAAAAGTTATATCCATGCCATGTCACGAATTATTTGATATACAAAAAAAAGATTATAAATCTAAAATTTTAAATGAAACAATACATAAAATTTCAATAGAAGCATCTACAACTGATTATTGGAAAAAATACATAGGTGAAAATGGAATAGCTTTTGGAATAGATAACTTTGGTAAAAGCGCACCTTACAAAGAGGTTTATGAACATTTTGGTTTGACAAGTAAAAATATAGTAAAAAAAGTTAAAGAAATGGTAAATAATAAAACATGACAGTAAAAATTGGTATTAATGGTTTGGGTAGAATAGGAAGAATGATCATCAGATCATTGATTGAAAATAATAATAAAAAAATAGAAGTTAAACACATCAACAGTAGATCAAACTCTAAGGTTGTCTCCTCATTGTTAAAGTATGACTCTATTCACGGAAAATTTAAATGTGAAATAAAATATGGAGATAACTACTTAAGCTTTAATGGTAAAAAAGTTACATATTCACAGTATTCAAATTTAAATGAAATTAATTGGAAGAAACTTGGCGTAGATTATGTTTTGGAATGTACAGGAAAATTTAATTCAAAAGAAAAGCTTATTCCTCATATAAAAAATGGTGCAAAAAAAGTTATTGTTTCTGCACCTTGTAAAAACGCTGACAAAACTATTGTTTATGGAGTAAATCACAAATCGATTAGCAAAAATGACTTGGTAATTTCCGCTGCTTCTTGCACGACTAATTGCCTTGCACCTATCGTATACGTTTTAAATAAGGAATTTAAAATAGAAAAAGGTTTTATGACAACAATTCATTCATACACAACTGACCAAAGACTATTGGACAACTCGCACAAAGATCCAAGACGAGCAAGATCTGCCACTCAGTCAATGGTACCAACTTCTACAGGCGCTTCAAAAGCTATCGGAGAAATTATACCCGAATTAAAAGGAAAGCTTGAAGGTTTAGCTATAAGAGTGCCAACACCAAATGTTTCATTGATAGATCTTGTATTTAATTCAAAGAACAAACTGACTGTAAAAAAAATTAATGACTCTTTTATAAAAGCTTCAAAAAAAGAATTGAAAAACGTATTATTTGCTACTGATGAAAAGCTTGTATCAATCGATTTTAATCATAACCCTAATTCTTCTATCGTTGACTTGTCTTTAACTAATGTTGTTGGAGACGATATGGGTAAAATTTCTGCATGGTACGATAATGAATGGGGATTTGCTTCAAGAATGTCTGATTTAGCAGAATATATCCATAAATTTTAATTTTTTCATGAACAGCATTATAAATAATAATTTAGATCTAAAGGGAAAAAAAGTTTTATTAAGAGTCGATTTAAATGTTCCAATGAAAAATGGAGCAATAACAGAAACATCAAGAATTGAAAAAATAATACCAACCATAAAACTTTTATTAAAAAAAGAAGCAAAAATTATAATTATGTCTCATATAGGAAGACCCAAAGGCAAGGTGATTAATGGAATGTCTTTAAAACCTATATCAGAAAAACTATCTCTTCTATTGCAGAAAAATGTCTTTTTTAGTGAGAATCTAATTACCGAGAACACGCTTTTGGAAATAAATAAAATTCCAAATGGATCAATTTTTATGTTGGAAAATATTCGATTTAATGAAGGAGAAGAAACAAACGATTCTGATTTTTCAAAAAAAATATCTACATTGGGAGACATATATGTAAATGATGCTTTCTCTTGTTCACACAGATCTCATGCATCAGTTGAAGGAATTACCAAATATATTCCATCATATTTTGGACTACAAATTACAGAAGAGATTAACGCATTAAAAAAAATAACTTCAGAAATTGAAAAGCCTGTTTCTTTAATAATTGGAGGATCAAAAATTTCTACAAAAATTAATATTATAAACAATTTAATAAAAAAATTTAATAATATTATAATTGTAGGTGGAATGGGCAATACAATGCTAAAACATACCGGTTCAAATATAGGAAAATCAATTTGTGAAAATGAGTGTGGCTCTTTAATTAAAGAAATATTAGAAAACTCAAAAAAATATAATTGTGAAATCACTATTCCTAAAGATGTAATTGTATCTACTAGTCTAAATGGGAAAGGAAAAGAGAAAAATATAAATGAAATAAAAGATAATGAAATGATATTAGATATTGGAACAAAAACAATTTCATCTATAAAACAAGTAATTGATAATTCAAAAACAGTTCTGTGGAATGGTCCAGCAGGATATTTTGAAAATCCAAGTTTTCAATATGGTACAAAAAAAATTTTAGAAATAATTTCTGAAAAAACAAAAAGTGATAAAATATTTTCTGTGGCTGGAGGAGGTGAAACAGTTGCTGCAATAAATAAATTTAATAAACTTAATTCTTTTACATTTGTTTCAACTGCAGGTGGAGCTTTTTTGGAATACCTTGAAGGAAAAACTTTACCTGGTATAAACGCATTAAACCAAAATGTCTGAATTAAATAAAATTGCATTAAAAATTGTTTCATCTGGCAAAGGAATATTGGCAGCAGATGAAAGTACTGCAACAATGACTAAGAGATTAGAAAGTGTAAATGTTAAATCAAATGAGGAAAATAGATTAAAGTTCAGAAGTGCTCTTTTTACATCAAAAAGTATGAGCAGTTGTATTGGTGGCGTTATTCTTTATGATGAAACAATTAAGCAAAGCTATAATGGAAAATCAATACCAGAGCTAATATCAGAAACTGGAGCAGTTCCTGGAATCAAAGTAGATACAGGTGCAAAAAAACTTGCGAAATCAATTGATGAGAAAATAACAGAGGGTTTAGACGGGCTTAGAGAAAGATTAAAAAACTATTATGACCTAGGTGCTCGCTTTACAAAATGGAGAGCCGTATATTTAATTTCAGAAAAATTTCCTTCTAAACTAGCCATAAATGTTAATGCACATGCGTTAGCTAGATATGCATCACTCGTACAAGAAGCTAACATGGTTCCAATAGTAGAACCTGAAGTTCTTATGGATGGGAATCATTCAGCTCAAGATTGTTTTAATAAAACTTCGGAGGTTATAAAAAAATGTTTTGATGAGTTAATTTTACAAAAAGTTGATTTGAGAGGCGTTTTGCTTAAACCA
Source organism: uncultured Pelagibacteraceae bacterium (assembly GCA_902551445.1). GTDB lineage: Bacteria > Pseudomonadota > Alphaproteobacteria > Pelagibacterales > Pelagibacteraceae > Pelagibacter. The sequence continues at coordinate 31,175 of CACDDB010000004.1, read as the reverse complement.
AATATGATTTTACAAGGATCAAAATCAAATCAAAAAATAACTAGTGATGAAATTGCTGATCTCACAATAAAATGTTTGATTAACAGTGTTCCTAGCGAGGTTCCGGGTATAGCATTTTTGTCAGGAGGCCAAAGTGAATTAGAAGCAACAGAAAATTTAAATACAATAAATAAACATAATAAGTCGAAATTCGTAATGACTTATTCATATGGAAGGGCTTTGCAACAAAGCGCTCTAAAACACTGGTCAAAAGATATAAAAGATATTGAGGGGACACAAAAAATATTTGATCATAGAGCTAACATGTGTTCTCTTGCTTCGATGGGTAAGTGGGTTGAAGAAGTTGATAAAGACTAAAAATAAAAAATTTATTTATCTTATATCTCCAGATAAAATTAATAATAAAAAATTTTACAACACATTAGACAAAATATTCAATTTAAAAAAAATAGAATTTTTTCAGCTAAGACTCAAGTCCAAAAATACTAAAACAATAACTCAAATATCAAAAAAAATTAAAAAAATTTGCAAAAAACATAAAGTAAAATTTTTAATCAATAACCATCCAATTATTGCAAAAAAAATTGGAGCAGACGGTTGTCACGTTGGACAGAACGATATGAATGCAAAAAAGGCAAAAAATATATTAAAAAATAAAATTGTTGGAGTGACATGTCATAACTCAATAAAATTAGTTAAGAAAGCTATAAAAAATAAAGCTGATTATATAGCACTAGGTGCTTTCTACTCCTCAAAGACCAAAAAAGTTAAATTTAAAGCAAATTTCAATGTATTAAATTCTGTGAAAAAATTTACGAAAGTTCCTATAGTAGCAATAGGAGGTATTAATTCTGAAAATTATAAAAAACTGTTATTGAATAAAGCTGACTTTTTAGCTATTTCAGGTTTCATTTGGAAAAATAAAAATTTAAAACCAATTGAAGCAATAAGGAAATTAAAATGAAAATATCTGCAAATGAAATTAAAACAGGAATGTTGCTAGAATATAAAAATGATTTATGGGAAGTATTAAAAACTCAACATGTAAAACCAGGAAAAGGCGGGGCATTTAATCAAGTAGAAATGAAAAGTATTAATAAAAATACTAAATTGAATGAGAGATTTAGATCTGAACAAACTGTTGAAAAAGCATCAATAGAAGAAATCAAACATTCTTTTATATATGAAGATGAAAATAACTATTTTTTTATGGATCAAAAAACTTTTGAACAAATTAATATAGAAAAAAAAATCTTAGGGGATAAAGGCAAATTGTTAAAAGAAAACTTGGAAGTAAATGTTAAAATTCATGACAATAAACCTATTGGAGTTGAGCTTCCAAACCAAATTAATTGTAAAATTAAAACTACTGAAGCTGCTTTAAAAGGGCAGACAGTTTCATCTTCATACAAACCTGCAGTTTTAGAAAATGGAATAAATATTCAAGTTCCACCATTCATCGAAAGTGGCGATGAAATAATTTTAGATACAAGATCTTTAGAATATATAAAAAAAATATAAAATGAATTCCGTCTCACCAGATCTTTATTTGATGATAAAAGCATGTGAAAAAGCATCAAAAGTTTTAATAAGAGATTTTGGAGAAATTGAAAAATTACAAGTCTCAATAAAAGGGCCATCAGATTTTGTTACTAATTCAGACTACAAAGTAGAAAAAATAATTATTAGCGAGTTATCAAAATCAAAAAAAAAATATTATTTAATTAGTGAAGAATCTGGAAAAATTGAAAATGAAAATAAGAATGGATGCTGGATAATTGATCCAATAGATGGAACAACAAATTTTTTAAATGGAATTCCACATTTTGCAATTTCTATAGCATTAAAAATTAAGAATGAAATTGTTTCTGGAGTTATCTATGATCCAATAAAAGATGAAATGTTTTATGCTGAAAAAAATAATGGTGCATATTTAAATAACAAAAGAATAAGGGTTTCAAAAAAAAATAATTTAGATAACTGTTTATTTGCTTCAGGTGGAAAAAATGAGGTAAAAACAAAATTAAATATAAGAAAATTTGGAAGTGCATCTTTAGATTTGGCATATGTTGCCGCTGGAAGATATGATGGTTTTTTTCAAAAAAATCTTAGTTTGTGGGATGTGGCCGCAGGTCTGATTTTAATTAAAGAGTCTGGTGGAAAAGTAAATGAAATAAATCTTGAAAAAAATAATAATGTTAAAATTTATGCATCAAATAATTCAATACATGAAAAAATGTTAGATAATATAGATAACTTTTAATTGTTTTTAAGTAATGTTTTGTTATAAAACGCCAAATGAAAAAAAAAATACATCCAAATTATCATAATATTAAAGTAGAAATGACTGATGGAACTCAATTTGAGACAAGGTCTACATGGGGATCAGACGGAGATGTCTTGAAGTTAGAAATAGATCCAAAATCACATTCTGCATGGACAGGTGGAAAACAAAAAATTCTTGACAAAGGTAGAGTAAGTAAATTTAACAAAAAATTTCAAAATTTCAGATCAGAGAAAAAAAGCTAATGTCAAATACTCCCCTAATGCCAATGGCAACAGCTGTTTGGTTAGTTGAAAATACTTCTTTGACATTCAAACAAATTGCAGAATTTTGCAACTTGCACGAAGTTGAAGTACAAGGAATTGCAGATGGAGAGGTCGGCAAAGGAATCAAAGGTTACAATCCAATTATTTCGGGTCAATTGACAAGAGATGAATTAGAAAAATCTTCTAAAGATAATAATAGACCATTAAAAATTAAAGTTAACGAAATAGAAATCTCTTCATCTGAAAGCAAAGATAAAAAATACATTCCTTTATCTAGAAGACAAGATAAGCCGGATTCTGCTCTATGGTTAATTAAACAACACTCATTATTGAAAGATTCTCAAATTGCTAAATTAATAGGAATTACAAAAAATTCTGTAACAGCAATTAGAAATAAAAATTATTGGAATTATAACAATTTAAACGCAAAAGATCCAGTTGCTATTGGGTTGTTTACTCAAAAAGAACTTTTTGAAGCAATACAAAAAGCTGAAAGAAGAATTAAAAGAGAAAAAAAAGAACGTGAAAAGGGAGGGTTATCAAAAAAAAATAATGTCTAATTATAATGGACATCATAATGTTATAATGATAACTAGTGACCTTTTTGGAGGATGTTATTAAGATAGAAGTAAAAGACAATAATGTTGAGCAAGCTCTTAGGGTTTTAAAAAGGAAACTTCAGAGAGATGGTTTTTATAAAATTATTAAATTAAAAAGTAATTATGAAAAACCGTCAGAGAAAAAAAAGAGAATACTCCAAGAAAATATTAAAAGAGTAAAAAAATTAAATAAACTAAAAAATAGATTTTAAATTAACGCGGGGTGGAGCAGTCTGGTAGCTCGCAAGGCTCATAACCTTGAGGTCGGCGGTTCAAATCCGTCCCCCGCAACCAATCAATTTAATGTAATTTAAAATTAGATTTTTTGCTGTCTTTTAAAAATCCTTTTACTGTATCAATTGTAAGCTTTTGAAAAGTTTTTCCAAAATTTTCTATTTTTTCTATAATAGAAGGTGGAGTTGTAATTATATGACATCCTAATTGTTTAGCCTGAATGTAGTTATAAGCTTCTCTCGTACTTGCCCACAATATTTGAACATTTTTATATTTTTTTGCAAGTTTTACACTTTTTTTTATTTCAGGAACAGGGTCTTTTCCTTTATCAGCCATTCTTCCTGCAAAAATAGAAATTATCAATTTTGTTTTTTTATTTATTTTTTTTAAAATTTTTGATGTTTGTTTTGAACTATAAACTGCAGTAATGTTTAATTTAATATTTTTGCTATTAAGTAGTTTAATCACTTTACCTAAAAAAACTCCTTTTGAGTTAGTTACTGGAATTTTGACGTATATTTGATTTCCCCAACTTTTAATTTTTTCAGCTTGATTGATAATGTTTTTCGTGTCATCAGCAAATACTTCAAATGATATTGGTTTTTTTGTGATTTTTAAAATTTTCTTACAGTAGTTTGCATAATTTTTTGCTCCTGCTTTTCTCATAAGGCTTGGATTTGTTGTAAATCCTTTTACAATTTTTTTTTTACTAAATGTATTAATGAGATTTATATCTGCTATATCACAAAATATTTTTGTCATAAATTAAAGGCTTTTAATAATATCTTCTGTCATTTTTTTAGCATCTGAAAATAACATTAGTGTATTATCCCTGTAAAATAAATCATTATCAATACCCGCATAACCTGGTGAAAGGCTTCTTTTTACAAAAAGTACTGACTTGGATTTTTCCACATCCAGTATTGGCATTCCATAAATTGGGCTTTGTGGATCAGTTTTTGCAACAGGATTTGTTACATCGTTAGCACCAATTACATAAGCTACATCACAATTTGCAAAATCATTATTTATTTCTTCTAATTCAAATACTTCATCGTAAGGAACGTTTGCTTCAGCTAATAAAACATTCATATGTCCTGGCATCCTTCCAGCTACTGGATGAATGGCATAAGTTACTTTAACTCCATTTTTTTTTAATGCATCCACCATCTCTCTTAAAGCGTGTTGAGCTTGTGCAACTGCCATTCCATATCCTGGTACAATAATTACTGATGATGCATTTTTCATTAAAAATGCTGCGTCATCTGCATTTCCACTCTTTACAGGTTTTTGTTCTTTAGTTTTACTTGAAGACAATTGATCTGTTGCACCCCAGCCGCCAAGTATAACGTTAAAAAATGACCGGTTCATTCCTTTGCACATAATATAGGATAGTATTGCGCCAGAGGAACCAACTAATGCTCCAGTAATTATTAGTGCAGTATTTTCTAAAGTGAAACCAATTCCTGCTGCTGCCCAACCTGAGTAAGAATTAAGCATTGAAATTACTACAGGCATATCTGCACCACCAATTGGAATAATTAATAAAACTCCTAACAAAAAAGAAATTATTATTATTGTCCAAAATAAATTATCAATTTGAGTTTTACATAAGTAAAAAATTAGGCTTAATAAAATTAAACCTAGAGCCAAATTTAAGTAATGTTGACCAACAAAAGTTATTGGGGAACCTGACATTAAGCCTCTTAATTTTAAAAAAGCTATAATTGATCCTGTAAAAGTCACCGCTCCTATTGCTGCTCCTAAAGACATTTCAATCAAGCTAGCTATTTTAATTTCACCTGGAAATCCTAAATTAAATACTTCAGGATTTAAAAAAGCTGATATTGCTACAAAAACAGCAGCTAATCCAACTAAGCTATGAAAACCAGCTACAAGTTCTGGCATTGCAGTCATTGGTATTTTAAATGCAATAAACGCTCCTATTGAACCTCCTAAAAGTAATAAAATTATTAAATATAAAAAACCTGTTGAGAAGTTACCAACTGACAAAATTGTAACACCGATTGCTATTGCCATTCCAATTATTCCAAATAAATTTCCTTGTCTCGATGTTTCTGGAGAAGAAAGGCCTCTAAGAGCTAAAATAAACAGTACGCCTGAAATAAGATAAAATACTGCTAAAAAATTTGATGATATCATTATTTATCTTTCTTTTTTTTTTTATACATAGCCAACATTCTTTGGGTAACTAAAAAACCACCAAAAATATTAACTGCAGCTAAAATTATTGCCAAAAATCCAAAAATGTTTGCTGTATCAAATACATTTTCAGATTTATCTGCTAAGGCTGCTATAATTGCTCCAACAATAATTACTGAAGAAATAGCATTTGTTACTGACATTAAGGGTGTATGCAATGAAGGGGTAACACTCCAAACAACATAATATCCTATAAAAATAGAAAGGATAAAAATACTAAATCTAAATATAAATGGGTCTATATCCATAAATTTACTTTATTATTGTTTTGGCAATAATTTCGTCCTCTAAATTAATATTAATTTTTTTATTTTCTTTGTCATATAAATTTGAAACAAAATTAAATACATTTTTTGCGTAAAGACTTGAAGAAGATGTAGGTAATTTGTTTAATATGTTTCTTTCACCCATTATTTTAACTCCATTTTTTTCGACAATTTTATCTAGCTGGGTAAATGCTACATTGCCTCCTTGAATAGCTGCTAGATCATAAATTACCGATCCTGGTTTCATATTTCCTAACATATTTTCTTTAATAATTAATGGTGCTTTTTTTCCTGGTATTAAGGCTGTACAAATCACAATATCAACTTTTTTAAGTGTTTCACTTAATAATTCTTCTTGTTTTTTTTTAAATTCTTCAGATGCTTCTTTTGCATATCCGCCCTCTGTTTCTAAATTTTCAGCTCCTTCTACAGTTAAAAATTTTCCTCCTAAACTTTCCACTTGTTCTTTTGAAGCCATCCTTACATCTGTAGCAAATACAATTGCTCCCATTCTTTTTGCGGTGGCTATCGCTTGCAAACCTGCTACTCCAGCACCAACAACTAAAACTTTTGCTGCAGGAATAGTTCCAGCTGCAGTCATCATCATTGGTATAGCTTTTTCAAAAGTTGAAAACGATTCAACAACAGCTTTATAGCCGGCTAAATTTGCCTGAGAAGAAAGTATATCCATAGACTGAGCTCTAGTAATTCTTGGCAATAATTCTAAAGAAAATAGATTAACTTTTCTTTTTGTTAATTCTTCAAGTTTATTTTTATTTTCAAATGGATTTAAAACGCCAATAAATATTTGATTAGATTTTAAAAAAGAATTTTTATTTTCATCAAATAGACTCATTTGAATTATAATGTCTGAATTTTCAATTAAAGATTTCTCATTATCAACAAAGTTAACTCCAAAATCACTGTATTCTTTATCTTCAAAACCTAAATGCTTTCCATAATTTTTACTTAGCTGAACCTTAAATCCTAAACCAATATATTTTTTTGCTATTTCTGGGGTAATTGAAATTCTTTTCTCTAAATCTTTATTTTCTGATACTGAGCCAATTATCATAAAAAATTAAAGATTATTTTTGTCTTGCTTTAAACTTGGGGTTTTTTTTATTTATTATATATATGCGACCTCTTCTCCTAACTAATTTTGAGTTTAAGTCTCTTTTTTTTAAAGATTTTAATGAGCTTTTAATTTTCATATTATTTTTTAAGCCTGGCAACGACCTACTCTTCCATGTCTTAAGACAAAGTACCATCGGCGCAGAAAGGCTTGACTTCCGAGTTCGGAATGGGATCGGGTATTACACTTTCGCAATAATTACCAGGCAAAAGTTTTATATCCTAAAACTTTTATTTGTAAACATCAAAAAATTAATGAATATTAGAATTAATTGATAGATGTATGACTAAAAAAATATCTTTAATAATACCAGCCAAGAATGAGGTTGAAAGTCTTGAAACCGTTCTTTTAGAAGTACAAAAAAACTATTTAATTGGAGAAATAATTGTGGTTGTAGATAGCGAATTTGATAATTCAGTAGTAATTGCAAAAAAGTTCAATTGTAAATTAGTTATTCAGAAAAATAATGGATATGGATCAGCAATTATTGAAGGATTTAAAAATGCTAAAAATGAATTTGGTTGTATATTTAATGCTGATCATTCATTTGATCCAAAATATCTTGATGGATTAGTAAAAGAATCAGAAAAAAAAGATTTTGTGTTTGGTACTAGGTATAACAAACTATCTGGAAGCGATGATGATACAATTGTTACCTTAATTGGAAATAAAATATTTTCTTTTATTACAAATAAAATTTTAAAAATTAAATTAACTGATATTTTGTTTACTTATGTTTTGTGCAATGTAGAAAAATTTAATAAATTGAATTTAAAAAATCACGATTTTAAGTTATGCATAGAACTGCCTGCTAAAGTAAAACAAAAAAATTTTTCATATTCTGAAATTCCAATCTTCGAAAGAAAAAGATATGGTGGTAAAAAAAAGGTAAATGCTATAAAGGATGGTTTTTTAATTCTTATCGAAATAATTAAAAATTTTGGAAAATAACTTTAAACTAAATTTCTTTTATAAATTCTTTATAAGTTGTTTGTATTGATTTTCTTAAATTATGTTTTGACTTCCAGCCATATTTTTTTGCTAGTGATACATTTAAGACTTTCCTTGGAGTACCGTTTGGTTTTGAAGTATCAAAGATGATTCTAACTTTGTTATTTGGAAAAATCTCAGAAATTAGTATTTTAGCATAATTCTTAATTGTATGATCTCTGCCAGTGCCTATATTAATAACATTTTCCTTAATTCTTTTTTTCATAAAATAAACACATGCGTCTGCAACATCATCAACATAAATGATCTCTCTTTTTGCCTTGCCATTTCCCCAAATTTTTAAAACTTTTTTATTACTTGTTTTTATTTTGTGAATTTTTTTTATTAGTGCTGGAAAAAAATGGGAGTTTAAATCATCATAATTATCATTTGGCCCAAAAGTATTTGTGGGCATTAAACACTTGTAATGAGTTCCATACTGTTGATTATAACTTTCACACATTTTAATGCCTGCAATTTTTGCAATTGCGTAAGCGTCATTAGTTTTTTCTAATTTTCCATCCATTAAATATTCTTCTTTAATTGGTTGTTTGCAGTCCCGAGGATAAACACAACTTGAACCTAAAAAAATTAAATTGTTAATATTATTTATAAATGCAGAGTGGATAATATTAGTTTGAATAGATAAATTGTTATATATAAAATCTGCTTTGTATCTGTTATTAGAATAAATTCCACCTACTTTTGCGGCTGCTATAAATATAAATTTTGGTCTATTTTTTTTTAAAAAACTATTAACTTTGTTCTGATTAGTTAAGTCTAACTTTTTTCTACTAGCTGTTAAAATTTTTTTATAACCTCTTTTTTTAAGACTTCTAACTATTGCGCTTCCTACTAAACCATTGTGTCCAGCAACATAAATTTTAGAATTTTTAGAGATCATTTAAATTTAAAATATGACCAAAATATATAATTTTTTATTTCAAGCAATTAAAATTAGTGTTAAATAAGTCAAAATAATGAACTTACCCTTAAATTTAGTCGATTTTATATCTATAAAAAATAAAAATATATATCTTATTTTTTTCTTACCAATTTCTCTATTAATGGGTTCTACAGTTATTAATTTAAACATTCTATTAATTATTATTTTTTTTTTAATTGATTGTTTTAAAGATAAAAAATTTTTTTTTTTAAAAGAAAAGAATTTTTACTTTTTAATTATTTTTAATCTTTATTTAATTTTAAACTCTCTAATGACTGGTATTGATGCTGATAGTTTAACTAGAGCAATTGGATTTTTAAGATATATAGTATTAGCATATGCAATATATTATTACTTGAATACTAATAACAAAGAATACGAAAAAATTATTTTTAAAGCTTGGACAATTATATTTGTAGTGGTAACGATTGATTTAATTTTTGAACATATCTTTGGTTATAATACTTTAAAATTTAAATCACCTTATTATGGTAGACTTGCTGGATTTACTGGTGAAGAATTAAAAATAGGAGGTTATTATTTTGCTTTTATATTACTCTCTACAATTTTTATAAAAAAAATTAATAATAAAGCATATTATGTATTTTTTATAATTTTCTTAATCACATCACTTCTCATTGGTGAAAGATCAAATTATATAAAAATACTATTTATCAGTTTTATTTTTTTCTTCCTCGTTGATAATATTTCAAAATATAAAAAAATCATTTTTAGTTTTGTCTTAATTATGATTGCTTCAGTTTTTATTTACACCAATGATGTATTTAAAAATAAATTTATTGATTCTACTATAAATCTTTTAACTATAGAATTTAGTCCAGCAAAAAGTAAACATTTTTGCCATTACAACACTGCGATAGAAATATTTAAAAAAAATCCAATCATTGGAATTGGAATAAAAAAATATAGACAAGAAAGCTGGAAAGATGACTATGCACACCCAATAGATGACGGAAAATGGTATGCATGCGGTTCAACACATCCTCATCAAATACATTTTGAATTAATTTCAGAGCTTGGAATTATTGGATATTTTTTGTTTATTAGTTATTTTATATTCTTTTTACTTAAATGTTATAAAAAATATAAAAAAAATAATGATGTTTATGCTTTTGGTTCAACATTATTTATTTTTGCAAGCATTCTTCCTTTGTTACCATCTGGAAGTTTATTTACAACTTATACAGCGACATTGTTTTGGATAAATTATTCAATTGCTTTAAGAAATTTAAAGGACTTAAACTAAAGATTATTTTCTTTTTTAAATTTTTCAATATAGTCTTTGAGATCAATCTTTCCGAATCTTTTATGTACTTTATTTGATAAATGCATATTCGTTAATGCGGATGCATATCTTTCACCAGGTCTTTTTGGTAAGAATCTAATTTTATTACTAAATAGTTTCGCAACATTTATTAAAGTATAAACTTTTTTATGTGAAATACTGTAATGCAAAGATTTTTTATTTTTCCATGCTTCAAAACAAATTCTAACCGCATCATCAATATGAGTAAATCTTCTTGATTGTGTACCTGGCTTAACAACTGTTATTGGTTTTTTTTTTTTGAAAAGTTTTTCAAAAATACCGATTACAGTTGCCATTTCACCTTCACAAATTTGTCTGGGTCCATAGAGATTGTAAAAATAAATAATCTCGTATTTAAATCCAAACCACTTCTTTAAATTTTCTAACATTTCTAGATTTTTAGCTTTAGTAAATGCGTATGGTGATAGATCTTTGTCAGACCCTCGATTTCCTAAACTGGCTGAAGTAGCTGAATAAATTAATCTAATTTTATTTGCCATACAAAATCTAAATACCGCATTAGTTCCAATAGTATTAGAATTTATACACTCATTCATTTTTAAGAAACTTTGATAAATTCTTGCAAATTCACCAAAGTGAAATACGGATTCAATATTATTTTTAAATTTATTTATTTTTTTTGATATATCTTTTGTATGTTCTTTTAAATATTTTACTCTTTTATTTTTGATATGATTTTTAATTTTTCCTGTAGAATAGTTGTCATAACTAATTATCTTATAGTTTGTTTTATTTAAAAAAAACTCTATTAGGTTAGAACCTACAAATCCCGCGCCACCTATTACTAAGATTATGTTTTTTTTCTTCATATTTATTATTTTAATTCCTATTTAAAAGTCAATTTTTTTTATATTAGTATCTCTTATACAATATGATAAACATTTCACTACATTTTTATTATTTTTGATGTCTTATATATTTAATATTTTTATAGTAATTATTATTACTACAATTCTTCTTTTATCTAAACATTTCAAAATATTTTTAGATAATAAAGTCGATAAACATAAAAAATTTGCGGGTAAAAACAACAGTTACTTTTTGGGTGGCTTAATAATTTTTATATTTTTGTTTTACGACTCAATTCTTAAAAACGATTTTTATTTGTTTTTACTTTATTTTTTATTTTTTGTGATAGGTTTATTATCTGATTTAAAGATATTAAATAGCCCAAATAAAAGATTATTAATTCAATTCATCTCATTATTAACTTTCGTTGCATTGTTAGATATTAAAATTTTAGAAACTAGATTTGGTATAGTAGATATACTATTACAAAATAATTCTATAAATTATTTTTTTGTTACATTTTGTTTAATCATTTTAATAAATGGATGTAATTTTATAGATGGTATAAATAATTTATTAATATCTTATGTTTTAATAATTTTTTTACTTATCCTAATTTATTTGGGAAGTTATATAGGTGATAAAAATGCTATAATAAATTTAGCATTCGTTATAATTATTCTTTTAGTATTTAATTTATTTGGAATTATCATTCTAGGTGACTCTGGTTCATACCTGTTATCCTTGTTCTTGGGTTTAAATTTAATCGAGCTTGCTAATGCAGATATTTTAATTTCACCTTATTTTGTTATTTTACTACTTTGGTATCCATGTTTTGAATTGCTTTTTTCAATAATCAGAAGATCATCAAAAGGCAAAGTTTCTTATAATCCTGACACAAACCATTTACATCAAATGCTTTACAGATTTATAAGTTCTTCAAATAATTTAAAACAAAACTTAAACCATTTTATTACTTCATTTATAATAATTTTTTATAATTTATTCTCATTTATAATTGGCATTAAATTTCATAGTCATACTGAAACTCTAATATATATTGTGACAGCAAATATTATAGTTTATTTAGTTTCTTATAACTTTTTAAAAATTAAATTAAAAAAATAAATTATTTTTTTAATGAATTAAAGCTTAGAATAATTAAGTAATATATCGAAACTAAAACACTAAAATTTTGAAATTTTCTATAAACTCTATATCCATCAATCACTTTTTGAAAAATATTCGATGATAAAGAGCCTTTAACACTATTCCATTCAACTAATGTCTGGTTTAATTTAACTAAATTAGTTCCTTTTTTTGCTATGGATAGCCATACAACAAAATCCTCTTTTGTTTTTAACGGAGGGAAAAGATTGTTTAAAATAATATTTTTTTTTATTAGCACAGTTGAAAGTCCAATATCACATGAATAAAGTAAATTTTCATATTTAAGAATTTCCTTGCTGCAAATGATTTCCTTTTTTTTAGGCCCACTTTTTTTTAAATAATCACAAAAAACAAAATCTAAATTTTTTTCATCAAGATATGCAATTTGCTTTTCTATTTTTTCACTATACCAAAAATCATCTGCATCAATAAAAGCAATTAAATTACCATTTGCATTTTTAATGCCTTTATTTCTAGATAAACCTGCGCCAATATTATGGTCATTCTTTAATATTTTTATATTGCTATATTTTTGTGTAATATTTTTTAGGAATTCAAAATCGTTAATATCATCATCATCATAAACAATTATTAGCTCAAGGTTTTTATATGACTGATTTTCTACAGAAATAATTGCATTCTCAACATATTCTTTTTTTCTATAATAAGGCATTATTACTGAAACTAACTGCATAAAATTTTATCGATCTAATAAGTAAGTTATATAATATAATTTATATTTTAATAAGTTATATAATTATGTATTTAAAAATTAAATCTTAAACAGACAAAAATATGAAATTAATTATCTATATACTGTCTTTAATTGACAAATATAATCAAAAAAAAATAGTTAACTTCTTTAAATCTGAAAAAATTCAAATCAATACATTTTTTGATGTTGGTGCTCACAAAGGAGAAACTATAAAACTTTTTAATGATCATTTTATTGTTAAAGAATTTTATTGCTTTGAACCTAGTCCTATAAATTTTGATTATCTTAAAAAAAAAATTTCAAAAATGAAAAATGAAATAAAAATTTTTAAATTTGGTTTGGGAGAAAATAAATCAATTTTAAGCTTTAATCAATTAGAAGAAAGTTCATCTTCTACATTGGTCGATATAAATCAAAATTCAAATTATTTTAAAAAAAAAAATAAAATTTTAAGTATTTTCAATTTTAAAAAAGATCAAGATAAAATATTCAATGTTGAAATAAATACTTTAAATGATTTTATGGAAAAAGAATCCATTAATAAAATAGATATTTTGAAAATTGATACAGAGGGATTTGAATTTAAAGTAATTAAGGGAGCCAAGAAAAAAATTAAGAATATTAAATATATTTACTTTGAGCATCACTATGATGATATGTTGAAAAAAAAATACTCTTTTTCTGATATTCACAGCTATCTAAATAAAAATGGATTTATAAAGGTTTTTAAAATAAAAATGTTTTTTAGAAAAACGTTTGAATATATTTATCAAAATACAAAAATATAGTATTAAAAATCTTATATTTCGTAGTAAGTATTTCCTTATAAAAATTTGAATAAAATAGTATTTATTTTTTATTTTAAGTGTTATTGATAAAATTATATGAAAAAAAAAGCTTTGATATTTGGTGTTACCGGTCAAGACGGATCTTATCTATCAGCATTATTGCTGAAAAAAGGTTATGAGGTTCACGGTGTTATTAGAAGATCTTCTTCCTTTAATACTGGAAGAATTGAAAATTTATATCAAGACCCACATGAAAGAAATAGAAAATTTATTCTACATTACGGTGATGTAACAGATACTATTTCAGTTTCTTCAATAATTAAAAAAATAATTCCAAATGAAATATATAATCTTGCAGCACAGTCTCATGTTGCAGTATCATTTGAAGTTCCCGAATACACTGCAAATGCTGATGCAATCGGAGCGCTAAGAATTTTAGAAGCTATAAGATTTCACAAATTAGAGAAAAAAACAAAATTTTACCAAGCTGGAACTTCTGAAATGTTTGGAAAAGTTGCAGAAACTCCACAAAATGAAAAAACTCCATTTTATCCACGAAGTCCTTATGGTGTTGCAAAACTTTATGCACACTGGATAACAGTAAACTATCGAGAAGCATATAAAATTTTTGCGTGCAATGGAATATTGTTTAATCATGAAAGTCCAGTTAGAGGTGGAACTTTTGTTACAAAAAAAATAGTAAACGCTTTAGTAAAAATAAAATTAGGCAAACAAAAAAAATTGTATCTGGGAAATCTTGATGCGAAGAGAGACTGGGGACATGCTAGGGATTATGTTGAAGCTATGTGGAAAATGCTACAAAAAAAAACGCCCACTGATTACGTAATATCAACTGGAAAACAATATACTGTTAAAGAATTTGTAAATCTAGTCCTTAAGGATTTAAATATGAAGTATAGTTGGAAAGGTAAAGGATTTAATTCTAAGTGCTATTTTAATAATAAGCTTATAGTAGAATGTGACAAGGAATATTATAGACCTTTAGAAGTGGATACCTTGCTAGGAGACTCTAGAAAGGCTAAGAAAGAGCTTAATTGGCGACCAAAAACTAATATAAAAGAATTAATTAATGAAATGGTCAAGTCTGAGTTAAGAAACATAAATAATTAGTAAAAATTTGATATCTAATATTATTGATTAATAATAAAAATGAATTTATTCATGAATTTTTTAGAAGCTATTCCTTCTTTATTACAATTATTTATATTGCAACCCTTTGCATCAATTATTCCTGAATATATGGAATAGTTTTCAAATTTTTTATCAAATGATGGGTGGATAAATAAATTGTAATCATACGCTTGATGCTCTTTTGATATTCTTTGAATATTTCTAACTACAAAAATTGAAAATATTAAAATTATAACTAAAAAAATCTTTTTGCTCATCTTATTATGATTAAAAGTTTTATGTGATAAATAGATTGAGAAAGGAATAAAAAATAATAAAGCTATTAAATGATAACCTCCATATCTTAATGCGGGATGATTTAAAAACCACTCTAAAAAGCAAATTACTATTACCAAGTATACTGGTAAATATTTTATAAATACAAATTTATTATTGTTTGATTTAAATAGTATTAAAAAAACAAATAATAAAAGTATTAATAAGCCTAATAAATAATCTGAAACTTTATTAAAAAAATAAAGATCAAGCCAATTAGAAACCCATTTAAAATCTTTTAAATATTCTTCTGGGTTGGTAACCTGAAAATTAGGAGTGGTTCCAGCTTTCGACCAAAGATTATAATGTTGATTCATTTGATTAACTTGATCAATTGGTATTGACCATATAAAATTATCAAAACAAGTAAATGCCAAAGGATATATTAAACAACCAGAATTTAAAAAATTTACAGATATTACAAAAAGTATAAATATATTTGATAACACAAAAATTTTAGATTTAATTACTTCTAGAATGAATGCTAATTTTTTTCTGCTATAATAAATAAATAGAAAAAAAAATAAGAAATAGATGAAATATATTGGTTTTAATGAAGCCGATAAAATAATTAATATTATTAAATCAGTAATATTTTTTAACTTTATTTTTTTAAAATTAAAAATTATAAACATTTCTATAATTAACAATATGATTAAAATTTGAGCTGATCTATCAACTCCATGTTCTCCAATTCTATAGAAAAAAATATTTAATAATGCAAAAGATAAAACACTTAAAATTAATATAAATTTGTTATAATTATTTTTATCTATAGTTAATTTTTTTAATAATATTAAATTAGAAAAAATTAAAAAAAATGCTGATCCTAAATGAATTAACTCATAATTGATTAACGGCAAATAAAATGTTGATGAAAAATAAAAAATTGAAGAGTGTGTTCTAAATCCATGGTTAAAATTTCCTATTCCAATTTGAAGACTATCGTTATTTAACATATTAATGTACGGAAAATGATAATATGAAAAATCATCATGCGGTTTGGCACTTAATATAAATAAAAAAGAAAATAGAATTACTACAAATAATAAAGCTAATTCATTATTGGTAAATAAAAACTTTTTTTTATAAAAATAGAAAAACAAAATAAATCCAAAGAAATGAATAAAAATATTAATTAATCCAAAAATTGGGATAAAATAATTTATAAAATATGAAATAAATGTTATAAAAAAAATTCCATAAATACCTGAATAACCAATACAATTTGTACTGTTTTGTCCAACAAATTTTCTTAATAACATTCCATAACCAACAATTGAAAATGTAAGTAAAATATAAAATAATATGAATATTAATAATTTCACTTAGTTTTAATAAATTTGTTTATAAAATTTGTTAATAAAAAATCCAATTTATTATGGTATTCCAAGCCATTATTTAAATACATAATTTTCATAAATTCGTGAGCTTGCTTTCTTTTTTGCCACCATTTTGAGGAATATTTTTTAATATTTCCCATTATTGAATCGTCAAGTTGCCTATAAACTGTATAAGCATCTTTGGAGATAATATAATTTTTTTTTATATTTCTTGAATAAACGTTTATTCTGAAATCTATTTCTAAAAGATTAAAATCATCAAATAATTTTTTATTTAGAATTTCTAAAATAAATTCTTTTTTGATTGATATAGAACTAGTATTAATTATTGAAGGCCAAACATTTTTATTTAGTTTTGTCTTAATTTCATAAGTAGAAAGTTTATTTCCTCTTTTTTTTAAAGATGTATCATATACTACTTCTAAATTAGGATTTTTTTTAAAAATATTATTTACATTTAATAATTTATTTTTTAAAAAAAAGTCATCACCGTCTAATAAATAAATTAAATTTCCATTACTAATGCTTAGTCCTTCTTTAATCAAATCTATTTGATTTAATGCGGGATATATACTTACTCTTTTTTTTTTAAATACTTTTATTTTGTCTTTATATTTTGCAAATATTTGATCTGAATTATCTTCTGAATAATTATCTAAAACTAAAATTTCTGCATCATCTGCATAATCTTGGTTTATACAAGAGAGTATACATTCGTCTATATACTGACCTTTATTAAATGACGTAATAAGTATAGATGACTTCATTTATTGTTTGCCATATAGATCAAAAAATTTTTCCTGTGATGAAATTTTTGAATCATTTTTGATGAATTTTTTGTCGGTTATATTTTTAGTAGCTAATATTATTGAGTTAGAGCTTTCTGGTTTATTATAAATCCTTGAACCATGATCTGAAAGTAAAATTATTCTCAAGTCATTTTTATTCTCTATAGTTTTCATAAATTGATTTAGGAAAATTAAAACACATTTTCTTTCAATGTTGTGTAGTTCAACTTTTTTATCTTTGCTAAAAAAATTATTCATATTGCTTAGCTTACCTGAATATTTACAATTTTTTTCTAGTCCAAATGGAGTATGAGGAAATAATATATGCACAAATATTAAATCAAATCTGTTTGAAAATACATCTTGCTTTATATCTTTAAAAGTTTTCTTAATAGTTGCTTTTTGACCTTCAGGTTCAATTAAAGAATCTGATAACCTTATCTGCTTACCAAATCTCCAAAAAAGTTTCCCAAATACTGAGCCATTTAAACTCCATATGGAAAAATATTTTGTAAATAAATTATCTTTAAATCCATTTAAGAATTCATATGAATTGAAAGGATTGAATTGGTGGCATTTTACTACATTGGGTAGTTGACAAAAATTAATATGCATATTTTGAAAAACAGATATTGACTCAAATTTTTCAAATAACTTTGACTCTAATAAATTAAATTCAATAAAATAATTTTTTGATTTATTTACATATTTTTTTCTGTCTTTTTCATTAAAGCTACTTTTAAAATTAACCATTGAGGTAATTGCGCTAATACTATTATCAGATATTGAGTATGCATTAGGATAGTACTCAAAATTGTTTTTTTGGAAAAATTCTTCTGCAAAACCAACAAATTCCTTACCAGACAATGTTTTGCTTTCAATGGAATTTAAGCCAGACATTTCATCTAAAATTAAAACTAAATCTGTTGATTTTGTTTTATAATCAGTTTTTTTAATTATATTAGGAATTTTTTTGAATGATTTTGAATTATCAAAAATATTAAATACAAATAATGTTGTTATGAAAACAAAAATAATTGTGAAAATTTTTTGCTTATCTTTAAAGTATTTAAATAAAAGAAAGTTTAATAAAAAAATTATAATAAGTAATATTATTGCTGGAATATAAATAATTCTAAAAATTTTTAAATCATCTACATAAGGTGCAATTAAACCGTTATACAATCCCAAATGATTATCTATTCCATAAGTAATCACAAAACAAAAAAAAAGAATTTGAATACTTTTTACATTTTTTTTTTCTAAATAATTATTTAGTTGAATCAGGACTAGTAAAATTAATAATAAAAATATTATAATAAATATAATTTCATTTGTCGTAAAATTAGATCTAAATAGAAAAACAGGAAAAAAAGAAAAAATAATTAATAAATTATCTCTCATATTCATATATTTTTCTTCCTGATTTAGTTATATTTTTTTTTGTAATTATTTTTGCATTTTTTCTTATGTATTTTTCAAAATTCTCTTCAGTGTAATCATGGAAAATATCTCCTTTTATTTCTAACATTTTTTGGACTGTTTGGTCATTTTTTGGAACAAATTCAATTAACCCTTTTGGTGCTATAGATATGATCCATTCTAATACTTCCTCCAAAGGAATGTTTTTTGCTAAACTCAAATGATGTTCAAAGGCTAGAGCCAAAACACAATCAAATTTTGCCCTGTCTTTAAAACTTTTTCTCTCACTTTCATTCCATCCAATTCTAGTACTTGGATTGGATGCATCAAGATAAAGAGGAAGAAAATTATAATTTTTTCTTTTCGACATATTGTAAGCTTCTTCAATTGCATTTATATCATAATCAAAGCCAACAACTTTTTTAGTTCCTTTTTCAAGTGCTAATGTAGAATATAAGCCATTATTACAACCTAAATCACATAATATTTGAAATTTATTTTTACTAATAAATTCTGAGACGCATTCAATTTTTTTTATTTCTTCATTTTGATCGTAAGTATTATTTTGAGAATAGTCTTCCCAAATTGTTTTATTTTTTTTTGGCTTTAGACTTTTAATAAAATTTTTAATTTGCCTTAATAGTGCATAAAAGCTTTTTTTTGAAAATTTTTTTTTAAAGTCTGATTTAAATTTTTTAGTTGATTTTTTAGAACTTTGATCAAATTTATTTAATAAATACACCTGTATAAAAATGTTATAGGATAACTTATCTTTAAAACTTAATATATTATTTAAATCCTCAGTTTTTATTCCTTCTAAATTTCCTTTAAACCAATTATTAAAGTAAACACCTTTTTTTGATTGAAGAATTAGAGGATTAAGAAAATTTTCGCAGAACTGTTTGTGTCCAATCCAGTATTCACCTTCTTCATATTTTTTTAAAGATAATAAATCAATAAATATGGGTTTGTTTCCAATAAATTGAATATTGTAAGCCGAAGCATCAATTAAATTTGCACCTATATCTAATAAATATAAATGAAATTCTAGATGATGTAACGCAGCAGCTTTTAATTGAGAAAAAGACCACTCATAAGGATATGAAATATATGGAATTTTTTCATGTTCATAAACTATTTCATTTTTTGAAAGACTTTCATTAATTATATTATTGCTAACAACTTTAGATTTTATTAAATAATTATCCTTAATTGATTTTTCGATTATTTGATTTTCTTCTAAAAATTTTAGTCTTTCGGAACCTTCATTTGTAATGATTCTATATACTTTGTTATTTAAATAAAAAATTTTACCAGCTTGGTCTCTAAAAGAGCCTTTATCAAAAATCATTTATTTTTTTTATCTTTTTTACCAAAAATTTTTGTAAAGAAATTTTTAAATTTATTCCAATATATGGTCAAAGTTGCAATGCTGGCAGCTATAAAACCTAAGATAGCTTGTAAAATGATACTGCCAGTTCCTGGATCAAGATATGCAAAGCTTTTAGAAGTCGTCAGCATAAACACTATTAAACTAAAAAATAGTAAAAAAAGTTTTTTCATTTTATTAATTCATAATTAATATACTTTATATAATTCAATTCAATAAAATCATTATAAAATATCAATATAAATTTTTTCATTACTTTTCTAATATCTTTCTGAAAGCCAAATAGTGTCTAAAAATTGAAAATTTATTTATATTTTTTAAACAATTCATTTTTTTATTATAAACAATTTTTTTATTTTTAACATTGTCGTTTAGAAATTCTCTTAATTTTTCTTTCAAACTAACCAAGTTATTTGACTCAAAAATATATCCATAGTCATTACTTGGTAATATTTCTTTTGGTCCATTTTCACAGTCACTTGAAATAATTGGAGTATTACAAAATGCTGCCTCAATAATCACAAAACCTGGGTCCTCCCATAAAGAGGTCGATAAAAAACATAAAGATTTGTACATATAACGATAAATATTTTTTTCATAACCAATGAAAATAATTTTGTTTTCTAAATTTAAATTTTTGACTTTATTTTTTAATTTTTTTTCTAATTCACCTTCTCCTGCCAAAACTAATTGTATATCAGAAAATTGTTTATGAATTTCATTAAATCCATCTATCATTAATTCAAAATTTTTTTGTTTTGTAAGTCTACCAGCAGCAAATATATAATTTTTATTTTGATAAATATTTTTTTCATTTCTAAGTTTGGAAATTTTACTAACGTCTATAATAGGGTCATATAAT
The DNA here is from genome assembly GCA_902551445.1 of uncultured Pelagibacteraceae bacterium. Lineage (GTDB taxonomy): Bacteria > Pseudomonadota > Alphaproteobacteria > Pelagibacterales > Pelagibacteraceae > Pelagibacter. Next base: position 10,150 of record CACDDB010000004.1, on the reverse strand, counting down.
GTAAATATTTTACTTTTATCAATTATATTTAATGAAATTATATAATTTTTTGTTGCCTCAGTTGGACAAGTGATACAATATATTTTTTTAAAAGAAAGTTTCCACAATAGCTTTCTTGCCAAACCAAGTTTTGGAAATCCTGATATTCTTAAAACAAACTTTGTTTTGAATTTGAATAGTATTAATAGTGTTAATGGAAGTGACGTAATTAAATGTATAATTAGAAAATCTGGTTTCTTTTTAGTTATTAAATATAATAAAGGAAAAAATGATAAGATATAAATTACAATAAACGAAAATCTGCTCTTAAAGAATCCATGACGAGGTAAATATTTATGAAACTTATTAGAATAAAAATCAATTAGATCAATCTTGTCAAATTTCAATTTTTCATAATAATCTTTAAATTCACCAAAAAAGTTAATTATACTCGCTTCATATGATTTGCTATATTTTTTTAAACTACATGCTGAATTTACAACTGCTTTATTTGTAGCAATATTTACAAGTGACGGTGACCAGTAATATATTTTCTTTTTCAATTTTCTTGTAGTATTAATTTGGTTATTATACTTAACATCATACTATAATTTTATGCAATGTCAGATTTTATTTATAAAATAGAAAAAGAATTATTACCAAGAATAAATGATATTCCTAACATTAAAATATTAGAATTAGGAGTTCAAAAAGGAAGGTCAACAATAAAATTTTTGGAATTATGTAAAAAAAATAATGGTAAGCTATTTTCTGTAGATATTGAAGACTGTTCATCAATATCAAATGATTTAAATTGGAAATTCATTCATTCTAGAGATGACTCATTTAGTCATATTAAAAATTTAATCCCTCAAAAAATAAATGTTTTATTTATAGACACTATTCACGAAGCAGAACATGTTGAAAAATTGTTATATGGTTATTATGATCTAGTAGAAGTTGGCGGTTATATATTCATAGATGATATTTCTCACTTGCCATATTTAAAAAATTCAAAAAGAAATAATTTCTATTGTGAAATAAATAACCAAGAAACTTTCAACAAATTAATTCAAATCTATAATAATAATGAGTCAAGCATAGATTTAAATTTTTCATTCATTTCCTCTGGATTAGCCATTATAAAAAAGAAAAAAAATGATAAATTATTACAGCCTCAAAAAATAATATTAAGAAATTTATCTATTAAAAATATTTTAAGAAAATTATGGAAAAAATGGAAAAAAAAATAATAATTTTTATGCCTTCAATTGACGGGGGTGGAGTAGAAAAAAATTTATTTATTATAACAAACTACTTATCTAAAAAAATTAACAATATTACTCTAATTACATTTGATGATAGATTTAATAGAAACTTTAGCAGAAAAGTTAATATTTTAAATGTTGTTAAAAAAAAAAATAAAGTATATTCAAAATATTATAAATATTTTAAATGTTTGTTATTATTATATAGAGAAATAACTAAACAAAAATGTCTGGTATTTGCTTTTCAAGCTAATGTCTACTGCTGTATTTTGTCATTAATCCTAAGATTCAACCTGATAACAAGATCAAATTCATCTCCATCTGGTTGGAACAAAAATTATTTTAAAAATTTAATTTTTAAATTCTTATTCAAAGTTCCAAAAAAAATAATTGTTAATAGTGTTGATTTCAAAAGAGAAATTGATAAGAAATTTAATATTAATAGTAAGCTTATTTATAACCCTTTAAATATAAGTGAAATAAAAAGAAAAAGTAATTCTAAAATGAAATTAAATTTTTATAAAAATGCAAAAATTAAAGCTATCAATATTGCTAGATTTACAGATCAAAAAGATCACATGACATTATTAAAATCAATTTCAAATGTTATAAAAAAGAAAATTAAGATTAAAATTTTAATTTTAGGTTATGGCCCAAATAAAAATGTGATGGTAAATTTTATAAGGAAAAATAAGTTATCTAAGAATATAAAAATATTAAATTTTCAAAAAAATCCTTATAAATTTTTAAAGAATTCTAATTTATTTATACTCTCTTCTTTTTATGAAGGTTTGCCGAATGTTTTATTAGAAGCGATTTCTCTTAAAAAATTTATTATTTCTTCAAATTGTCCAACTGGACCACGTGAAATATTAAAAAATGGTGAATTTGGAATGCTATTCAAGCCAGGAGATGAAAAAGATTTAACAAGCAAGATAGTAGAATTTAACAAAAAAACAAAAAAGTATAATCAAACCACATCAAAAGCTTATAAAAGTCTAAAAAGATTTGATTTTAATACAAGTTGCAAGAAATATTTAAGCGTTATTAATGAATTTATTTGATTATATTTTCAATATCTCTTGTCCATGCTTTTAGGAAGAGTTTTTCATTCTTTGATATAATTTTATTTTCAATTAATGCATCGTAGCAAATGTTTAGATTATTAAGATAATTTTTGTTTCCTTTTAAAAGTTTTAATTTTAATAAGATTTGATTTATTTTATTATCTAATAAATACATAGGCACTTCTTGCATAAAATCATTCATTAAATTATGATTATTTCTATCCTGTCGCATTGTAGTTCCAAAAAATAAAATATTTTTATTGTCATTTTGTAAAATTCTTTGAACAATTAAACCTCGCCAGATATCTGTACATCTCATAGTGCAAGTGACCGGTAAATACAACAATGGAAATATTTCTTTAAACCATATTGTATTTTGACTATTTAAAGTAACAAAAGATTTACCAACATTTATTTTTAAATTTTTTTTAAATTTTATATTTATTTTTTTATTAATAAGTCTAAATATTGCATCAACATCTGGATTCCCTTCACAAACACCTTGTTGCAAAACAAAATCTTTTTTTTTTTTATTTCCTAGCTTAATTTTATTATTATATATTTTGTCTAAGGGAATTCCTCTTGGCCAACAGATTATTTTTTTTTTATTAAATATGTTATAAATATTTATCCATTGATTTTTCATTTCTGAAGTATTTGCGTCATGAATTTTTTTTTTATCATCAAAAAAATTTTTATAGGGATAGTTATCATCATCGGTTTCAACAATAATATCAGTTTTATTTTTCATAGAAATCAAGTATCCAATGTTCTTTCTAGCATAATTATTGAAAGAGCATTTGTTGGCAAATTTAAAATTTAATTTTTTTTGATCATTTATTGAGTAATAATTTCCATATTTTAAACTGAAATTTTTAGGACTTTTTTTATCTCCAATGACAACAAATGACCATTTTTTTTTTTCACAATTCTTCTCAAAAGATTTAATGTTTTTATTAGGATGATTTATTGTTGTTATAACTAAAGATGTCTTCATTTCTAAAATGTTTTATATACAATAATACAAATAATGCTACATAGATTATAATGAAAAAATTAATTAGAAAACTAATTACTAAATTCACATTACAAACACCGAGTATTTTAAAAAATGTAAAGAACAATTTTGACTTATATGATGTTTCTTATGAAGACAAAACATCTCTCAATAATAAAATAGATTTTAAAATTTTAGAAAAATTGAATATTAGACAAAGAACATTTGGAAATTTAAATGAAGATAAAATTTTTTATGTAATTAAACGAACACCTGGAACCGGAATGTTTTCAAATATAACATTTATATTAAATCATCTTAAAATATGTAAAAAATATAATTTTATACCTATTATTGATATGGAAAACTTTAGTACGATTTATAATGAAAGTATAAAATTTAAAAATAACTTTAATGCTTGGAATTATTATTTTGATAATTTAAATGAATATTCTTTAAGTGAAGTTTATAATAGTAAGCATGTCTTAATAACAGATAATAAATTCTTTCATTTTTTTTCTTATAATATTGATAAAGACAACGAGTTAATTGAATTATTAAATACGAAAATTAAAATAAATAAGTATATGAGTAAATGTTATTTAAGAGCATTAAAAAAATTTAAAAATAAAAAAATACTTGGTATTCATTTTAGAGGAACAAGCTATAAAAGATCTCCAGGACATCCTTTGCCAGCAACAAAAAAACAAATGTATGAAATGACTAATAAATTATTAAAAAATTATCATATAGATAAAATCTTTCTAGTGACAGAAGAGAGAAATTATTTGGATTTTTTTAAAAAAAAATATGGAGAAAAATTAATTTATTTAAAGTCTTCTTATAGATCTAATAAAAATGATGCTTTCAAAATATATCCAAGAAATTTGCATAGATATAAGCTTGGTAGAGAAGCTATTATAGAAGCAATGCTTTTATCTAGCTGTAAATACTTTATTTATCTTTGTTCAAACGTTAGTTCTGCGGCAATAGGTTATAATATTGAAAAAAATCAACAAAGATTTGAAATTGACAATGGTTTTAATTCAAAAAATATTATTTTATCACAATTTTACTGGTACATTAAAAAAATACTACCAAAAAAATTTGGGGGTATTTAAATTAATGAAATATCTTAAAAAAATACTAAAAAAAATTTTAAGGTACTTTGATTGGAAATTAATAAAAATTCAGAAGACACAAAAATCATTTGTTCATCAAAAACCAAATATAGAAGAAATTAATTGCATATTGGAGTCAAATGGAATTTTGCATTTCGGTGCGCATAGAGGAAAAGAAAGCATAGTATATAATTGGTTTAATAAACAAGTTTTGTGGATAGAGGCAAACCCGGTAATTTTTGAAGATTTAAATGATAATATTAAATTATACTATAAACAAAGTGCTTTGAATTTGCTTCTAGGAGATAAAAATTTAAATGAGGTTGATTTTTTTATATCAAATAAAGATTCTTCTTGTTCGTCTATATATGATTTATCAGATGAAGTTAAAAAAGGAGACTTGTGGAAAGAGCATGATGTTAAAATGGTTGATAAAATTAAATTAAATATGATTACTTTAGATAACGCTGTTGAAAAATATAATATTAATTTAAAAAATTTTAATCACTGGGTGGTGGATTTACAAGGGGCTGAAGCACAATTTTTAAAAGGTGCTGATAAATCATTAAAATACTGTAAAAGTATGGTTATTGAAATAAGTAAAAAAAAATTTTACTCAGGCAATTCTGCAAATTGGATAGAGATAAAAGAAATTTTAAAAAATAAAGGTTTTGCAAATTCAGAAGAACCCAAAATAGATCATTGCGATATCCTATTTAAAAAGTCAATTTAATGAAAAAAAAAATATTAATTTACGGAATTACTGGACAAGACGGTTCATATTGTGCAAATCTATTTTTAAAAAAAAAATTTGTTGTCCATGGAATATCAAGAAAATATAAAAATTGGGATAAAAATCTAAAATTTCTAAATATATCTAATAAAGTTAAAGTATATAAAATTAATAGTAAATATAGAAATTTAAGCAATATATTGAAAAATAATTATAAATTTATTTTTTATTTAGGCGGTCAAACAAGCGTAATAGAATCATATAAAAAACTTGAGTATCAGACTTTTGATTCTCAAATATTTCCCCTTAGCATAATTTTAGATTTCATAAAAAACCAAAAAAAACATAAATCTAAATTTATGTTTAGCTCTTCAAGTGAAATTTTTGGCAGTCAAAAAAAAATTAAACTTAATGAAACAAGCGAAAAAAAACCTCAAAGTCCATATGCCTTATCAAAATTTATTGGCCTTGAGGTAATTAAATCATACAGAAAAATGTTTAATTTGCCAGTATTTTCAATAATATTTTTTAATCATGAGTCTGCATTAAGAAACAAAAAATTTATTTTTAAAAAAATTTCTAATTATCTAAAAAAACAAGATTATTCAAAAAAAATTAATGTTGGTAATTTAAACATTATAAGAGATTGGGGCTATAGCGAAGAATATATGAACATTTTATATAAAATTATGCAAAATAAAAAAATTGAAGATTATGTTTTGGCAACTGGCCATTCAATTAAATTGAATGAAATAATAAAATTATTTTTTAACAAAAAAAAATTAAATTATAAAAAATATATCAAAGTAGACAAAAAATTATTTAGAAAATTTGATATTAAAGAAAATTATGCAGATATTTCTAAATTAAAAAAAATAATTAAGGTTTACCCAAAAAAAAATTTTAGAGATTTAATTAATTTATTTATTTAAAAGATGAATTTTGAAAAATTAAAATTTATAAATAAACCTATTGCGCATGGTGGTCTTAGAACAAGAGAAATATTTAAAAAATCTTATAAAAATAAACCTTTAATAACGGTTATTACCGTTGTTCTTAACGGTGAAAAAAATTTAAGTGAATGTATAGAAAGCTTACATAAACAAAAGTATGACAACATAGAACATATAATTGTTGATGGCTGTTCCAAGGATAAAACATTAGATATAATTAAAAAATATGAGGACAAAATTGATTACTGGTGTCAAAAAAAAGACAGAGGCATCTATGATGCATTTAATCTAGGTATGCAGTTGGCTAGTGGAGATTACATAGGATTTTTAAATTCAGACGACGTTTATGCCGAAAATGCATTCATACATTTAATTAATTATATAAAAAAATTTCCAGATAAAGATTTTATATTTGGAGCAGTAAAAAAACATTGGGGAGTTTTATACGGCTATAAACCATATAAGATAAAATGGAGCTGGGGTTTTTATTCAAGCCATTCAACAGGATTTTTCATAAAATTAGATTCTGCTAAAAAAGTTGGATTATACAATTTAAAATACAAATATTCTTCTGATTATGATTATTTCTATAGAATGATAGTGAAACATAAATTAAAAGGTATTGGTACAAAAAAGACTGAATTATTCGGATATTTTAGACGCGGTGGATTTTCGAGTAAAATAAGTTTTAAAGATCATTTTAATGAAGAAATTAAAATTAGGCTAGATAACAACCAGAGCAAATTTTTAGTTTTTCTAATATTTATTTATAAATATATTAAGCATTTCAAAAAAATAAAATTATGAAAATACTTGTAACTGGAGCCGCAGGATTTATAGGAACAAATATTTCTATGCACTTTCTGAATAAGAAAAATACTATATATGGAATAGACAATTATGATGATTTTAATTCCATTAAATTAAAAAAATTTAGAATAAAACAATTAAAAAAAAATAAAAAATTTTATTTTAAAAAAATTGATATTACAAATAGAAATGCTCTATTTAATTTTGTTAAAAACAAAAAAATAAATATGATAATTCATATGGCTGCTCAAGCAGGTGTTAGATACTCAATTATAAATCCTAAAAAATATATAAATGTAAATCTTAATGGATTTATGAATGTTATTTTTGCCGCAAAAAAAAACAACATTAATAAAATTATTTATGCTTCATCTAGTTCAGTTTATGGAGATAGTAAGAATTTTCCATCAAAAGAAACACATAAACTTAATCAAAAAAATATATATGCTGTAACAAAAATGCTTAATGAAAAAATGGCAGAGACTTATAGTAAAATTACACATATCAAATTTGTGGGTCTAAGATTTTTTACCATATATGGAGAATTTGGACGTCCAGATATGTTTCTGTTTAAATTATTTAAATCATCATTCACTAATAGGGAATTTCAAATAAACAACTTTGGAAATCACTTAAGAGACTTTACTTATGTAAGAGATGCATGTGAAATTGTTTTTAAACTTTCTTTAAAAAAAACGAAAAAAAATGAAGTATACAATGTTTGCTCAAATAAACCAGAAAATATTCTTAAAATATCCAAGTATTTTAATAACAAATATCCAGTTAAAATTAAGCTGATAAACAAACATAAAGCTGACATTTTGAAAACTCATGGAGATAATAAAAAACTAAAAAAAACAATTTCGTTTAGCAAATTTAAAAAAATAAAAAATCAAATTTTTAAAGTATATAATTGGTACAAAAGTAACAAAATCTATAAAATGTAAAGTTAAATTACTGATTTATAAATCTTAAAAGTTTGTTCTGAACATTTTTTCCACGAGTAATTTTTAGATTTTATAAAAGCTTTTTCTTTTAATATTTTTTTTTTTTCATTTGAATATAAAATTTCTTCTAAAACTTTTGAAATATCCTCGGGAGAGTCTGGATTAAAATAACAAACACTATCACCCATAACTTCTTTAAAAATCTTAATGTTGCTACACGCAATCGGACATTTTTTTATACCTGCTTCTATTAATGGAAGTCCAAAACCCTCATATTTCGAAGGAAATATAAATAATTCAGCATATTCATAAAGATTAGAAAGTACTTTGTCATTTCCAGAAATTTTAAAAATTTTATTTAGATCTATTTTATTATCTTTAAAAATTTCAATTTCAGATTTGCTAAATTCTCCACCTCCAAATACTACTAATTTAAAATCTTTATAAATTTTTGTATTCAGCGAAAATGCTTTTAGTAAATTACTAAAATTTTTATACCTTTTTCTGTCACCAACATATAATAAATATGGATCTTCAACTATTTTCTTTTTAAAAGTTTGGTTTTCATTCAAGTTCACTCCTAAATGAGTAACATAAATCTTATTTTTTGGGATATCATAATAATTTATTAAATCATTTTTAGTGTTTGTTGAGATTGCTATTATTGCATCTGACTCTAAAAGGCACTTTTTTTTTGGTCTATATTTTTGATCATAACCATAGTCTTCTTGATAAATTTCATGAATTAAATCGTAAACTGTAATAATTTTTTTTCCTTTTAAATTGGATGGCCAAAAATCATTATAATAAGTTTTATGATAAATATCTGGATTAAAATTTCTTACATTAATATTTGTTAATAATTGATTATAAAATTTAATTATTTTCCGAGTGTATTTTGGAAATCTTTTTATAAAAATACCATTTTGAATATTTTCTTTTAAAAAAAGATTTTGATGTATTGGCGCAAAAATTTTAGTTTGATTTTGATTTTTTAATAATTTTTCTAAATTAATAAAATATCTTGAAATACCACCTAAATTCTGATGAGTAAATATAGAATAATCATAAAAAATTTTCATATTATTTTTTACACATAGAAATTAATTTTGGTGTTGATTCACCATAAATGTAATAACAATGATTTTTAAAGTCATAAATTATATCTCTTATACGTTCATTAATTTCTATTTCACTTACGATTTTCTTGAATTCAAAGTTATTTTTAAATTGAATTTCATAAATTTTCTTGTCTTTTAGTGATGTGATAAAAAATCTATTTGTTTTTTGGTAGTTTTTAATTATTTCAGATATTCCGATAGCATTATCGAAATATTTTATAGGTTCTACAAAGCCATGATCCTTATGGGACTTGTATAGTGGGGCAAATTTTTTTGTGAAACTATTAATTGGCACAACATCATAATGTTCACCATATGAAGAGATAGGCCATGCATAATTCGGTATTTTTTTCTCATCCAATTTAATTAGATTTATCTCATCTCCACCCTTGGGACCATGCTCTGTAGAAATTAATAAGTTTTTATTTTTAATAATTTGTAAACCCTGAGGATTTCGATGGCCCAAAGAAATAATCTTTGTTTCATAATTATTTAGGTCAATTGATATAATTTTACCTGCATAGCTATTTACATCTTGAGGTTTTTCCCAATAATTATAATCACCAATTGTAAGATAAATTTTATCTTTATAATTAGCAATTCTACCACCGTTCTGATAACCATTAAAATATTTAAAAGCTTGAATTGATCTATCTAAACTAAAACATTCGATAGGCTCAAAAATTTTAACAAAATTAAGATTTAATTCATTTATTTCAGATTTATATAAACTTGTATTATAACAATTTTTTTTTATTTCTTTTGTTAGCGAAACATACAAATTATCATTGATAACCTTAATGTCTTTTACACCAGACCATTTTATTTTTTGATCAAAAAAATTACTATTTAAATTATTTTTGATATTTTTAAATTCAAGAACATTATTTTTAACAAAAGAATTTTTATCTAAATAAATAATTTTTCCAGATGTAAATACTACTATAACTTTATCTTTATATGTTTCTACATATCCTGATTTTTTGTTGCCATATAAATCTTCATTATTAAAGAAAGGAAGTACGACAGAATTAAAATTGTAATTTTCTAGTTTATATTTTTCAGATTTATGTTTTCCATAATTGAGAATATTATTCAGCTTATAATTTTCAAGAGTTAAAACATTATTGTCATTATTTAATTTTTCTATTGTT
>CACDDB010000003.1 GCA_902551445.1 uncultured Pelagibacteraceae bacterium | reverse complement strand
AGAGACCAGATTAATCAAAACTCTGACAAATCTATTAGGGACGCAATTAACCAAGTTATCGAAGATTTAGATTGTGGTAAATCAAGAGTAGCAGAAAAAATTAATGGAGAATGGGTAACACACCAACATTTAAAAAAAGCTATAATGCTTAGTTTTAGAATTTACCCAATGGAAAATTTAAATGGTCCTTACAGTAGTTGGTATGATAAAGCTCACTTGCTTAAAGGTAAAACGGCAGGATGGACGAAAGATGATCATGAAAAAGCTGGATTTAGAATGGTACCTAATTCACCAGTAAGAAAAGGATCATTTGTTGGAAAGAATGCAGTTCTGATGCCATGTTACGTAAACATTGGCGCTTATATAGATGAAGGCACTATGATTGATACATTTGCAAGAGCCGGAAGTTGTTGTCAAATAGGAAAGAATTGTCATATATCTGCTGGAAGCGGTGTTGGGGGTGTGCTTGAACCAGCACAAGCTTTACCTACAATTATTGAAGATAATGTATTTTTAGGAGCCATGTCTGAAGTTGTAGAAGGTGTAATTGTGGGTGAAGGATCTGTATTAAGTATGGGAATGTATATTGGTCAATCAACAAAAATTGTAAATAGATCAACAGGTGAAATTACTTATGGAAAAATTCCACCCTATTCAGTAATTGTACCAGGTTCTCTTCCAAATAAAAAAAATCCCTCTGCACCATCTTTAAGTTGTGCCGTAATAATAAAGCAAGTTGACGAAAAAACTAGATCTAAAACTTCTATAAACGATCTTTTACGAGAATAGATTAATGAAAAATTATAATGAATTAAAATTAGCTCAAGAGCTAATAAGATTTCCAACAGTTAAAACTGAGGATAAAGGTATAATGAAATTTTTATCAAAAAAATTGTCCTCAATTGGTTTTAAATGTAAAATTGTTAAATCAAAAGGAATTGGAACAAAACCTGCATTAAATTTGTATGCAAAATTTGGGAACTCAAAACCACATATAAATTTTTTAGGACACACTGATGTAGTTGCAAACCTTAATAATTGGAAAATTCCACCATTTAAAGGTGTTGTAAAAAAGGGATATTTAAATGGGAGAGGATCTCAAGATATGAAAGGTGGGATAGCTTGCTTTATAAGTGCAATTAGTAATTTTATCAAAAATAAAAAATTTAAAGGATCTATTTCAATAATTATTGCTGCTGATGAAGAGACAACAGGCTTGGGAACGCCAGCAATAATTAAATATCTAAAAAGAACTGGTGAAAAAATAAATTTTTCAATTATTGCTGAGCCATCTTCAAATAAATCACTTGCTGATGAGATAAGAATTGGAAGACGTGGCTCTATGAATGGAAAAATAACTGTATATGGAAAAAGTGGTCACTCAGCATTTTACGGATCGTATATCAATCCATGTACTGCTTTAGCTAAAATAATCGCAAAATTAAAAAGTGCATCTATAGACAAGGGTACAAAATTTATGCCTCCATCGAACCTGGAGTTTACAAAAATTAATGTAGAAAATTTGTCAGAAAATGTGGTGCCACAATCTGCAATTGCAAAATTTAATGTAAGATTTAACTCAAAACACAAATCATCTTCTTTGAAAAAAAAATTAAATAAAATAATTAATACAGTTGCAAAAAAAGAAAAATGCAAAACTAAAATCGAATATAAAGTTAGCGGTGAGGCTTTTTACACCCAGCCTAATAAAGAAATATACATGGTCAAAAAAATAATAAAAAAAATCACCGGAAATTCAGCAAAATTAAATTGTAAAGGCGGAACAAGTGACAGCAGATTTTTAGGTTCAATTCCTAGACTAGAATTAGGATTAAGAAATAATACAATTCATATGGTTGACGAGCGATCGTCAATTTCAGATTTGAAAAAATTGACTAAAATATATTATAATATTTTAGAAAATTATTTTTAAATGAAAACAGCTATCGTAACATCAAAATCTTCATTAAATCATAACACAGGGCCTGGACATCCTGAAAGTATTTTTAGAGTTGAATCAATAGTTGAAAAATTAAAAAAGAATAAAAAATTAATTTGGAAAAGTCCAGCTGACTTCAACAAAGATATTATAAAGCAAACACATTCATCTAGTTATATAGATACTATTGAAAACGCCTTTCCAAAGGAAGGATTAACCTTTTTGGACGGGGACACAGTTGTTTCACCTGGAAGTAAAGATGCAACTTTTGATGCAGTAGGTTCAATAATAACTGCGATTGATGGGGTAGAAAATGAGGAGTTTAATTCAGCCCACTGTGTAACTCGTCCACCTGGACACCATGCAGAAAAAAATAAAGCTATGGGCTTTTGTGTAATAAATAATATTGGTGTGGCTGCAAACTATTTAATTTCTAAATATAAATACAAAAGAATTGCAGTTTTGGATTGGGACTGTCACTTTGGAAATGGAACTTATGATATTCTTAAATCGAATGAAAATGTTTTTTTCTCTAGTTTACACCAATATCCATACTACCCAGGTGGTGGAACAGAGGATGAAAAAGGTGATTATAATAACGCTCTTAATATTCCATTGCCCGCAGGTACAAACTCTAGAGAGTATTTTGATGCTTATGAACATATGCTCAAAAGATTAAAAAAATTTAGACCTGAGTTTATATTAATGTCGGCTGGATTTGATGCCCATCGTCAAGACCCTTTATGTCAATTAAATTTGGAATCGAAGGATTATTATGAAATAACCAGAAGAGCTTTGGAAACAACAAGGGATTTTTGTAATGGAAAAGTTGTATCTATTTTAGAAGGTGGTTATAACCTAGAAGCCTTGGCTGAAAGTGCAAATGAACATGTGAATGCACTTTTAGAATATAATAAATAGTAGTATATTAATAATTAAATGAGCATAGTAACTGATATTTTTTTACCTTTAGCTTTGGCATTTATTATGTTTGCACTTGGCTTGGGACTTACAAGCTCAGATTTTTTAAGAATTATCAAACAACCGAAAGATTTTTTTGTAGGAGCTATAAGTCAAATTATTTTACTTCCAGTAATTGCCTTTATCTTAATTTCTATTTGGCCAATATCACCAGAACTAGCTATAGGAGTTATGATAATTGCTGCTGCACCTGGTGGGGTTACTTCAAACATACTAACATCATTTGCAAAAGGAGATGTTGCTCTTTCGGTGTCACTTACGGCAATAATTAGTTTGATGTGCGTTGTAACAGTACCTTTTGTTATAATAACTTCATTAAACTTATTAAATGTAAATAATATTACTCAAAATATTTCTTTAACTAGTATGGCAATTAGTATGTTTTTAATTGTTACAGTTCCTGTAATTATTGGAATGGTATTTAGAAAATTTGCATCAAATACAGCTTTAAAATTTGAACCGGTCGCTAAAAAAATTTCAATGGTATTGTTTGTTATTGTCTTGCTGGGAGCCATTTTAGCAGAAAAAGACAATATTGTTTCGTATTTTGCTGATGCTGGACTAATAACACTAATATTAAATGTTGTAATGATGATTACTGCTTTTTATGTTGCTCAACTACTTGGTACTGGCAACTCTCAAAAAAAATGTATTGCTATAGAATGTGGTTTGCAAAATGGTACTCTTGCTATTTTCGTTGGGACAACATTATTTGGAGGTGGTGTATACGTAATACCTGCCGCAACTTATAGCTTGATAATGTTTGTCACTTCTCTAATCTTCGTATTCTTTGTAAGAAAAACTAATAATTGACTTTTAATAAATAAAGACCATGAGCCGGTGCTGGAGGAGCGCAAAGTTTTCTTTTTTTTGATTTAAATACATTTTCAAATTTTTTTAAATTCCATTTTTTTTGTCCTACATATACTAGGCAGCCAACCATAGATCTAACTTGATTTCTTAAAAAAGACTTGGATTTAAATAGAAATTCAATTTTTTCATTTCTTTGTTTTATATTAATTTTTTTTAACGTTTTTATCGAAGTCGGTGAATAGCAATTTGAAGCCTGAAAAGTTTTAAAATCTTTTTTACCTAAAAGCATTTTTGCAGCCTTTTTCATTATTTTTAGATCTAGTTTTTTTCTAATATGCCAAACTTTATTTCTATCTATTGATGGCGAAGCTAATCTATTAAGAACAATATATTCATAAATTCTTTCTTTGGCAGAATATCTTGCATGGAAATTCAGATTTCTTTTTTTTATTTCTAGTATTGAAATTAATTTTTTATTTAAAAAAAAATTTAAAGAGTAAATAAATTTTTTTGTATTAATAATTTTTTTTTTAGTGTCAAAGTGAGCTGATTGACCCCACGAATTAACATTTTTGTCTGTTCTGCCAGCGCCAGTAATTTTTATTTTTTCTTTTAATATTTTTGAAATTGTCGACTGAACTAATTTTTGAACCGTATTACCTTTTTTCTGTATTTGAAAACCATAAAGGTTGTTTCCATCATACTCGATTATAATCTGATACCTATGCATTTTTAAGATTTGTACCTTTTTTTATTTGAGTACCAAGAAGAAATTCTTTAATTTTTTGAACCTTTTTTCCTTCTCTTTGAATTTCTAAAATTTTAATAGAAAAATCCTTGCAGCCTACTTCAAAATTTTCATTTAAGATTAATCCTGGCTGTCCTTTGGCGTTTGAAACTTCTGCCTTTAAAATTTTATAACGTTCATTTTTAAATATAAACCATGCGCCTGGTGAAGGATATAAACCATTAATTTTTCCTAAAATTTCTTTTGCACCCTGCTCCCATAAAATTTTACCCTCAGATTTTTCTATTTTATTCGCATAAGTAGCCTTGTTATGGTCTTGTTCATAAAAAACTGCCTTATTATTAAAAATATCCTCTAAACAGTTTAAAATTTTTTCTGCAGCTATATTTGCTAATCGAATTGATAAATCCATAGCATTTTCATTATCTTTTATATTTGTTGAAAAAGTATTGTAGACTGGACCCTCATCTAAATTTTCATCAATTTTCATTATGCTAATTCCTGTCTCTTTATCTTGGTTTATTAGAGATCTTTGAATAGGTGCAGCGCCTCTCCATTTAGGTAGTTGAGAAGCATGTATATTTATAAATCCATTTTTACTTAGTTCTAATATATCTTTAGGAATGATATGGCCATAAGCTACAACTATAGCTAAATCTGCATCTAATTTTTTAAGTATTTCTTTTTCTTTATAGTTATTTTTTAAAGTAATTGGTGTTCTGACTTCATAATTTAAAGTTTCTGAAAAAATATGTATAGGAGATTTATTGACTTTTAGACCTCTATTAGATTTTTTAGGTGGTTGTGTATAAACTACTGATATAGGAAAACCATTCTGATATAATGACTTAAGTATTGGCACAGCAAAGTTAGATGTACCCATGAAAACTATTTTTTTATTCATTCATTAAACAACTATTCTATCCACTTTATCTTTCTGTTTAGATAGTTTTTTAATAATCATTGATTTCTTAAGTTTTGAGAGATAATCTATAAATAATATTCCTTCCAAGTGATCCATTTCATGTTGTATACAAGTTGCCAACAATCCTTTCGCGTCTAATAATTTTTCTTGGCCATTAAAGTCTAAATACTCAACTATGCATTCGCTTGGTCTGTCAATCTCTGCAAACTGATTTGGAACTGATAAACAACCTTCTTCATAAGTTGATAATTTCAAATTTTTATTTTTAATAACTGGATTAACAAAAAACATCGGTTCTTTTTTATTTTCTTCTTTGGAAATATCTAAAACAATTATTCTTTTTGGAACGCCAATTTGAATAGCGGCAAGACCTATTCCTTTTGCATTATACATTGTATCCAACATATCATTCATCAAAGATTGCTCTTCTTTACCAACACGTGCTACAGTTTTTGAAATCTGTCTTAAAATCTTATTAGGTTCTGTTAAAATAGTTTTTATTGCCATTAATTAAATTTATATAAAATTTAAACTTTTAAAGGAAGTACTTTTAGTAAAATTTTATCTCTTACTGGATCTAAATTTATCTGGTTTAATGCACTTATAATAAAATAAAGAGTTTCGGTTCCTAGGTCGGTTACTTTGTCTTCGCCAATTATTTCTACTAATCTTAATAAAAATAATCCTGTTTCATTTTTATTTATCATTATCTGCATATCGTATGGTATGTCTGGTTTATTTACTTCATATATTTCTTGATTTTTTTTATCGATTTCAACACCATCAGATTTAAGAGATTCCAATAAAATTATATCTTTTGTGGTAAAATAGTATTTTTTGTTTTTTTTCATTTTTTTTAAAAGATCATTGGTTTCCTTTTGAACTTTTTTTATTTCTTGATTCTCAATAAAGTATTTTAAAAGTTTTGATTGATGTACTATTTTGTTATTGAAAGTAATTTTAATTTCTTGCTTTTTGCTGCCTAGTAAATTTTTTTTATAAAAAGTAGAATAATTTGATGGTATTTCTTCTATTTTAATTTCTTTAAGTATTTTAGATAATTCTTCATTAAAAGCATTTCCTATTTGCTCTTCAGTAAATAATTTTTTTAATTTTGATGATAAAAATAGTTTTTCCTCTACATCGCTCGTTAATAGTAATTTTTGATAAATTAAAGCTCGGCCTTCGTAAGATGGTAATAACTTGTAAGAGTCTTTTGCATTTAATAATTGATCAATTCCAAACTGAAATCTTTTATAAAGATTTAAAAGATCTTTCTCTTCGTAATTTTGTTGGTGTGTTGCTTTTTCTATTAATTTTATTTTTTCTATATTTTCTAAATCTATAGTAGAAGTTTTTTCAAGCAAATTAGATGTTGAAAGATACTTCCATATAATGTCTGGTGTATTTTCATTTGGGACATATGAAAAATTTTCGTCTAACCTATGTGAAATATGAAATTCTAAAATATTTTTTTCGGAAACTTCTTTATTATTTTTTGAACTAAGGCCCATTAGAAGATTAAATTTATTTTCGAATGATTCATCATTAAATCCTAATTCTTTTTTTAAATCAAAAAGTAGTTGTGCTTCATTTTTTTTGTTTTCATTATATAAACAATAAATTTTAAACTTTGATATATATTCGCTAGAATAATTTAAGACTTCGTCAAATATACTACATGCGCTTTCAAGATCTGAGGATGATAAATTTTGATCTAAATAATAAATAATTAGTGAATCATTATTTTCTAGTTCTTTATTTTTGCTTATGAATAATTTAATTAAATTTAAATCTTCTGATTTAATTAAATATTTAGTTTTAAAATCTAAAAATTCTTCAGTAGTAATATTTTTTTGAGGAATGTAAGAATTTGTAAGAAGAGCAATACTTAATATTTCTTTTGAGTCTTCTGATATTCTGGTCTTGTCAATTTTTTTCAAAATTGATTTAATTATTTTTCCATTTGAATCCGACCACATATCTAAAGAAAGTCCAAACTCTTCAGGATCAAATATTCCAGCAAGTTTTATTTTTTCAGAGTCAGTAGGTTCTTCTTTTATAATTTGAGTATCTTTATTTTTTTCACTTTGCATTTCATAAATAGAATTTTCAGTATTACCTTCACTTGGATTTTTTTTGTTACTATTTTCTGTTATTTTTTTTGTATCAATTTTCCAAATATCCACTGCCTCTTCTGAAATAGCATTGCATGAAAAAAATAAGCAAATTATAAAGAAAGCTTTTAAATGTTTATTTAACAATTCTAAGATTTTCATTAGGAACAATTTTTTCTATTTTTTTATTTGGTGAAGGAAAATCTATTTTGTCAACTAGGAAAGTTACTATTAAAAGAACCGCTCCAATGATAATTATTTTTACTAGAAATTTTCCTAAGCTAGATAAAGGACCAGACCTTGTTTTTTTGTAAAATTGCATATAACCTTAGTTAATTTCAAATTAAGACATATTTGTGTTTTTTCAAGATAGAAACTTATGAAATCAGATAAAAGTTTAGTATTAATAGGAATGATGGGTTCTGGAAAATCAACTATAGGATTTTTATTATCAAAAAAAATAAATTTAGAATTTGTGGATGTTGATAATTATATTGAAAACAAAGAAGGAATGAAAATTCGTGAAATTTTTGAAATAAAGGGTGAAGAGTATTTTAGAAAAACTGAGCTTAAAAATTCGCTCAAAATCCTTGATAAAAAGAAAACTGTTATATCTCTTGGTGGAGGAGCGTTTGTTAATGAAGATATAAGAAAAAAAGTCTTATCCAATCATATATCTATATGGCTCAACTGGAGTTCATCAACAATAAAGAAAAGAATCATAAATAGTAAAAAAAGACCTTTGGCAATTAATATTTCTGAAAAAAAAATTAATAAAATGATTATAGAGAGGTCAAAAAAATATACTTTAGCTAACTACAAAATAGACTGTGAAAATCTTTCCAAAAATGAGATAGTAATGAAAATTAAAAATTTTTATGAAAATTGCTAAATTACCTATAAAAACTATTTCAAAAAAATATAATATATTCTTAGGTTCAAAAATATTAAGTAAATTTTCATCAATTTTAAAATCTGAAAAAATTAAATTTGATAAATGTCTAGTTATTATAGATAAAAATGTTCCTAAAAAAAAAATTAATATATTAAAAAAATCAATAAATTGTAAAAAAAAAGTTTTATATTTTTTTAATGCTTGTGAAAAAAATAAAAATCTAACAATTGTAGATAGTATTATAAAAATACTATTTAAATATAACTTTGGTAGACAAGATTGTGTAGTTTCATTGGGTGGAGGTATAACTGGAGATGTTTCAGGATTTGCAGCAAGCATCTACAAAAGAGGAATAAAATTTATTAATCTGCCAAGTACTTTATTGGCACAAGTTGACTCATCTATAGGAGGTAAAACTGGAATTAACAATCGATTTGGCAAAAATATGATAGGATCATTTTACCAACCTGACTTGGTAATCTCAGATACTTCGCTGCTTAAATCTTTACCTAAAAGAGAAATAATTTGTGGATATGGCGAAATATTAAAACATGCATTAATTTCAAATTCAAATAATTTTAAATTTATTAATATTAATAAAAAAAATATTTTAAATTTAAATAGTCCATTTATAGAAAAAGCTATACTAGATAGTTGTAAAATAAAAAAGTATGTCGTTGAAAATGATGAAAAAGAAAAAAACTATAGAAAAGTTTTAAATTTAGGACATACTTTTGCACACGCTTTTGAAGCAACAAAAGGATATTCAAGCAAACTCAATCATGGAGAAGCGGTCATACTAGGAATTGAAAGTGCAGTAAAATTTAGTAATCAATTAAGTATTTTAAATAAAAAACAATTAGTAGAAGTTTTAAATCACATTAAATCATTAAATTTAAAGATAAATGTTAAAAAATTTTTTAAAAGAAAGGATATAAAGAAAATAGTGAATTTTATGAAATTAGATAAAAATAATTCTAAAAAAATAAATTTAATTTTATTAAAAAAAATTGGGAAAGCTGAAATAAATTTAAATTTTAAAATTGATAAAATTAACTCTTTCTTAAATCAATTATTAGCAAATAAAATTTGAATAGAATGTATGTGTCTTTTTATTTCTTCATCTAAGATTTTATAAATTACTCTGGTCGAATTAACATTGTTAATATTTAATTCTTTTGATTTAATTGTTATTTTTAGGTGAAATTTATTTTTTTCTGAAGACTTGTGATTTTTATGTAAGAAAGTTTTGTCTTCTACAATTATACTTTGTACATTTATTTTGTCAGAAATTTTTTTTTTTACTATTTCTGATAATTGATTTATATCCATAATATATAATATATATCATGAAAAATTTATGTGCTTGGGAAAATTGTTTCGAAATTGGAGAATATAGAGCTCCTACTGAGAAAGATAATAGCAAAAAATACAAGCTACTATGTTTAGTTCATATTAAAGAATTTAACAAAAATTGGAATTATTTTTCAGATATGACTGAGGGTGAAATATTCGATTTTTTGAAATCTGATATGACCTGGCATAAACCAACGCAAAGCTTTAGTTCAAGTGACAATTTTTTTAAAATACTTTGGAATAATGCTTTGAAAGATGACGTTAAATCAGCAAATTTTATTAATAAAAAAAATAATTTAAAAAAATTTAAATTTAATAATAATGATATTAAAGCTTTTAGTGTACTAGGAATATCCGTGGGATTAAAATGGAATAAAGTACAGGAAAAGTTTAAAAAACTTGTTAAAAAATTTCATCCTGATATGAATGCTGGAAATAAAAAATATGAGGATAAACTAAAAGTAATAACTTTGGCTTACACTCAGCTTAAAAACACTTATAGGACAAAAATTGACACCTAATTTAAATATAAAACCTGACATAAAAATATCAGTAAAACAAACTTTCGGCATTGAAAGTAATATGGAAGTAAGTGCGTTTTCAAAAAAAAATGAATTTGTTCCAGAAATTGATAAAGATTATAAATTTGATGCAGATACTACATTGGCAATTCTGAGTGGCTTTAATCATAACAAAAAAGTTATTGTGCATGGCTATCATGGTACCGGAAAAAGTACTCACATAACGCAGATAGCCGCTCGTTTAAACTGGCCATGCTTAAGAATAAATTTAGACTCCCATATCAGCAGAATTGACTTAATAGGAAAAGATGCAATCATAATTAAAGATGGTAAACAGATTACAGAATTTAAAGAAGGCATTTTACCTTGGGCATTTCAAAACCCAGTTGCACTAGTTTTTGATGAGTATGATGCTGGACGTCCAGATGTTCTTTTCGTTCTACAAAGGATTTTGGAAAGTGATGGATACTTTACTCTTTTGGATAAAAACAAAGTAGTAAAACAAAATGAATATTTCAGATTATTTGCTACTGCCAATACTATTGGATTAGGAGATACAACGGGCTTATATTCAGGTACCCAACAAATTAACCAAGCTCAAATGGATAGATGGAATATTGTAACTAACTTAAACTATTTAAGCTTAGAAAAGGAAATGGAAATAGTTATTGCGAAAAATAAAAATCTAAACAACGCTAAAGGTAAAGAAAAAGTATCTAATATGATTAAAGTTGCATCTTTAACAAGAAAGGGTTTTGTTTCTGGTGACATTTCAACGGTAATGAGTCCTAGAACTGTGCTACATTGGGCTGAAAACTCTGAAATTTTTAAAAATATAGGTTATGCATTTAGAGTAACTTTTCTAAATAAGTGCGATGAATCAGAAAAAAGCATAATTGCTGAATACTATCAAAGATGCTTTGGGGAAGATCTTCCCGAATCTATGATTAATGTTCAGAAATAAATGAACAAAGAAGATAATATTAAAGAAAAATTCAAACAAGCATTAATTTCAACTGTTAAAGTCATATCAGACGAATATAAAATTGATGAAAAGTTTAAACAAAATAAAAGTTCAAAAAATTATAATTTTTTTGAATTAGATAATTTAAATACAAGAAATGATTTTATTAAACTGAGGGCAGAAGCTGACTCTGAGGCATTAAAGATAAAATTTTCTGATAAAAAAATTTATCTTAAAAATGCTCCAAAAAAACCTTCTTGTAAAAAACTTTATGATATTTCTGAAAAGATAAGATATGAAATCTTGGGAAGTAAAATGCTCAAAGGTATATCTAATAATATTAAAGAGAACTATGCTAATCAAATTAATTTGAAAAGAAAAGATCAGCTAAAATCAAAAGAAGATGTAAATATAGCAGAAGCTTTTGAGCTCTATATGCTAAAAAATTTTTTAGACATAAAACTAAATAGATTTTCTGAGGAAATTTTGAGTTTTTGGGAAAAAGAACTAAATTCGTCTTTTAATGAACATTTGATTGATTTAAAAAAAAATATTGAAGAACAAGAAATTTACAATTCCAAATTTTCTAAACTACTTGAAGAGATGGAAATTTTTGACTCTGAAAATAATGATGAAGAACAAGAAGAACAGCAAAATGATAATAACAACGAAAACAATCTAGAAAACGAAAGTGAAAATCAGCAAACTGGCGAACAAGAAAAGCAGGAGCAACAAGAAGATCAAAGTGGCATTGATGGTGATTTTGATTTAAGCGATTTTAAATTAGATGAACAATTAATAGATACTGAATCCGACAAACAAAGTTCTGAAAAAGTAATTCAAAAAAATAATAAAAATATTAATAATAAAGAATATGCTGTATTTACAAACGAATTTGATGAGATCGCAAAAGCTGAAACTCTAGAAACTCAAGAAGAAATTTCTAAACTAAGAAAGAATTTAGATCAACAATTGGTAAGCTTTCAAGATTTAATTTTAAAACTTGCTAATAAACTCCAGCGACAACTAATGGCCAAACAAAACCGTGCTTGGGAATTTGATTTGGAAGAAGGTCTCCTTGATAGTTCAAAACTAACAAGAGTCATAATAGATCCTTATAACTCACTTTCTTTTAAAAAAGAAAAAGACTATGACTTTAAAGATACCATTGTAACTTTATTAATTGATAATTCTGGTTCGATGAGAGGTAGACCAATAACTATTGCTGCATTATGTGCTGATATACTTTCAAGAACACTTGAGAGATGCTCTGTAAAAGTAGAAATTCTTGGATTTACTACAAAAAATTGGAAAGGTGGAAAAAGTAGAGAAGCTTGGAATAAAAATAATAAACCAAAAAGCCCAGGAAGATTAAATGATTTAAGACATATTATTTACAAAGGGGCAGATATTCATTGGAGGCAAAGTAAAAAAAATTTAGGACTTATGTTAAAAGAAGGATTATTAAAAGAAAACATCGATGGAGAAGCAATAACTTGGGCCTACAATAGACTAAACAAAAGAAAAGAGGAAAGAAAAATCCTAATGGTAATTTCCGATGGAGCCCCAGTGGATGATTCTACTTTATCAGTTAATTCTGGGGATTTTTTAGAAAAACATCTTAAAAAAGTTGTTAAATTTATTGAAACAAAATCAGATATCGAAATTTTAGCAATTGGAATTGGTCATGATGTTTCAAGGTATTACCAAAAAGCAATTAAAATAAGTGATGTTCAAGAGCTTGGTGACGTCATGATTGAACAGCTTAGTGGTTTATTTGAAAATAAAAAAAAACTTCATTAAATTTTAATTAGATTCTTATTTTTCCATTTTATTCTGACTTCGGCTCCTTTATTTTCTTCAGAATTTTGAAAACTTATATTTGCATAATTTTTTTCAAGCAGAGTTTTTCCTATAAAAGTACCTAATCCTAATCCATATTTTGATATATTTTTCTCACTAGCACTTCTGATGTAAGGCTCTCCAAGCTGAAATTTTTCTATTAGATCCTTAGGAAATCCAGGTCCGTCGTCTTTAACAATAACTTCTGTAGATTTTTTGTCACTTATCAAAATAATCTTAATTTCATTTTTGCTAAATTTATTTGCATTTCCTATAAAATTTCTAAGACCATAAATTATTTCGGTTGATTTTGAAATTTTTAATTTATAATTAAAATTTTTTGTATCAAAAATAAATTTTTTTTTACTTATTTCTTTATAAGTTCTTATGATTTGATTCAAATACTCACTAATATCTAAATTTATATCTAAAAAATTATCATCAATTCTTGGATTCATTGATAATTTTTTTAAAATTTCAGCACATCTATTGCTTTGACTTACTAATAAATCTAAATCTTTTTTAATTTTATCATCATTTCCAAATTCTTTTTGTAGTTCTTTGACGGTTAGTAGTATTGTTGACAAAGGAGTTCCCAATGAATGTGCTGCAGCAGCAGCTTGGCCACCTAATGAAATCAGTTCATTTTCTTTAGCCATTAATTCTTGAATTTTATCGTAAGCTTTTTGTCTTATTCTGTTTTCCTCTCCAAATTTAGCTGCAAAATATACTAAAAATAATAAGCCAATTATAATTGATACTGGTATCGCGTATAAATAGTATTCTGGGGCATGGAAATGTAGCTCCCCAGGATGAGGCAAATCCATGTAATAAAAAGTAAGAATCCCTAAAATAATAATTATAATAAAACTCAAAATAATTGAACTATTTAGAGTTAAATATTGAGATGAAAATACAGCTGGAATGATAATTAAAAATATAAATGGATTAGTAATTCCACCAGTTAAAAAAAGTAATACACCTAACTGTATTATGTCGAAACTTAAATATATTGTAGAAATCAAATTATTAATCTGATTTTCTTTAATTTTGAAATATAAATAAAGATTGGTTAATATGCTAAAGAATATAATTGAAACACATAAAATATAATTAAATTTAAAATTTAATATAAATTGGACAATAAATATCGCAGATAATTGTCCTGCGTAAGCAATCCATCGTAGTTTAACATATGTAAGCTTATTTAATGAATAAATACTCGAAGCTTTTATAAACTTCATTATTAAATATCAAGGTTAGATACATTTATTGCATTTTCAATAATAAAATCTTTTCTAGATAAAACATCACTTCCCATTAAGGTGTGAATTAATTTGTAATCTTTATTTATATCTTTAGAATATTGCACTTGAAGTAGATTTCTTGTTTCAGGATTCAATGTCGTATTCCATAGTTCATCTGGATTCATTTCCCCCAGCCCTTTAAATCTTTGAATAGAAAATTTTGATTTTTCAATTTGATACTGCTTTTCATAACTTTTAGAATTTTTTTTCATTTTTTTTAACTCTTTTGAGTTGTTTATTATGTAATTTTCTAATGATTTTTCATCTTTAATATATTGTCCTTTTGAGCCTTTGTTAATTTTAAAAAGTGGTGGTTGGGCAAGATAGATGTGTCCACTTTTAATTAACTTATCAAATGGCTTGTTGTTAAAGAATGTCAATAAAAGAGCTCTTATGTGCGATCCGTCAACGTCAGCATCTGTCATTATAATAACTTTGCCATATCTTAAATCATCTAAATCTATTTCTTCATTTTTTGGATCTAAACCTAATGCGTTAATTAAAGTAACAATTTCGTTTGAAGAAATTAGCTTTGATAAGGTTTTATTTCTTAATTCATTTCCATTATTATTTTTTTTAGATCCATTTTTGTCAGTATATGTGTTTAGTATTTTTCCTCTTAGTGGTAGTACAGCTTGATATTCTCTATTTCTTCCTTGTTTTGCAGAGCCTCCTGCTGAATCTCCTTCAACTATAAATAATTCTGTTCCTTCTTGTTTTGGATTTTGACAATCAGCCAGTTTACCTGGTAGTCCAGTTAATTCTAGAGCTCCTTTTCTTCTAACACTCTCTCTAGCTTTTCTTGCTAAATCTCTAGCAACTGCAGCCTGAATAATTTTCGATAAAACAATTTTTGCAACTGATGGGTTTTGGTCAAACCAAATTGAAAGTTTTTCATTTATTATATTTTCAACTATATTTCTAACCTCTGAAGAAACTAATTTATCTTTTGTTTGTGAAGAAAATTTAGGATCTGGTATCTTTACTGATAAAATACAAGTCAATCCCTCTTTTACGTCATCTCCAGATAGGTTAACTTTGTTTTTTTTCAGTAAATTTTGTTCATTAGCATATTTATTTATAACTCTTGTTAATGCACTTCTAAAACCTAGCAAGTGTGTTCCTCCATCTTTTTGATAAATATTATTAGTATACGGATTTACTTCTTCATTATAACCAGCATTCCATTGTAAAGAGCATTCAATTTGAATATTTTCTTTTTTTCCTTCGATGTATATTGGTTTTTTAAAAAGTTCTTTATCACTTTTATTTTTTAGTTTTTCTCTTTTATGGTCTAAATATTGAACAAATTCTGTTATTCCCCCATCAAATTTAAATTCACAAGATTTGGTTTTCTTATACGTATTGTCATTTAGAATAATTTTAATACCTTTGTTTAAAAACGCTAGTTCTCTCATTTTTTTTTGAATTATGTTAAAATCAAATTCCGTAAAAGAAAAAATACTTTTTGAAGGTAAAAATGTAATTTCTGTTCCTGTATTTTTTGATTTTCCAACTAATTTAAGAGGTTTTACTGCTTCTCCATTTTTAAATTCAATAAAATATTTATTTCCACTCCTCTCTATAGTTAATTTAAGTTTTTCTGACAAAGCATTAACTACTGAAACTCCTACTCCATGCAAACCTCCGGAAACTTTGTATGAGTCATGATCAAATTTTCCACCAGCATGCAATTGAGTCATTATTACTTCAGCTGCAGATTTTTTTTCACCTTTATGAATATCAACAGGTATACCTCTTCCATCGTCAGCCACAGTTACACTTCCGTCAGAATTAATTCCAATTTTGATGTTTTTACAATATCCTGCCAAAGCTTCGTCGACAGAATTATCAACTACTTCATAGACCATATGATGAAGGCCAGATCCATCATCTGTATCGCCAATATACATCCCTGGTCTTTTTCTAACAGCCTCCAAACCTTTTAAAACTTTTATGGAGTCTGCCTGATAATTTGAGTTTTCTAAATTTTTTGTCATTATTTTTTTTTTGGAAAAAAATTATTTTAACATTTTTTTTCAATTAAATAAAACGACCATTAACTCACATAGTGAATTTGTGTTGCTATATAATAAAAAAAGGGTGATAATTTTTTTAGTTTGCTACAATCGAAAAAAAAACAAAAAATGACAATTTTTAATCAATTTTTTTCATATTTAGTGTAAAACTAAGATTCAAATCAAAATTATGAATATTTATGACTGTTTCACATTTTTCGATGAAAATGAGATTTTAGAAATAAGACTGAATGAATTAGATAAATATGTTGATTATTTTGTTATTGTAGAAGCTGGACAAAATCACAGAGGAATAAAAAAAAATAAAAATATCAATGAAGATATAATTAATAAATTTAAATCAAAAGTTAGATATTATTATATAGATACTTTTGATGAAAATCTTAGTCCTTGGCAAAGAGAGAATTTCCAAAGAAATTATATAAATATGGGTCTATATGATGCAAAAAAAGATGACATTATAATTGTATCAGATGCTGATGAAATACCAAATTTGAAAAATTTTAATTTTGAAAATGTTAATAATTGTGTTTTTGCTTTCCAACAAATACATACAATGTACAAATTTAATTTAATTAGAGAACGAGACTGGTTAGGTTCAAAATTATGTAGTTTTAAAAAACTAAAATCTCCACAATGGCTAAGAAACCTAAAAACACATAAAAAATATAATAGGCTTAGAATTGATAAATACTTTTCTTCAACATATGAATTTAATTTTAAAAATATTAATGAAGGTGGATGGCACTTTGGTTGGATAAAAAAAAGCAGTGAAATAGTTAAAAAGTTAGAATCTTTCGCTCACGCAGAATATGACAAAGATTCAATAAAGAACAACGATTTTATTGAAAGATGTATTTTAAATGAAATAAATTTTTTAAACACTAATCAAAAATTAATTAAAGATAAAAATATAAACTTGCCTTCTTTTATTACAGAAAATAAAAATAAGTTTATAGACTTTTTGTGTTAATTGTTAAGAATAATATTTTATGAAAATTTACGATTGTTTTATGTATTTTGACGAAGATTTGGTCTTAGATTTAAGATTAAATTATTTATCTAAATATGTAGATAAATTTGTAATTGTAGAAAGTCAATATAATCACAAAGGTGAAAGAAGGAAACTTCAATTTGATAAGAAAAAATTTAAAGAATTCTTAGATAAAATAATTTATATCGAAACTGACAAAATTCCAGAAGGTATACAAGAAATACATAATAATGACAGTGAAGATATTAAGTCAACAAAATATATACTAAATGCTGCAAAAAGAGAAAACTTTCAAAGAAATCAAATTGTTCATGGCTTGTCTAATGCAGAAGAAAATGACTGGATAATTGTTTCCGATGTTGATGAAATACCAAATTTAGAAAATTTAAGAATTAGAAATATAAAAAATAAATTAGTCTTTTTTAATCAACATATGATGTATTATAAATTTAATCTGAAATATGAAAATTTCATATGGGTCGGATCAAAAGCCTGTAGAAAAAAGAATTTAATTTCTCCTCAATGGCTCAGAAATATAAAAGATAGAAATTATTCATGGTGGCGGCTAGATTCATATTTTTCAAATCTGAAATATTCAAATATTAAATTTATACAAAATGGTGGTTGGCATTTTTCTTATATAAAAACTCCAGAACTAATTGAAAAAAAACTAAAATCATATTTGCATCATAGAGAATATGACCTTAATCCAGTTGGAGTAGAACAGATAAAAAAAATTATTAAAAGTAAAAAAGCAATATATGATTTAAAGCTTGATCAAAGAGTAGTGGAAAAATTTGGAACAGGAGATAAACTTGTAAAAGTTGGATTAAATAGCTTGCCTGAATACATTGTTTTAAATAAAGCTAAATTTAAAAATTGGCTAGAAGATTAATTGTTTATTAATATTCCACATCAACTGGATCAATACTTCTCCACATATACCAGGTAAAAACACTCCTATATCCGAAATGCAAAGTAGAAATCTGATTTAGAAATTTTTTACTTGGAGGGTATGACTTTTTGTAATTTATTGATATTGCCCTAATTAAACCTATATCCTTAGTTGGAAATATATCGGGCCTATTTAGATTAAACATTAAAAACATCTGAGCACTCCATACACCTAAACCCTTTAATCTTGTAATATAATTGATTGCCAATTCATCATCCATTTTTTTTAGATCTTTTATATTAAAAGATTTATTTTTAAAACTTTTAGCTATATTTTTAATATATCTTGCTTTTTGGCGAGATAAACCCACGCTTTTTAAATCTCTATGGGTTAACTTTAAGATTTCGCTAGGTATTATTTTTTTTTTGCATTTTTTTTCAAATTTTAGCCAAATAGAATCTGCTGCCTTTGTAGAAATTTGTTGACCTATTATTGTTCTACACAGTGAAAAAAAGGGATCATTTCTAGTTCTTAAATATCCTGTGCTATATTTTTTAATAATTTTTTTTAATACTGGATCTTTTCTAGATAATAGTTTTTTAGCTTTTTTCCAATATTTTGGTGGTCTACTCATGTCTTGTAATAGAAACTTGTTTTTTATGGTAAATTTCTCTTCTAAAAATAATTATTGATGAGATAATAACCAATATTGCCCCGAACAATGTTTTAGAATTAGGTATTTCAGACCAAAATATGTATCCAAAAAATATCGCAAAAAGAAGTGCCAAATACTTTAAAGGCGTAACAAGAGAAACATCTGAGTATTTATAAGATTGTGTTAGCCAAAGATTAGCAAGACCTCCCAAAATTCCTACCATTGATAAGAGAAATAAATCTTTTAAATTAGGAAGTATCCAGCCTTGGGGTATGGTAAATAAACTCATAACTAATATAGAAAAAGAAAAATATAGTCCTATTAACCAAACAGGCTCGGTTGATGATAGTTGTTTTATTGCTATTGCAACATATGATAGGCCTAAACAGAAAATTATAGGATATATATAATAGACATTAAGTGAATTAAATCCAGGTTCTGAAATAATTAGAATACCAATAAATCCTACTATAACAGCCAACCATCTATAAAAACCAACTTTTTCACTTAAAAAAAAAATAGACATAATTGTAGTAAAGATTGGTGCTGCAAAAGTAATACTCACTACAGTTGCTAATGGAAGTTTTCTCAAAGCTATAAAAATTGCAACTATTGCAATCAATCCTGAAGCACATCTTTTTAAATGCAAAAAAGGTCTATTTGTTTTGTAAAAATTTAAATATCTGTCTCTTGGTATAATAAAAAAAATTACAATCATCCCAAAAAAACCTCTAAAAAATAAAACTTCCCCCACAGGATAGCTGTGTGACCATTTTACAATTATGTCCATTACAGAAAATGCACATATTGATAAAAACATGTACAAAAAACCCAATTGATTTTTAGATAACATAAGAATAACTTTAAATTAAATTAAACAATAATCAATGGAAATAGCAACTTTAGCACTTGGATGTTTTTGGGGACCAGAAATTAAATTTAATAAATTAAATGGTATAATTAAGACAGAGGTAGGTTACTGCGGAGGTAACAAAGCGAATGTAAGTTATGAAGAAGTATGTACAGGAAAAACTAATCATGCTGAAGTTGTAAAAATAGAATTTGATAGCTCAAAAATATCCTACGAAGATATATTAAATTATTTTTTTGAAATACATGATCCAACCACAATTGATAGACAAGGCCCAGATGTGGGATCTCAGTACAGAAGTGAAATATTTTACTCTAACAATAGTCAAAAATTAATTGCCGAAAGTATTTTAAAAAAAAATAATAAAAAATTTAACAATAAAATAGTTACAAAAATATCTGAATTAAAAAATTATTGTAAAGCAGAAGAATATCATCAAAAATATTTGGAAAAAAAATTTTAATGTCACTAGTTTCAACAGAATGGTTAGCAAATAATATGAACAATTTAAAAATTTTAGATTGTTCATGGCATATGCCTAATCTAAAAAGAAATTCTTATAATGAATACATAAGTGAACATATCGAAAATGCAATTTTTTTTGATTTAGACAAAAATTCAGATCAAAGCTCTGATTTACCTCATATGTTACCAAATAAAAATTATTGGGAACAAATAGTATCATCAATGGGTATTTCAAATGATGATAGAATAGTCATATATGATAATTCAGATGTTATAAGTTCGTGTAGGTGTTGGTATAGTTTTATTTATTTCGGTCATAATCCAGATCTTGTTAATGTACTTGACGGAGGCTTGAAGAAATGGAAATTAGATTACCGACCCACAACTAATTCCATAAGTCAAGTTAAAGTCTCAAAATATGTTGCTAAAGAAAGAAAAGAATTAGTAAAAAATAAAAAACAAATAGATCAAAATATTATAAACCAAAAATTCAAAGTAGTAGATGCCAGAAGTAAAAATAGATTTGAGGGAAAAGAAAAAGAACCAAGGAAAGGTGTAAGAAGTGGCTCAATTCCAAATTCTTTATGTTTGCCATATGGAAAATTAATAAATGAAGACCACACTTTTAAAAATAAGGAAGAAATTTTAAAAAAATTTAATAATATAATTGAAGATAAAATGCCTACAGACATAGTCTTCTCATGTGGTTCTGGTGTTACAGCAGCAGTTTTAGCGCTTGCTTATTCCTTAATTAATAATAAATATGATCCAAAAATTTATGATGGTTCTTGGGTAGAATACGGTAAGATAATTTAATTATGAAAAGATCAACTAAAATTACTACAATAATAATTATTTTTTTTCTTGTTATTACAAGTGTCATTGTTGCAAGAACAATGATTGGACAACATTTTCAAAAAAAATTTGGAAAAAGACCTCCCCCTGGAATTATAGTTACTGAAGTAACCCAGGGTCAATTTTCAGAAAAAATTGAAAGTTTTGGAACTGCTATTCCAAAAAAAACTCAATCTTTTAGAATAAAAAAAAATGAACTTTTAGAAGATCTAAACCTTAAAAAATTTGTAAAAAAAGGTGAAGAAATTGTTAAATTAAAAGAAAGAAGTATAATTGCTCCTTTCGATGGAATAGTTGGAAAAAGAGGCTTATCAGAAGACGTCCTGGGATCTGAAAATTCTATAATAATAACTTTAGATAATAGCTCAGTGATTTACTGTGATCTTAAAATACCAGAAAATTTTGCTTCTGTAATAAAAAATGGCTTGCCTATAGAAGCTAAATTTTCAGGATATAAAAATAAAATTTACAAAGGTAAAGTAGATGGAGTATCAAGTAGAATTAATGCAGAAACCAGAAGTCTTCTAACAAGAGTTAAAATTGAAAACAAAAATTTTGAATTAGTCCCAGGGTCTTTATTAGAAGTAACTGTGAATTATAATCAAAGAAATTCTCTTAGTATTCCTGATACAAGTATAATGTTAGAAGGAAACAAGGCTTATGTATATAAAATATCAAAAGATAATGTTGCCAACAAAACAGAAATTACCTTTGGCTTAAGAAATAAAGGGGAGGTTGAAGTTATTTCAGGTTTAGCTGAAGGAGATTTAATCGTTGCAGAAGGTCTAAAAAAAGTAAGACCTAGAGGTAAAATCAAACCTATAAAAAATTAAAAAATGTATATAACCGACGTCAGTATAAGAAGACCAGTAGTTGCTTGGGTATTTTCTCTAATTTTAATTGTTTTTGGTATTTTTGTATTTTGGAAATTACCTGTAAGAGAACTTCCTTCGGGTTTGCAGCCGCCTGTTGTACAAGTTAAAGTAGACTATAAATCAGCATCAGCACCCATAATAGATGAGGAAGTAACACAAGTTATTGAAGATGTAATTGGTGGAGCCGAAGGTATCAAAAATATTGACTCAAAATCTGAGAATGGAAAAAGTACTATAAATATTGAATTTGATACAGACATAGATTTAGACGATGCTGCGAATGATATTAGAGAAAGAGTTGCAAGAATAGTAGATAGTTTACCATCTGAATCAAATCCCCCTCAAATATTAAAACAAGCAGCAGGTTTCACAACTACAATGTGGTTAGCTTTATCATCATCTACTTGGAGTGATTTAGAGCTTGGAGATTACGCTGAGAGATATCTTGTAGACCAATTTTCTAGTGTAAAAAATGTTGGAAGAATTAGAGTTGGAGGATTAAGAGAATTGAGTGTAAGAGTTTGGATCAATCCAATTAAACTAGCTGCAAATAATTTAACTATTCAAGAAGTAGAAAATTCACTTAGAAACGAAAATATAAGTTTACCTGCTGGAACACTTGAGTCAAATAACATCGATTTAACAATTAATTTAGATAAATCATATGATGATTTGGAAAAGTTAAAGCAATTACCAATAAAAAAAAATAAAGGTAGTTTAGTAAGACTGGCAGATGTTGCTGAAATTGAATATGGGCCAGTTTCAGAAAAAGCTTTATTTAGAGCACAAAGTAAAAATGCTCTCAATCTGAAAACTGTAGGCATAGGTATTTATGCTAGAAGTGGAGCATCAACTGTAGAACTTTCGAAGGAAATAAATAAAAAAGTAAAAGAAGTAAAAAAAAATTTGCCAGAAGGCTTAAATCTAGAAATAGCCTTTAATAGAGCGACATATATTGGTGCTGCTATTAACGAAGTATACAAAACATTAATTATTGCTTTTATTTTAGTTGTGACAATCATCTATCTATTTTTAGGAAATCTTAAAGCAGTAATAGTTCCAGCAATAGCTTTGCCGGTAAGTTTAATTGCAACTTTTTTAGGAATCTATTTGTTTGACTTATCTATAAATATATTTGTTTTATTAAGTTTCATATTGGCAATAGGAATAATAACGGATGACTCTGTTATAATGACTGATGCAATATATAGAAGAATTGAAAATGGAGAATCGTCTCTAGTCGCTGCTTACAAAGGTTCAAAACAAATAACTTTTGCAATTATTGCTACTACTTTGATTTTAGTTGCAGTATTTCTTCCTCTAATTTTCATAGAGGGAATAGCTGGAACTTTATTTAGAGAAACGGCTATTGCTTTGTCATTTGCAATTGCAATTTCTTCTTTTGTTGCTCTAACTCTATCACCAATGTTAGGAAGTAAATTTTTAAATAAAAAAACAAAAACAAATTTCATTGTAGTAAAATTTGATAGATTTTTTAAAGGGTTTTCAAACTTTTACCAGGATACACTTAAATTTTGGTTGGATAAAAAGAAAACAATCATTGTGTTTATAATTTTAACGATTGTGGGATCTGGTTTATTATATAACTTTACCAAAAAAGAACTTTTGCCACTTGAAGATAGAGGGGCTTATTTAGTTATTGGTTTTACAGATGAAGGAAGTTCCTTTCAGTATACTCAAAAAAGAGCAGAGGATGTAGAAAAAAGACTTGTTCCACTTTTACAATCTGAAGACAGTCCTTACAAAAAATTTTTAATGATAGTGCCAGGATTTGGTTCAGAAAATAGTTTTCTAATTATTTCACTTTTAGATAGTTGGAAAAATAGAAAACAAAATTCTCAAACAATTATGAGGCAAGCAATTGGAAAAATAGTAACTGTGCCTCAAACAGTAGCTTTTCCTATATCACCTCAATCAATAAGAGTTTCAAATTACAATAAGCCGGTTCAAATGGTAATATTGGGAACTACTTATAAAGAATTAGAAGAAGTACAAAAAAATGTGATTAGAATGTTAAGAAAAAATAAAAATTTATCTAGAATAGAATCTGATTTTTCAAGAAATAAGCCAGAAGTAAAATTAATTATTAATAAAAACAAAGCTAAAGATTTAGGAATATCCACTCAAACTATCGGCCAAACCCTAGAAACCCTTTACGGTGGTAAAACTGTAACAAAATTTAATAAATTAGGAAAAGAGTATCCAATTATTCTTCAGCAATATATAGAGGATAGGAAAGATAAAGAAAGTCTTGGAAAAATATTTGTAAGATCTGAAACTAGTGGAAAATTAATTTCATTAATAAACTTAGTTGACTTTAAAGAAGAAGGATCTGCAAACAAGCTATCCAGATATAATAGACAAAGAGCTGTTACAATATCTGCTAATATAAGCGAAGCTTACACATTATCTGAAGCAATTAAATATTTAGAACAAACCATGTCTAAAGTTGCGCCAGAAAAACAAATTACATGGAAAGGAAAATCAGAAGAATTAAAAGAAACTAGTAATGAGCTATATATTATTTTTGCATTAGCTCTTTTGACAGCTTATCTAGTAATGGCAGCAACATTTAATTCATTTGTACACCCTTTTGTCATTATACTAACAGTTCCATTAGCTGTATTTGGCGGATTGGTATTTATTTTATTTTTGAATACATCGATAAATATTTTTTCACAAATAGCTCTTGTAATTCTTATTGGAATTTCAACAAAAAATAGCATTTTAATTGTGGACTACGCTAACCAATTAAGAGCCGCTGGAAAAAGTATTGAAAGTTCAGTCAAAGAAGCATGTGATCTGAGATTTAGGCCTATAATTATGACATCTCTTAGTACTATGATTGCAATGATGCCTTTGGTAATTGGAAATATTGGTCCAGGAGCTGGTGAAGGATCAAGGCTTGCAGTAGGAGCGACGATATTAGGTGGAATGATAATTTCAACATTCTTCACACTGTATGTTACTCCAACAATGTATTTAGCACTCACAAAAAATACAAAAAGAATTGATGCTGTTGATATTGAGTTAAAAAAACAACTCCATTAAAAAATAATATATTTTTTTCTGTTTAAAGAACTACTGCATCTATTAAGTTGTTTCTTATATTTGTTTGATTGATTTTGAACTTTTTTAGCTAATAAAATTACTTTTTGATTACTTTTATAATTTTTATAATTTCCCCAACCTTCATGATAGGCAATATATTGCCTGAAAGCATCCTTCTTTGAAATTTTTAATAATTTTTCAGTTTTATTTGTATACCATCCAATAAAGTCAACACTATCTTTAAACCTTGTTCTTGTTGCTAATTTATTACCAGTTTCTTTTTTATATTGTCTCCATGTACCTTTAACAGCTTGTGAATATCCAAAAGAACTTGAAGGCCTTTTGTAGGGTATTACTTTAAATATTTTCTGTCTTTTGGGTTTTGCCAACCAATCAAAATCTGATTCCATTTTTATAATTGCTAATTGAATATAAATTGGTGTTCCCCATTTTCGCTCAGTTTTCTTTGCATATTTATACCAAAGATATCTTTCGGAAAATATTGAACAACCATCAGCAGTATTTTTAGGAACAGAAGAACAAGCAGATATAAATAAAAAAAATATTAATAATAATTTTTTCATTTTTTTTCTCTAACTTTTTTTTTCCATTCCCATGGGTATTCAAACTTCATATTCCAAAAACCTAAGCTGTTCATCTTTGCATATTCTTGATCGTTTGCAAATTTTCCTTCTGAATAATAGGGCCAATCAAAAGCATAACCATTTCTTACCATAAAAACAGACAAGCTTTCATCTTTTAAAAAACACTCACCTACTGATCTTTTGTATCTGTCTTTTTTTTTTTGAATTTTACAATTTAGAGAATTATTTTCTATTTTTTCTATCAACTTATCTTTGGAGATTTGTCCACAAAAAACTTCTTTATTATCATCAATGCAAGTCTGTTTTTTACCCCTATAATAACTTTCTGGAGCATCTATGCCTCCAAAACGAATTTTTTCACCTTTGATCTTTATTGTATCTCCATCCAAGACAATAGCTTTTCCTTTGATGGTATTATTTTCATCACTATAAGAAAAGGAAATATAAAAAAAAATTATAATTATTAGGCTACTTAAATTCAGACTTAGCTTTTTCATTAAGCTCATCCATTTTTTTTCTAACATCTTCATCTGAAATGTTATGATCTTTTAGATCTGCCTTTACTTTTCTAAAAACATCTTCATCACCTGCCTCAGCAAAGTCTGCCTTTATAACTGCTTGTATGTAATCTTTTTCTTGATCAGGATTATAGCCTAAAATTTGTGAAACCCATTGACCAATATATTTGTTTCTTCGTGCACTAACTTTAAATTGTAATTCTTCATCATGGGCAAATTTTTTCTCAAAACTTTTTTCTCTTTCGTCAAATGTGCTCATCTTTTTCTCCAAAAATTAAATATATTAAATAATAAAATTGACATTAAAACTCCAACAATATTACCAAACAAGTCACTATATTGAAATGATCTGTTTGGTATCACTAAATGTAAAACCTCAAGAATTACAGAGCTTAATATTAAATAAGTAATAATAAGTTTTTTTTTGCTTTTGTAATAAGCAAATAATCCTATAAATGACAGCACAAAAAATGCATATATGTGATTTGATGATATTAATAAAAAATCTTGGGTAATTTGTGGTTGTTTTTGAAATTCTCCATAAATTAGAAAGCCCAAAATACTCCCTGGATATACATATAAAACAATAAAAATTGTATTAATAATATTAAATAGTATTTTTGTCTTTTGCATAATTATCTTATATTAAAAAATTATTTATGAGTCATTTAATTTTAGTTCGTCATGGTCAAAGCGAGTGGAACTTACAAAAAAGGTTTACCGGATGGGTTGATGTTGAATTAACTCCACAAGGAAAATTAGAAGCTTGCAAAGCTGGAGAGTTAATAAAAAATTTGAATTTAAATTTTGATCATTTTTTTTGTTCTTATCAAAAAAGAGCTTTCGAAACATTAAGCTTAATTTTAAATACTCTAAGAATAAAAAATGATAGTGTTACAAGGGCTTGGCAATTAAATGAAAGAAATTATGGATCTTTAACTGGTTTAAATAAAGAGGAAATGAAAAAAACTTTGGGTGAAAAAAAAGTTCATGAATTTAGAAGATCGTGGAATATCGCTCCCGAACCACTAAATAAAAAAAATCCTTATCATCCTTTAAATATTGAGGCATATAAAGATATACCTAAAAATATGATTCCTGATACTGAGTCCCTGAAAGATACCTTTGAAAGAGTAGTGCCATATTACGAAAAAAATATAAGTCCTTTAATTAATAAAAATATAATTATTGCTGCTCATGGAAATTCTATTCGTTCACTGTGCAAATATTTATTTAAAATCGACGATTCTAAAATTTCACAACTAGAAATCCCTACTGGAAATCCTTTAGCATTAAATTTCGAAAAAAAAAAGTTAGTAAATGCAAAATATTTGGACAAAGAAAGAGCAAAAAATTTATTAATTTTTTGATAATTTGTTAAATATTTCTACATCAGTAACGTGTATAAAATCATTTAAACTTTCAAATCCATACAGTTTATTTTCGTCAATTAATTGATTCCATATTTTAATAATTGAAAAAGAATTTTGATCAATTATTGAAAAAACTTTTTTATTAATTATTTGACAACCAGTGTAAATAAAAGCTTTTTCTTGATAATTTAAAATATTTTCAGAATTTAAATTAAAATCACCTTTTAGTTTTTTGTCAAAACTTTTAGATTTATTTACAACCAATAAAATATTTTGAATTTTATTTTTTAGATAAAAAACTTCCATTTTCCTAATTACTTGAATGTACTCTTTGCTCCACATAGTATCAGGATTAAAAACAAAAAAATTATTACTATCTGATTTTTTTATTAAATTTAAAATTCCACCCCCAGTGTCTAAAATTGAATTTCCATCATCTACTACATCGATTTTACAATTAAAATTTTTTTTATTAATAAATTCTTTAATTTGTTCTTTTAAATAAAATGTATTAATCAAAATATTTTTTACTCCAAGATCATTAATAAAATTAATTGTATTTTCTAATAAACTTATATCTTTTATTTTAAGCAAAGGTTTTGGTACTTTTAATGTTAGAGGATTTAATCTTTTGCCATAACCAGCACAAAGTATTAATGCAGTATTTATTTTTTCCATTTTTTTTTTCTCACTTTTGTTGAAAAGTTCTTTCCTAAAAATAATTTTAAATCATTAAATAACAAATTATCGCTTATTCTATACTCAATTAATTTCCACGCATATGGTATTAGCTTTAAGTAATAGTGTTTTTTATCTCTAGTTGATAGCCTGGCAAATATGCCAATTATTTTTATATTTCTTAAGACAGACAGTAAATCAAAATCATTTTTAAACTCTTTTTTATTTATAGATTTGTTTTGCTTCAAAAAATATTCAAAAATTTTTTCTTTTAAAGAATTTGATGTTCTTAATCTCACATCATCAATTAATGATGCAAGATCATATGCATGGTTACCATATAAAGCATCTTGATTATCAATAATAGCTATTTTCTTTTTATGCTCCATTAAATTAGATACATGAAAATCTCTATGTACAAATACGTGATTTTTATTTTTTATTTTTTTTAGTAAAATTTTTATAATAATTTTTAATTTATTTTTTATAAATTTTTGTTTCTTTTTCTTTATAACTTTTGGGATATACCAATCTAAAAATAGTTTTGTCTCTTTAAAAAGTTTATCCTTTGAATAATTTGGGACAATATAATTTGTATTATTAAACGTTTTAATTTTTTTTGTATTAATTCTTTGCAATTTAGACAATAATAAAATTATTTTTTTGTAATATTTTAATTTATTTACTTTTCTATTTTTTAACTTGTAATAAACTGAAATATCTCCTAGGTCTTCAATTTCAATTAAGTTTTTTTTGTAATTTTGGTTTA
Source organism: uncultured Pelagibacteraceae bacterium (assembly GCA_902551445.1). Classification (GTDB taxonomy): domain Bacteria; phylum Pseudomonadota; class Alphaproteobacteria; order Pelagibacterales; family Pelagibacteraceae; genus Pelagibacter. The sequence continues at coordinate 25,714 of CACDDB010000003.1, read as the reverse complement.
TTAATTTTGGTGCCCTTATTTTGTTTTTTATTAATATTTTATTTATCGCATCATAAATAAGTAAATTACTTTTTTTTTCCTTACGACAAAACACTACAATGGATTTATCACTTCTATAAAATTTTCTAAATGAAGCATCTCCTGATAATTTGATCAATTTATTTGAATTCATTAAAAATTTTTTTTTTATATTTGCTTGATATGATTAAGCTTCTTTTTCTTAAATTTTCCTCATAATTAAAATTTAATTCAATTATATTTTTTGGTTTTTCTTTAATTATTTCTGGCCACTCAATCAATGTTATACTATTTTTTTGATTTTCAAATAGTCCTATATTTTTTAATTCCATCTCACTTTTTATTCGGAATAAATCATAATGCTGAATTATTAGTTCACCAATTTTGTACTCGTATACTATGTTAAAAGTTGGACTTGGTACCTCGGTTATTTTTTTATTTAATTTAGATTGTAGATAATTAATTAGATGTTTAATAAATGTTGTTTTACCTACTCCTATTTCTCCATAAAAAAAAACAATGTCTCCTTTTGAAAGATAATTAGAAATTTTTTGAGAAATCGATTTTGTATCTTTTTCTAATGTAATATCAATTTTGCTACTTTTAGTAGCGATATGCATCGGGTTTGTAAGGTCCATCAGGTGTTACACTAATATAATCTGCCTGATCTTTAGACATTTTTGTAAGCTTAGCACCTACTTTTTCTAAGTGTAATCTGGCTACTTTTTCATCAAGATGTTTTGGTAAAACATAAACTTTTTTTTCATACTTATCTGAGTTATTCCATAACTCTATCTGAGCAGTTACTTGGTTAGTAAATGAAGCGCTCATTACAAAACTTGGGTGTCCAGTAGCACATCCTAAGTTAACCAGCCTTCCTTCAGCAAGTAATATTATTCTTTTTTTGCTTGGCAAAGTTATTTCATGAACCTGTGGCTTAATTTCATCCCATTTATAATTTTTTAATGCTTCAACTTGGATTTCATTATCAAAGTGACCAATATTACATAATATTGCTCTATCTTTCATTTCTCTCATATGATCAGCAGTCACTATGTCTTTATTTCCTGTTGCAGTAACAACTATATCTGCCTCTTTAATCATTTCATCCATAAGGACAACTTCGTAACCTTCCATTGCGGCTTGTAGAGCACATATTGGATCTGTTTCGGTAACCATTACTCTTGCACCGCTCTGCCTCAATGAAGCAGCACTTCCTTTTCCAACATCACCAAAACCTGCAACGATTGCAACTTTTCCTGACATCATAACATCAGTTGCTCTTTTGATTCCGTCTACTAAACTTTCTCTACAGCCATATAAGTTATCAAATTTAGACTTTGTAACAGAATCGTTAACATTAATTGCTGGAACTAATAATGTTCCTTGAGCTTCCATTTTTTTAAGAGCTAACACTCCAGTTGTTGTTTCTTCAGATAGTCCCTTAATACCTTTTAGTAAATCTTTATAATCTTTGTGCATTAGTGCAGTTAAATCACCACCATCATCAAGAATCATATTTGGTTTCCAATCTTTTTTGCCCTCAATAGTTTGCTTAACACACCACCAATATTCCTCTTCTGTTTCACCTTTCCATGCAAAAACAGGTATGCCTGCTTTTGCAATTGCTGCAGCAGCATGATCTTGCGTAGAAAAAATATTGCATGAAGACCATCTGACTTCTGCTCCTAAATCAACTAAAGTTTCTATTAAAACAGCCGTTTGAATTGTCATATGCAAACATCCAAGAATTCTAGCTCCTTTAAGGGGATGTTTACCCTTATACTCTTTTCGTAGCGCCATTAAACCTGGCATTTCTGTCTCTGCTAAAGAGATCTCTTTTCTTCCAAATTCTGCTAAGTTTATATCTTTTACTTTATAATCACTCATGAGCGTGTGCTTCTAACAATATTATTGAATATAATCAATTAAATTTTTTTTAATTTTTTGGAAATGTAATTTCAATTTTTGCCCCTTTATCTTTATTATTTGAGGCATATATTTTACCATTATGTAACTCAACTAAGTTCTTAACAATGTTCAAGCCTAGCCCTGAATGCTGTCCAAATTTTTCAGGTCTATTACTGTAAAATCTTTCAAATATTTTTTCTGTTTCATTTTCTTTAAATCCCTCTCCTTCATCTATTACTTTTAGTACTACCCTTCCTTCCTTGTCATTGTTTATGTGAACTTCTACACTTTGATTATCTTTACTAAATGAAATCGAATTTTCTAACAAGTTAGCAATAATTTGCTCTATTCTATTTTCAATTCCTAAAATTTGATATTTTTTTGATCCATTTATTTTTAGTTTAATATTAATCCCCCTTTTAGAATTGTAAATGTTATTAAAATCATCAACAACAGAGTTTGTTATTAAACTTAAATCAATTTTTTGCATTTTTTCTGAAGTCATTGCTGCTTCATCTTTTAATATTTGAGAGTAATCAGTTATCAATCTTTCTATCCTTTCAACATCGTGGGATAATATTTTAACTAATTTTTTTCTTTGTTCTTGATCGCCAGTTTCTGAAATTATTTCAGATGCACTCTTTAATGATGCCAATGGATTTCTAATTTCATGGACTAAATCGGTCGAAAAATTTTTAGTTTTATTAATTCTTTTATGTAGTTCACTTGTCATTTCTTCTAAAGAACTAGATAAAATTCCAATTTCGTCATTTCTATTTTTACTTATATTAATATTTACATTATTTTTTTTCTTACCTTTCATCAATTCAGTATAACTAACTAAATTTCTTATAGGCTTTAAAAAATATCTATTTAAAACAAAAGAGAAAATTAAAATCACAATCGCTACAAAAATTGCAGTTCTAACAATAAATATTTTTCTTTCATCAATTGCAGCTTTAATATCATTTGCATTTTCAGTTATGGCCAAAAATCCAATATTTTCTTTTTTATCAAAAACGCTTTTAATTGTTGTAAGCAAAAACTCATTATAGTTATCTTGAGTAAAAGTATATGGTTTTCCAAAGTTTGTAGAATTTACATAATTATTTAAAATATCTTGCAAAAATTTATTATCAATTTTATCAATGTTTTGAGCTTCATTATTTTTATCATCATTCAGATTTTCGCTTATTAAGTTCATTTCAATTATTTCTAATCTTTGATTAAACGATCTTGGATCTAAATCTAAAGTATTTGTATCTCCAATTAAATTTAATTGGTTATCAAATATCAAAACTCTGTCTATGCTTTGAAAAAGAAATTTAGTAGAAAATAAAAATTTTCTTATATCATTTTCATTAAATTTCACTTTTAATCTATTTATATGATCGATAGTATTTTCCATAATCTGGATATGATTAGAGGTTTTTTTGTTTATTAAGCTTGGTTGTATTGATTTAAGATAAAAGATTGTAATAAGACCAATAATTGAAAAGATAATTAAATTTATGAATAAAAATTTTTTTAATATTGATAGATCTTTTACTAATTTATTTAACATTAACTAATATTCCAACGATAGCCACTACCATATCTTGTTTCAATCGCAGAAAAATTATTATCTACTTTTTTAAATTTTTTTCTTATTCTTTTTACATGACTATCAATGGTTCTATCTTCAATATCTGTATCTTCTCTGTATGCTATATCCATTAATTGTGATCTTTCCTTTATAATTCCAGGTCTTTTAGCTAATTCCTGTACTATTAAAAATTCGGTAGTAGTTAGCTTATCTGGCAGAGCTTTGCCATCCCATTCACACTCTAACTGCAAAGGATCCAATCTCAATTTTCCATGCGAAATAATATTTTTTGATTCTTCGATATTATTTTTTAAATCTTTTTTTCTTAATTGAACTCTTATTCTCTCTATTAATACTTTAATAGAAAAGCCACCCGACTTTTTTACAAAGTCATCAGCGCCTAATTTTAGTCCTAACAATTCATCAACTTCTTCATCTTTTGATGTTAAAAAAATCACTGGCATAGAAGTTTTTTTTCTTAATTTTTTTAAAAGTTCTTCGCCATCCATCTTTGGCATTTTAATATCTATAATTGCCAAATCTGGAGGCATTCGTGTCAATCCTACTAATGCACTCTCTCCATCAACATAAGTTTGAACTTTAAAACCTTCTTTTTCCAATGCTATGCTTATGCTAGTAAGAATATTTCTGTCATCATCAATTAATGCAATGGTTTCTTTCATGTGCCAGATTGAAAATACTAAATTGTTTTAATTTCGGCAATAGGTGACTTTCAGTTTAATGAAGAAGACCCCAATTATCTCCAATATTTACATCAACCAGTAAAGGAATTGAGAAAGAATGGATTTCACTTTCCTTAACACTGACCATTTCATCTCTGATGATTTTAGCCATTTTGTCTGCATTATTTTTTAAAACTTCAAAAATCAATTCATCGTGGATTTGTAATAACATTTTACAATTAGATATTTTTTCTCTTTGAAACCGCTTGCTAATTCTTATCATGGCAAGTCTCATAATTTCTGATGCCGATCCTTGTATTGGAGCGTTAATTGCAGCTCTTTCTTGAAAGTTTCTAACATTAAAATTTTTATCATTAATTCCTTTAAGATGTGTTCTTCGTCCAAATATATTATTTACATATCCAGTTTTTCTACAAAAACTAATAGTTGAATTCATGTATGCTTTAATTTCCGGAAACTTCAAAAAATATGAGTTTAAAAAATCTTCAGCCTCTGAGTTTGAAACTCCTATTTGTTTTGCTAGACCATATTGTGATATACCATATATTATTCCAAAATTAATCGCTTTTGCCTTTCGTCTCATATCAGAATTTATTTTTTTTATGTCTAAATTAAATACCTGGCTTGCTGTCAAAGAATGAATATCCTCATTATTTCTAATTGCTTTTTTTAATTCTTTAACATCTGCAAGGTCTGCAAGTATTCTCATTTCTATTTGATTGTAGTCTGCAGAAATTAAAGTATGACTTTTTTCAGCTATAAATGATTTTCTAATATCTTTTCCATTTTCAGTTTTTATTGGAATATTTTGTAAATTTGGATCACTGGATGCAAGACGTCCAGTTGTTGTAGCTGCAAGCAAAAAAGAAGTATGTATTCTATTAGTTTTAGGATTAATATATTCAGGCAATGAATCAGAATACGTGTTTTTAAGTTTGGTTAATTGCCTCCAATCCAAAACTAATTTTGGAAAAGCGTGTCCTTTAAATGCTAAATCTTCTAATACAGATGCACTTGTAGCAAAACTACCTTTTTTTGTTTTTTTTTGAGCTGAAATTTTCAATTCATTATAAATTATTTCCCCAAGTTGCTTAGTAGAAGCAATATTAAATTCTTTTTTAGATAATTTAAAAATTTCACTTTCTAAGGACTTTATCTTTTTATCAAATTTTATTGATAGTTTTTTTAATGAAGAAGTGTCAAGTTTAACTCCATTAATTTCCATCATTGCTAAAATTTTAATTAAAGGTTTTTCAAAAATTTCATAAATATTAATTAATTTTTCAATTTTTAAGTTTTTTAAAAAAATTTTATATAACCTAAAAGTAATATCAGCATCTTCTGCTGCATAGTTTTTTGCATCTATTATATTTACTTCACTAAAATTAATTTCTTTTTTTCCAGTTCCAACTAATTCTTTAAAAGCAATAGGTTTATGACCTAAATGTAGAACGGATAATGTATCCATGTTATGCCTATTTTTTCCAGCATCTAAAACGTATGACATTAGCATTGTATCTTCCAAGGGCGTAATATCGATTCCTCTATGAAAAAAAATAATATAATCAAATTTAATATTTTGACCTATTTTTTTAACACTTTTGTCTTCTAATATTGGTTTTAGTTTTTGTAATACCTTTTTTTCAACAAGATTTTCTCCTTTTTTATGTCCTATAGGAATATAGACAGCCTTACCTATTTTTGTAGATAAGGATATACCAACCAGTTTTGCCTGATGAGGGTCTAAAGAAGATGTTTCTGTATCAATTGCTAATTCACCGAACTCCTCTGCCTCTATTAACCATTTATCAATTTCATTTTCTGATTTTATTATTTCATAATTTTTTTTAGAAATTTTTTCGTTGATTTTTTCCTCTATATTATTTTTTTTTTCTGAAAGTAAGATTTCACCATAAGCTGATATCACAGAGCTCAATAGCCTATTAAATTCCATTTCTCTTAAAAAATTATAAAGTTTCTCTCTATTAATTTCTTTTAACTTAAATTCTTTTATATTATTTTTTACTGGAACATCTTTTTTTAAAGTGACTAGTTCTTTACTTATTAAAGCATTTTTTTTGTTTTCAATTAATGTTTCACGTCTTTTATTTTGTTTAATCTGACTAGTATTTTTTAATAAGTTTTCTAAATCTCCATATGTATTAATTAGTTCCGCTGCAGTTTTTATTCCAATTCCTGGAACACCAGGAACATTATCGCTACTATCTCCAGCTAATGATTGTACGTCTATTACTTGCTCAGGTTTAACTCCAAATTTATTATAAATATCTTCTTTGTTGATAAATTTACTTTTCATTGGATCAAATATACGTACATTTTTTTTATAAAGTTGCATTAAGTCTTTATCAGATGAAATAATTGTAACTTCTGCACCTTCTTTTAATATTTGTTCTGAGTAGGTAGCTATTAAATCATCTGCTTCATAATTTAAAAGTTCTATTGAAGGAAGATTAAATGCATTCACAGATTTTCTTATATATTCAAACTGAGGAATTAAATCATCAGGTGCATCAGACCTGTTTGCTTTATATTTTGGATAAATTTGATTCCTGAAATTTTTTCTTGCAGAATCAAAAATTACTGCAAAGTGAGTTGGTTTACTTTTATTTTCTTTTGATGTGGCATCTTGTAATAATTTAAATAGCATATTACAAAAACCACTTACTGCACCAGTAGGTAATCCATCGCTTTTTCTGGTCAGGGGTGGCAATGCATAGTACGCTCTAAAAATATACCCCGATCCATCTATTAAGTAATAGTGATCCTTTTTTTTTGTTATATTCATATAAATTAAATATCTTAATTTAAATGAATGTTATAAATGTAAAATCCTTATGAGTAAAAAAAATGTTTTATATGTTAAAAATTTAAATAAAATTTATTCTAAAAATAGCAGCAAATCTATTCACGCTTTAAGTAATTTAAACTTAGAGGTGAAAGAAAATGAAATTTTTGGACTTTTAGGCCCTAATGGAGCTGGAAAGAGTACTTTTATAAATATTTTGTCAGGTCTAGTTAATAAAACTTCTGGAGAAGTAAATGTTTGGGGATTTGATTTAGATAAAAATCCACGGCAAGTAAAAGCATCATTAGGCATAGTTCCTCAAGAAGTTAATTTAGATCCATTTTTCAATCCAAAAAAATTGTTAGAATTACATGCGGGTTTTTATGGAGTAAAGAAAAGTGAAAGAATTACTGAAACTATTTTAAAACTTGTATCTTTAGAAAATCAAGCAGGCAGTTATTCTAGAAGTTTATCAGGAGGAATGAAAAGAAGACTTTTGATAGCAAAAGCATTAGTACACCAGCCGCCAATAGTAATACTTGATGAACCAACGGCTGGTGTAGATGTAGAATTAAGAAAAAACTTGTGGAAAAACCTTAAGTCACTAAATGAACAAGGAGTAACTATTATACTAACAACACATTATATTCATGAAGCTGAACAAATGTGCGACCAAATAGGAATTTTAAATAAAGGTAAATTAGTAGCTTTGGACACTACAAAAAATTTGCTCGATAAAATACAAAGAAAAATTGTAAGATTTATTTTAAATTCTAAAGCAAATATTAAAAATGATTCATTAAATTCGTTAAAAATTATTTCAAGTAATAGCAATGAACTAGTTGTTTCTTATGAAAAAAATAAATTGGAAATAGAAAAAATTATAAGTTTTTTAGGTAGTCAGAATGTTAAAATTAATGATATAACTACTGATGACGGAGATTTAGAAGATGTATTTATTAAACTAACAAAAAACTAGATTAATTTAATTAATAAATGTAAAATAAATGTTATGGAATTAGTAAAATCAATAAATAATCAAAAAATTATAAAGAAAATAAGTGTAATTGTAATTGGTACAATAATATTAACCCTGTCAGCAAAAATAAAAATACCTTTTTATCCAGTTCCAATGACTATGCAAACTTTTGTGGTATTGTTTTTGGGTATAAGTTTAGGTTATAAAATTGCTTTAGCTACAGTAAGCTTATATTTAATAGAAGGAATTTTGGGATTCCCAGTATTTTCTAATTCTCCAGAAAAAGGTGTGGGTTTAGTTTATTTTACAGGTCCTACAATGGGATATTTAATAGGTTTTTTATTTGCAGCATTTTTAAGTGGATATTTTGATTTTAAAAAAAATATTTTTTTAATATTTTTAAAACTAATATTAAGTGTTTCAATAATTTATTTACTTGGAATTCTTTGGTTGGGTATAGTTATCGGATGGGATAAACCAATTTTTGAGTTAGGAGTTAAACCATTTTTATTAGCAGAATTGTTTAAAATAATAATTTTAGCCTTAATTACAAAAAAAATTATTTTTTTTAGAAATTTTATTTAGGAGATCTTTTAGATAGAATTCTTTGCAAAGTTCTTCTATGCATCTTAAGTCTTCTAGCAGTTTCTGAAACATTTCTGTTGCATAATTCGAAAACACGATGAATGTGTTCCCACTTTACCCTATCAGCAGACATTGGATTTTCAGGTGGCTCAGCTCTCTTGTTTGGATCTGCTAAAAGTGCTCTTTCAACATCATCAGCATCTGCGGGCTTAGAAAGATAATCAATAGCTCCTAGTTTTATCGCTGCTACTGCAGTTGGTATATTTCCATACCCAGTTAACATTATAACTCTACTATTTGGGTTGCTTTTTTGGATTTCTCTTACAACCTCTATTCCATTTCCATCATTTAATCTTAAATCCACTACTCCAAATTGAGGTTTATTGGAATTTGCTGCATCCTTACCTTTTTTTACACTTTCTGCCTGTAAAACCTTAAATCCTTTTTTCTCCATGGCTCTAGCCAATCTTTCTCTAAAAGGATTATCATCATCAACTATGAGTAGTGATTTACCTTTAAAATCTGTCAAATTACTATTATTTTCCAACATTGTACCCGACGTATATATGTTGATAATTTGTTAATTCAATAGCAATTATTTACTTTACATTAAGAAATATATCCCTTAAACGCTGAATTTATAGGAAGTTTGTATGTTATTTATACAAATTTTTTTTTATAAATTTTTTTTGTAACGAGGGGCTAAATGAAAAAATTTAAGTCTGTTGATGAATTAATAAATCAACTTAAACCAGTAAACCCTGTTTACTGCGTAAGGAAAGAATCAATTCGCAAAGCTTCAAGCTTTTTTCAAAATAATTTTGCAGGTAGAATTTTGTATGCAGTAAAAACCAACCCTAATGATGAAATATTAAAAACAGTCATGGAAAGTGGAATTACAAACTTTGATATTGCATCAATACCAGAATTAAAAAGTGTAAAAAGCATAAATCCTAAAGCAGAATGCTACTATATGAATACTGTAAAAACTCGAGAAAGTATAAAAGAGGCCTACTTTAATTATGGAGTTAAAGTTTTTTCATTAGACACTAAAGATGAATTAATAAAAATTATTGAAAGTACAAACAATGCCAAAGATTTAGAATTATTTGTAAGAGTATCAGTTTCAAATGAGCACGCAGAAATAGATTTATCAAAAAAATTTGGAGCTTTAAGCTCTGAAGCAACTGGCTTATTTAGACTAACTAGTCAATATGCAAAAAAAATTGGTTTAAGTTTTCATGTAGGGTCCCAGTGTATGCATCCAATTTCATATGCAAAAGGCATATTAGAAATAAGAAATATAATAAAAAAAACAAAGATAATTCCAGATTACATAAATATAGGTGGGGGTTTTCCTACAGTATATCCAGATTTAATTCCTCAGCCTTTAGAAAATTATTTCGAAGAAATTAAAAAAAATATAAGCGATTTAAAACTAGAAAAAGAACCAGAATTATTTTGCGAACCGGGAAGAGCAATCGTAGCTGAAAGTGGATCTACGATTGTAAAAGTCATTTTGAGAAAGAAACAAAAGCTTTATATAAATGATGGAACTTATGGAACTCTTTTTGATGGTGGAGTTCCTAATATTGTTTATCCTTCTAGATTAATAACTAATGGAAGAATAATATCAAAAAAAATGACAGCTTTTGATTTTTATGGACCAACATGTGATAGTATGGATTATATGAAGGGGCCGTTTATACTTCCAAATAATATAAAAGAAAATGATTATATTGAATTAGGCCAGCTAGGCGCATATGGTTTAACTTTCAGAACTAAATTTAATGGTTTTTATTCTGATGAAATTTACGAAGTAGAAGACAATCCAATAATGACCATGTATGACAAAGAAAATAAGAAATCTTTTCTTGTTGCTTAAATGTCTAAAAAAAAATCCGTAGGTCATAATAGCAAAAAAGAAATTCTTAAGGAGCCAGTAGAGCATATTGACATAACTTCTTTTGACGCAAGAAAAATAATTTCTTCAATGAAAAAAATGTCTTTTGTTTCGAGAGAAACTGCTAACGCAGCAAACATATTCAATCAAATGATTAATGATAAAGATTGTACAATTTTTCTAACTCTAGCAGGATCTACATCTGCGGCTGGATGCATGCATATCTACAGAGATATGATAAAATACAATATGGTTGATGCAATTGTGGCAACTGGTGCTTCAATTATTGATATGGATTTTTTTGAAGCACTTGGCTTTAAACATTATCAAGGTTCACAATTTCAAGATGATAAAGAATTAAGAAAAAATTACATAGACAGGATTTACGATACCTATATCGATGAAGATGAATTACAAATGTGTGACAAAACCATATGTGAAATAGCAAATAAACTAGAGCCAAGAAGCTATACTTCAAGGGAATTTATTTATGAAATTGGCAAATATTTAAAATCTAATGCAAAAAAAAAAAATTCTTTAATTGAAACTGCATATGACAATAAAGTTCCAATATTTTGTCCTGCCTTTACAGATTCTAGCGCAGGATTTGGTTTAGTAATGCACCAAGAAAAAAATCCTAAAAAACATATTACAATAGATTCAATAAGAGAGTTTAGAGAATTAACAGAAATTAAAATCAGATCTAAAGGCTCAGGACTGTTTATGATTGGAGGAGGTGTACCAAAAAATTTTATACAAGACACAGTAATTTGTGCAGAACTTTTAGGTAAAAATGTAGATATGCATAAATATGCTGTGCAAATAACAGTTGCTGACTCAAGAGACGGGGCTTGTAGTAGTTCTACGTTAAAGGAGGCGAGTTCGTGGGGAAAAGTTGATATAACTAAAGAACAAATGGTATTTGCTGAAGCAACAAGTGTTTTACCTTTAATAGCTAGCGATGTTTACCATAATGGTAATTGGAAGAAAAGAAGTAGAAAAAATTTTTCAGAAATCTTTGGGTAAAAATTGAACTATCTATCAAATAAAAAAGGGTTTCTTGGAATTGACAATAAATTTAATTTCAAAGAAAAAGCTATTGTAGTTCCTTTTGGTTTAGAAAAAACAGTTAGTTATGGAGGCGGAACTAAAAATGGTCCAAAAGAAATTATCAAAGCATCACATCAAGTTGAATTATATGATGAAGAGTTGAATTGTGAACCTTTTAAAAAAATAGGAATTAAAACCCTTAAACCTTTTAAAATAGATAAAAATATTATTAAAGCCATAAAAAAAATATCTGAAACTAATGAAAAAATTTTAAATAAAAAGCTTTTTCCTCTTACTTTAGGCGGTGAACACTCTATTACACCAGGATGCATTATTCCTTTTGCTAAAAAATATAAAAAAATATTATTATTGCATTTCGATGCACATGCAGATTTAAGACAAAGTTATAACGGAGAAAAATTTTCACATGCCTCAGCAATTAGAAGATGCCTTGATCATAAAAATGTATCTGTTGTATCTTTTGGTATAAGAAATATTTCACAAAGCGAAATCCCATTTTTAAAAAAAAATTCAAAAAGAATTAAAATTTACTGGGCAAAAGATAAAAGCAGATGGAATTTAAATAAATTTAAAAATATTATTAAAAATAAAAATGTCTACTTAACATTTGATGTTGATGGTTTTGACTCTAGTATTATGCCAGCAACTGGAACTCCTGAGCCTGGAGGGCTATTCTGGGATGAAACATTAAATATAATTAAAATAGCAGCAAAAAATTCAAATATTGTAGGTGCTGATATAAATGAACTAGCTCCAATTAAAGGATTTAACTCATATAATTTTCTAGTTGCTAAATTAGCCTATAAAATACTATCTTATAAATTTCTATTTTAATAACCAACTATCTTAGTATTTCTAATTAATAATCTGAAAGGTATTAACATTATTAAAGTAACAAGTATTTTTATAGCTAAATCTCCTAGAGATAAAGTTATCCAAGGAGCTCCTGTTCCATAAAATGAAATTGAAAAAAATAACAATGTATCAACAGCAGAACCAATGAAAGATGATGTTAGAGGAGCAACAAACCATTTCTTATTTCTAAATTTATCAAATATTTGTACATCTAATAGTTGAGCAACAATAAAAGCTGTTCCAGATCCTATAGCTATTCTAACTGAAATTAGATCAGAAAAATTAGTCGAAAAAAAAAGTGAAAAAGAGACACCTATAAAAAAACCTATATAAACAATATTCCTAGCTACAATTTTACCATAAAACTTATTTGACAAATCAGTTATGAGAAAAGCTATTGGATAAGTAAAAGCACCATAAGTTAATATATCCTGTAATTCATAAATATTTACTGGAAACTGAACTAGATAATTTGAAATTAATACTACTCCTCCCATCAAAAATGAGAGAGTTATGAATGATAAACTCATTATGCAGATTTAATTAATAGAGATTTTTTTAACTTTTTTAATCTTATTGATAAGTTTTTTGCTTTAGCTGATTTTATAAAAGCATCAAAACCACCTTTTTTGTCAACTGACCTTATACCTGAGTTTGATACTGTAATTCTTAAACTTTTATTTAGTGTTTCACTTTTGAATTTTACTTTTTTAAGATTTGGTAAAAATCTTCTTTTGGTTTTATTGTTAGCATGGCTAACTTTATGACCTTTTAAAGGTTTTTTTCCGGTAAGTTCACATTTTTTAGTCATAAATTTTATGATTGTATAGGTGCTCTAAACTTGGCAGTCAAGATTAATTTTTAATACCTATTGCTTCAGATATATTTTTTATCCCTTCGCTTTTTAAAATATTTATTAATTCCTCACTGATATTTCTAGCTATATTTGGTCCTTTATAAACCATACCTGTGTATAATTGTACTAAAGTAGCTCCATTAATAATTTTTTCATAGGCACTTCTGCCTGAATCAACTCCTCCTACTCCAATTATTTTAACTCTATTGCTTAAAACTTTGTAAAATTTATTTATCAATATATTTGATTTTTTTTCTAAGGGCTTTCCAGACAAACCTCCTTTTTCTAATTTATTAATATTTTTTAAATTGTTTCTGTTTTGATCAGTAGAATTGGAAATTATAATAATATCTACTTCATATTTTAAAAGTAATTCTGAAATATTAGATATATTTTTTTCTTCAATATCAGGAGATATCTTTAAAGCAATTAGTATATTGGATTTTAATATTTTTTTTTCTTCTTGAATAATTTTTAACAATTGATCTAATTCAGACTTATTGTGAAAATTTCTAAGGTTTTCTGTATTTGGTGAAGAAATATTTATTGTCAAATAATCGCAAAGTTTGTGAAACTTTCTCAAACAAATTAAATAATCTTCTAATTTATTTGTGGTACTCATATTTGGTCCAATATTTATTCCTAACACGCCATTGGGGGGGTATGAATTAATTCTAGAACCAATTGCATCTGATCCAGAATTATTAAACCCTAACCTATTAATTAATGCCTCATCTTCCTCTAATCTAAAAACTCTTGGTTTGGGATTGCCATATTGCTTTTTAGGAGTGACTGTTCCAACTTCAACAAAACCAAAGCCAAGTCTATATAAAGGATTATAAACCTCTGCATTTTTATCAAATCCTGCTGCTATACCTATAGGGTTGTTAATTTTTTTTCCAAAAAAATTTGTTTCAATAGAACTATCTATTATAATATTTTTCACTGGACTATAATTGAACTTTAATGATTTAATTGCCAGATTGTGAGACAATTCTGGATCTAATTTAAATATTAGGGATCTTAATGCAGAATACATTATTTAATTTTATCTTTAATTAGTTGTTTTGTTTCATTAACACCGAAAAAGCTAATAAAGAAACCCATTCTTGGGCCATTTTCATCACCAAAAATAACTTGATAAATTAGTTTAAACCAGTCTCTTAAATTCTCTTTATAGCCATTATCTTTTCCAACGGCATAAATTTGTGTTTGAATGTCTTCTGGTTTCATTTCGTCGTTACATTTATCTAAAGCTTGTATTAATTTCTCAAGAGCTTTCTTTTCCTCTGTGCTTGGTATTTTATATTTCTTATTTTTTTTTATAACATCGTTAAAATATTTAATTGCATAACTGATTAATTTGTCAAAAATAGGATGATCTTTTTCAGAAATATTTTTTTTATATTTTTTAACAAACTTCCATAAAAGATCACTTGAATTTGCATTGCTTGTTTCAACTAAGTTTAAAAGCATTGAGAAAGTCATGATGTTTTTCTCGTTTGGTATTGTACCACTATGAACGTGCCAAACTGGATTTAATAATAATTGTAATTCATCTTGATTTTTTCCTTTTTCAATAAAATCTAAATAATCATCAACAGCTTTTGGTACTATTTCTTTATACAATTTTTTTGCTCTTTTGGGGTTTTGATACATAAATAAAGATAAACTTTCTGGAGATGCATAATTCAACCATTCATCAATGGTTATTCCATTTCCTTTGGACTTTGAAATCTTTTCACCTTTTTCATCAAGAAATAATTCATAAGCAAAACCAGATGGGTTTGCCTTACCAAGAAGCTTAATTATTTTTGTGGAAAGAATTGCGCTTTCAATTAGATCCTTGCCATACATTTCAAAATCAACATCTATGGCATACCATCTCATCGCCCAATCTACTTTCCATTGTAGTTTACAGTTACCGTCCAAAATACTTTTTTCAATTTTCTTTCCATTATTATCAAAAATAATTTTAGAATTTTTTTCATTTATCTCTAAAACAGGAATCTCTAATACAATGCCTGTGTCCGAGCAGATAGGTAAAAAAGGAGAATAAGTTTTTTGTCTTTCTTTACCTAATGTTGGAATAATTATATCCATAATTCCATTATAATTTTTTAATATTAATTTAAGTGTTTCATTAAAATATCCTGACTTGTAAAGTTCTGTCGAGCTCTTGAAAACGTAATTAAAATTAAACTGATCTAAAAATTTTTTTAACATATTATTGTTATGTTCTCCAAAGCTATTATATTTTCCGAAAGGATCGGGTACATCTGTAAGAGGTTTGTGTAAGTTTTTTTCTAATATTTTTTGATTGGGAACATTGTCAGGAATTTTTCTTAATCCATCCATATCATCTGAAAAAGTGATTATCTCTTTTGGGATATCTGTAAGATAATTTAATGCATTAACAACCATGGAGGTTCTGGCAACTTCACCAAAAGTTCCTATATGTGGCAAGCCACTTGGTCCATACCCCGTTTGTAATATTATTTTACCTTTTTGTTCAATATATTTTTTTCGCTCTTTTAAGATTTTTTTAGCCTCAATAAATGGCCATGCGTTAGTTTTTTCTATGTTAGCTTTATTTATCACAACTTAATAACAAATTACTTATAAAATTAATCTATATAAATATTCTTATAGAGTTGAATTTTATTTACCATAAAATAATGTTCTTTCAAAATGTCCAATTATAAAACTGTTTTTTTCACTTTAGGAGTTTTGCAAATAATACTTGGTGTATCTATGAGTATACCAATAATCATTCAGTTTATTTTTAATGAATTTGATTCTTCATTTATTAGTTCGGCAATAATAAGCATAATTTTTGGTGTGCTTTTTTTTATTTCAAACTTAGATCACGAAAAAAAATTAAATTTGCCTCAAGCATTTCTATTGACTGCCCTGTCTTGGATCACCATTGCAGTGTTTGGATCATTACCTTTTATATTTTCAAGTTTAAATTTATCTATAACTGACTCTTTTTTTGAAAGCATATCTGGAATAACAACTACCGGTTCAACAATAATTGTAAACTTGGAGGTCGTTCCAAAATCAATTCTTCTATGGAGAGCTATATTACAATGGCTTGGTGGAATAGGAATAATTGTAATGGCAATTACTTTAATGCCAATTATGAACGTTGGTGGTATGCAGTTATTTAAAACTTCAAGTAGGGACACAGCTGAAAAAATCTTACCAAGATCAAAGCAAGTTACTATTCGTTTAATTATTATTTATTTATTTTTTACTACATTATGTTGTTTGCTTTATAATATATTTGGAATGAGTTTTTTTGACAGTATCACACATTCTATGACTACTTTGGCTACAGGAGGTTTTTCAAACTATAATGACTCAATTGGACACTTTAATAGTGCCTATATTGAAATTACTTCGATGATATTTATAATTCTTGGAAGTATACCATTCATTGCATATATAAAATATTTAAATGGTGATAAAAAAATTTTTTTTTCAGATAGTCAAATAGTTACTTTTATTAAAATAATTCTATTTTCAATAATTTTTATGTTTATTTATTTAAGTATTGCAAATAAAAGTATATTTGAAATAAGCTTAAGATCTATATCATTTAATGTCATATCAATTCTCACAGGAACAGGATATGTTACTAAAGATTTTAGCTTATGGGGAAACTTTCCATTGGTATTTTTTTTAATATTAATGTTTATTGGTGGCTGTGCAGGATCAACTGCATGTGGAATAAAAATATTTAGAGTCCAATTGTTATACCGCTTCATAGCTAATGAATTAAAAAAAATAATTTATCCTCGTGGAATATTTATAATTAAATACGACAATAATAATATAGATGAAAAATTCATGTCTTCTGTAATTTCGTTTATATATTTATACATAGTTATTTTCTTTATTATTGCAGCTTTGTTGTCTTTAACTGGACTTGATTTTATTACTTCTATATCCGCTGCTGCTACTTCAATATCAAATGTAGGACCTGGACTAGGCGAAATCATTGGACCAAATGGCAATTTTTCTAAATTGTCTGATATTTCGAAATGGGTTTTAAGTTTTTCTATGATTTTAGGTAGACTGGAATTGTTTGCTATATTAGTATTGTTCATACCATCTTTTTGGAGAAAATATTAATGGAAGAAAAAAAACAAAACTGGGTTGACTCTCTTTTAGTTTATAAAGACGTAAGAATGATAAGAATATTGCTTCTAGGAGCGATAAGTGGTTTTCCTTGGGTCTTAATTGCAAGCAGTTTAAGCCTTTGGCTAAAAGAAGAAGGGCTTAGTAGATCAACAATAGGATGGGCAGGTTTAATTTTCGGTGTTTATGCTTTCAATTATTTGTGGGCACCAATAATAGATAGAATTCAAATACCATTTTTAACAAAAAAACTAGGCCATAGAAGAGGCTGGATAGTTTTAATGCAAATCATAATTTTACTTAGCTTGATAGTCTGGAGTGTAATTAATCCAACACAAAATTTAGCTTTATTGATTACAGTAGGATTAGTTATTGCAATAGCATCTGCCACTCAAGACATAACCGTAGATGCCTTAAGAATTGAACAAATCAATGTTAACGAAGGAAAATCTATGGCAGCAGGCGCAGCTATGGCGGTTGTTGGCTGGTGGACAGGTTATAAACTCGGAGGAGTTATTGCTTTATTTACTGCAGAATATTTTGAAAACATAGGAGTCGCCGATTATTGGCAAGCTACTTTTTTAGTTTTGGGAGTTGTAATAATTTTAATGAATATAGGTTTAATGTTTGTTCATGAACCAATTGAAACAGATAGAGAAGCAAAACAAAGAGAAACTGATCAAATGATTAAGGGTAAACTTGGATCTAACAATATCATAACTAATTTTGTTGCATATATAACAGGTACAATAGGTGGACCAATAATCAGTTTCTTCAAAAAAAATGGATTTAATATTGCAATAGGAATTTTAGGATTTGTTTTCTTGTTTAAAATTGGTGAAGCCTTTTTAGGAAGAATGTCGATTGTTTTTTATAAAGAAATTGGTTTTTCTAAAGGACAAATTGCAATTTACTCAAAAACTTTAGGATGGATAACAACTGTTGTCTTTACATTGCTAGGTGGAATATTTGCAATGAGATCAGGAACTGTCAAAACTATGTTTGTTGCTGGAGGATTCATGGCAGCTACAAATCTTTTATTTGCTGCGCTTGCTTGGACAGGTAAATCTGAGTGGTTATTTGCTGTCGCTGTAATAGCTGATGATATTTCAGCCGCTTTTGCTACAGTAGCTTTTGTTGCATTTATTTCTTTATTAGTTGATAGAACCTATACAGCAACACAATACGCATTGCTTGCGTCTATAGGAACTGCGGGAAGAACTACTCTTGCATCGTCATCAGGGGCTCTTGTTGATTGGTTGAATGGAGATTGGGGAACATTTTTCATATTAACAACAATTATGGTAATTCCTTCACTAATTTGTTTGTGGATTATTAAAGATAAGTTAAAAGTTGGTGCAAAATAATTATTTCTGCATATATCCCTGTATAAATATATACGAACGTCCCTCAATTAATTCTAAAATCAGTTCACAAATCATTTATGGTGAAAAATTTAAAGTTTTAAAAAAAATAAAAAGTTTTCTTAAAGTAAGAACATCTTACGATAAATATACTGGATATATAAAAAATAAAAAATTTATTAAAAAATTCAAACCTACACACAAAGTAAAAACTTTAAAGACTAGAATTTACAAATCAAATAGTTTTTTACCATTTTCGAGTAAAATTGAGATTATAAAGAAAAAAAAAAATTATGTTATGTTCAAAAAAAATCAATGGATAAAACTAAAAGATATAGCCTTAATAAATAAAAAAGAAAAAAATTTTATCAAAATTTTTAAATTATTTGCAGATTGCAAATATAAGTGGGGAGGTAAAACTTACCAAGGTATCGACTGTTCAGCATTAGTTCAAATTTTTTATAAATTTAACAATAAATTTTTTCCAAGAGATACTGTTGATCAAATAAAATATAAAAAAGTAAACTTAAAAAAAAAAAAATTTAAAAAAGGCGATATAATTTTTTGGAAAGGGCATGTTGCAGTATGTATTGATTCATGGAAACTAATACACGCTTATGGGCCAGAGAGAAAAGTTATTACAATGCCAATCCAGAAAACAATAAAAAGGATAGAAAAAACTGCCAAATTAAAGGTAAAAAAAGTATTTAGAATTTAATTTTCTCTACCGAAATCTGGTTTACTAATATCTTGTTTTAATAACAAGATTTGTTGTCTAACTTTTTTTGATTTTTTAAGCTTATCAAGTAATAAAGAATTTCTTTTTTTATTAATATCCATCTTAAAGTTCTTTAAGTTTCTAATGAATAAATCGATTATGTTTGAGATATTTTTACTATTGTTAAAAAATACATCTCTCCACATAATTTCATTGGATGCTGCTATCCTAGAAAAGTCTCTTAAACCACCTGCGCTATATTTAATTATATTTTTTTTATGATTTTTTTGAAAATCTTGGGCAGTTTTAATTAAATTGTATGCAACTAAATGTGGTAGATGACTTGTAACTGCAAAAACCTTGTCATGCTCTTGCTCTTGCATAAACAAAATTTTAGATCCTAATTTTTTCCAAAACCTTGACAATTTAATTTCTAGTAGTTTGTTTTTCTTACTTTTTATTAAAATACACCATTTATTTTTAAATAAATTTTTGCTGCCGTATTTTGGTCCACTAGCTTCAGAACCAGATATAGGGTGACTCATTACCCAATTTAATTTTTTTGATAATTTTTTTTTAATTAATTTTGCAATATTTCCTCTCGTTGACCCAACATCAGTAATTAAAGTTTTATTATTCAAATTTTTATTTAGTTTAATAATTATTTTTTGGTATTCGCTCATTGGAGTTGAAATAACAACTAAATCCATATCTTTTATTTTTTTATCAAGTTTATTGATTAAAATAATTTTCTTATTTATTTTTTTAATTTGTTTTTGGTATTTAATATTTTTTTCATATACATAAGCTTTTTTACACAATTTTTGGCTAATGACTCCTCTTAGAATTGAAGATCCAATCATGCCACATCCAATAATCAAAATATTTTTAAACATTTTTAAATATCCTGCTCATACATTTTAAAAATAATTTGTTTTCTAAATTGTTTCCAATTGTCAATCTCAAACAATTTTTTATTCCATAAGTTTTAGTATCTCTTAATATTAAACCTTTATTTGACAATTTTTTTTCAACATTGTTGGCATTTATTTTACATTTATCAAAATTAAGTAAAAGAAAATTTGCACTTTCTTTATTACAAAAAATATTAAATTTTTCTAAGCTATTTTTAATTTTTTTAACCCAAAATAAATTATGTTTAACTGATTTGGTTATAAATTTACTATCCTTTAAAGATTCAATTGCACATAATTGAGCAATTTTATTTACATTAAAAGGCGGTTTAATCACATTTAGTGCATCAATTATTTTTCTATCGCCATATCCCCAGCCGATCCTTAAAGAGGCAAGTCCATATATTTTAGAAAAAGTTCTTAAAATAAACACGTTTTTTTTATTCTTAAAAATATTTAATCCTGAAGAGTAATTTTTATCTCTCATATATTCATCATACGCATCATCTATGACCAATAAAATTTTTTTTTTAAGTTTTTTTCTTAAATTAATCAGTTCTTTTTTTTTTAAATATGTACCAGTTGGATTATTTGGGTTTGCTATAAAAACAATTTTAGTTTTTTTGTTAACTTTTTTAATTATATTTTCAACCGAAACTCTAAATTTTTTTTCCTTAGAAAAAACTACTTTTGCTCCAACAATTGATGCATATATTCTGTACATCAAAAAACTGTATTGTGGGACTATTACTTCGTCTCCAGGTTTAAGAAAAAGTTGGCATATCATCTGAATTACCTCATCCGAACCTGAGCCACATATAATTTTATTAAAATTACATTTAAATTTAGAAGAAATTGATTTTCTTAAATCTACTGCTTTACTATCTGGATATTTAGAAATTTTACAATTTTTGCTTTTTAATATTTTCAGTACTTTAGGACTCACACCTAATGCTGATTCATTGGCTGATAATTTAATAAATTTTTTATTTTTTTTTAATACAGATATTCCTGGCTTGTAAGGCTCTATATTTATTTTTCTAAAATTAAGCGAAGTCATAATTTTTAATAATTTGTATCTTTATAGATAAAAAATTACTTATTTATATAAAATATTTAATATTTTAATAAATTTGACATATACATACGTATCCTGTAAATAATTTATGCGCTGATTTAACTGAATTGCGAGCGCTATAAAAAAACCGCTAAATAAGTTTTTTTACCTAGCAATTCACCAAAAAAATATGAACGATATAAAGAAAGTAAAAAAAATAATTATTGATAAGCCATTAAAGCTTGACTGTGGACAAACTATATCTAATTTTCCTTTAGCATACGAAACCTATGGTAAGCTTAATGATAAAAAAGATAATGCAATTTTAGCGTTTCATGCTCTTTCGGGAGATCAGTTTGCCGCGGGTATAAATCCCATAACTAAAAAAGAAGGTTGGTGGAATTACCTCATAGGACCTGGAAAAGCTGTAGATACAGAAAAATATTTTGTAATTTGTGCAAATGTAATTGGAGGATGTATGGGTTCTTATGGTCCAAGTAACATTAATCCAAAAACTAATAAAAATTTTGCAACAGAATTTCCAGTTATAACTATAAATGATATGGTTAATGCTCAATATCATTTATTAGATTTTTTTAAAATTGAAAAATTATTTTCAGTTTTAGGGGGTTCAATGGGTGGTATGCAGGTTTTACAGTTTGTTTCTAATTTTCCACATAGATCACAAACTGCTATACCTATAGCCTGTACTGCAAGTCATTCTGCGCAAAATATTGCGCTAAACGAGCTAGGAAGACAATCAATTATGGCAGATCATAACTGGTCAAATGGATTTTATGGAGAATACAAAAAATCACCGGATAAAGGATTGGCTGTTGCAAGAATGGCAGCACATATTACTTATTTGTCAAAAAAAGGTTTGGAAGAAAAATTCGGAAGAAAACTTCAGGAAAGAGATGACTTAAAGTTTAGTTTTGATGCAGATTTTCAAATTGAAAGTTATCTTAGATACCAAGGCTCAGTTTTCGTAGATAGATTTGATGCAAATAGCTATCTTTATATAACAAGGGCAATGGATTATTTTGATCTTAAAAAACAATTTAATGGAAACCTTTCAAAAGCATTTGAAAAGTCTAATACGAAATTCTTCATCATATCATTTACTTCTGATTGGTTATACCCAACCTCTGAAAATAGAGAAATAGTAATTGCACTAAATTCTATTGGAAAAAATGTTGGATTTGCTGAAATAACATCTGATAAAGGTCACGACTCATTTCTATTAGACGTTCCTGATTTTCTTAATACAATTAAAAATTTTTTAAACACATCATATAATAAACTAAATGAAAAAAGAATTTAACGTAATAGCAAAATTAGTAGAAAAAAATTCAAAAGTTTTAGATGTTGGATGTGGTGATGGTGAATTAATGAAATATATTAATGAAAATATTACAAATGATATACGAGGTTTGGAAATATCAAAGAGTAATGTACAAAAATGTATAGAAAAAGGATTAACAGTTATTGAAGGAGATGCTGAAAAAGATTTAAAACAATTTCCTAAATCATCCTTTGATTATGTTATTTTAGGTCAAACGCTTCAAGCATTTCTAAATCCAGAAAATGTCATTACCGAATTATTAAGAGTTGGTAAAAAAGCAATTGTTACAATACCAAATTTTGGATATTGGAAAGTTAGATTACATTTACTTTTTAAAGGTACAATGCCAATAACAAAAGATTTACCTAATGAGTGGTATAACACTCCAAATCTTCATATGTGTACTATTAAGGATTTTGTAAATTATTGTAATAAAAAAAATATAAAAATTAATAGTCAAAATTTAAGCTATAAAAATTTATTTTCTAAATTAGGAATTTTTGTAATAGAAAAATAGTATGAAGGTCGAAATAATTAAGTGCTTATATGATAATTATTCATATTTGTTAATAAATGAAAAAAACCAAAACGCATGTGTAATCGACCCAGGTGAAGCTAAACCAATTATTAGTTTTGTTGAAAAAAAAAATATCAATTTAAAATTTATTTTAAATACACATCATCATGATGATCATATTGGTGGAAATCATGAGTTAAAAAAAAAATATGGAGTAAAAATTATTGGATTCAAAGACGACAAAGATAGAATTCCAGAAATAGATATATTCGTTGAAAACAATCAAACATGGATGAATGAAGATTTTGAAGCAAAAATTATTCATATTCCAGGGCATACATCGGGTCATATTTGTTTTTATTTTTCGAAAAATAAAATAGCTTTTACTGGAGACACACTTTTTTCACTTGGTTGCGGCAAAATATTTGAAGGCACTTATGAACAAATGTTTGCTTCATTAAATAAACTAAAAAAACTTCCAATTGATACTAAAATTTATTGTGGGCATGAATATACTCTTAAGAATTCATTGTTTTGCTTAGAACACGAAAAAAATAATAAAAATTTAGAAAAAAAAATTTTTGAAATTAAAGATAAATTAAAAAATAATTTACCTACACTTCCTTCAACAATTGGAGAAGAATTAGCTTGTAATATTTTTTTAAGAGCAAAAAATCTCGAAGACTTTTCAAAACTAAGATATTTAAAGGATAATTTCTAATTTATTCAACTTGACTAAAAGAAGTCTAGAACTATATTGCCATTTATAAAAATTAAGGATTTATAATGTCTTTTGCAATAATACAAACGGGTGGAAAACAGTACAAAGTTAAAGCTAGTGATATATTAAAAATTGAAAAGCTTAAAAATAGTAAACCTGAAAGTAAAATAGAATTTAATGAAGTGCTTGCTTATGGAGATGATAAAACATTAGAAGTTGGTTCTCCATTGGTTAAAGGAGCAAAAGTAGAAGCAGAATTAATGAAAAATAGTAAAAATAGAACTATTTTAATTTTTAAAAAAAGAAGAAGAAAAAATTCAAGAAGAAAAAATGGACATAGACAACAATATTCTCTAATAAAGATAAAAAAAATTTTTGCTAAAGATGGTGCTGTACTTTCTGAAGCAAAAAAAGTAGAAAAAAGAGAGACAAAAGAAAAAAAGGAAGAAAAAAGTAAAATTTAATTATGGCTACAAAAAAAGCAGGTGGATCATCTCGAAACGGACGTGATAGTGCTGGTCGTAGACTTGGTGTAAAAAAATACGGCGGTCAATATGTAATACCAGGTAATATAATCGTTAGACAAAGAGGAACAAAAATATTTCCTGGAGAACACGTTGGTATGGGCAAAGACCATTCTATATTTGCAAAAATTGAGGGCAAAGTAGAATTTAAAAAAACTAAATCTGATAGAACATTTGTTTCTGTAAAACCCAATTAATCGATACAACTTAAAAATCAAAAGGAGTTGTATTATGAAATTTTTAGATCAAGTTAAAATATTTATCAAAGCAGGCGATGGTGGATCTGGATCACCTAGTTTTAGAAGAGAAAAATTTATTGAATTTGGAGGACCTGATGGTGGAGACGGAGGCAAAGGAGGTTCTATAATTTTAAAATCAGAAAGAAATTTAAATACACTAATTGATTTTAGATACCAACAACATTTTAAAGCAAAAAGAGGTGGGGATGGAAGAGGTAAAAATAAAACTGGTAAAAGTGGAGACAATTTATATTTAAAAGTTCCTATTGGAACTCAAGTATTTGAAGAAGATAATAAAACTTTAATTTATGATTTTAAAAATCAAAATGAAGAATTTGTTGCAGCCAATGGTGGAAAAGGAGGAATTGGAAATACCAAATTTAAATCATCAACAAATAGAGCGCCAAAAAAATTTACCAAAGGTCTTAAAGGTGAAGAGTTTTGGATTTGGCTTCAATTAAAAACTATAGCTGATATAGGAATAATAGGTTTGCCAAATGCAGGTAAATCAAGTTTGCTGGCATCTATAACGAGGGCCACACCCAAAATTGCAAATTACAAATTTACGACATTAAATCCAAATTTAGGTGTTGCGATTTATGATGACAAAGAAATAACATTAGCAGATATTCCTGGATTAATAGAAGGAGCCCATTCAGGAACTGGGCTTGGTATAAAATTTCTCAAACATATAGAAAGATGTAAGACTCTTCTTCACTTAATAGATATTAATGATGAAGATTTATACTATTCATATAAGCAAGTTAGAGATGAACTAGGAAAATATAGTAGTTCTTTACTAAAAAAAAATGAATTAATTGTTTTAAACAAAATAGATCTAATCGACAAAAAAGAATTAGCTAAGAAAAAAGAAAAATTCACTAACAAGATTAGAA
>CACDDB010000002.1 GCA_902551445.1 uncultured Pelagibacteraceae bacterium | reverse complement strand
AATTAGAATTAGATATCATCGGTCTAATGTGTTTACCTCCTTTAGGTGGTGATCTAGATAATTATTTTTCAGAAATGAAAGAATTAAACAATAAGTTAAATTTAAAGGAACTTAGTATGGGTATGTCAGATGATTATTTAATAGCCTTAAGACATTCATCTACATTTTTAAGAATAGGAACAAAAATATTTGGAGCAAGAAGTTAGGATATCTTAATTCTAGTATTTTTTTTTACAAGTTTAAGCATTATCTTAAAATCTTTTTCTGATAATCCTATACATCCAGCTGTAGGTTTATAATTTTTAGTTAGATGAATAAATATTGCGCTACCTTTATTTGGAATAGTATTTATATAATTGTATTTTATTAAAATTAGATAATTATATTTATAATCTCTTCTATATAATTTTTCACATTTAATTTTTTTTGATATTTTTATTTCTTTATTATATTTTTTGTTTAAAGAGTCATTACACCATCCGAGATTTTTAGTTATTACTTTACATTTTAGATTTGTGTTAGGTTTATCCCTTTTATCTGCTCTATAATAAAGGTTTCCTAGTTTAAAAATGCCTTTAGGAGTAGTCTTGTCACCCTCTTCTTTTTTTTTACTTAATCCATTGGCACCAATGCAACATTTAAATTTAAAATCTTTAAATATGAGTGTATCTTTATTTTTTAAATAAATTATCATTATTTAATTATATATGAATAAACAGACTATATTAATTTATGATTTTGATACTTTGTTTGATATTTTGACAGAAATAAAGCAAAATTTAAAATTTGATATTCTTAAAGCAAAAACAGAAAAAGAACTTTCTGATATAGATAAGAATAATTTAGGAAATTACTTAATATTAACTACAAGTCAAAATAGCAGCTTATTTTCAAGCAACTGCTTTATAATTGAAAAACTTCCAATTAAAATTAACTCATTAATTGAGAAATTAAATATTAAACTTTTAAAACAAAAATATAGTTTTCAAAACAATATAAAATTAAAAAAATATAAATTGGACTTAAATTCTAGAGAAATTTCACTAAAAAATATTATACTAAAGTTAACCGAAAGAGAAGTTGAGATTTTAGTTTATTTAAATGACAGCAATGTCCCTCAAAGAATAGAGAGTCTTCAAAAAGAAGTTTGGGGATATGCTTCAGATTTAGAAACTCACACAGTTGAAACTCATATTTATAGATTAAGAAAAAAAATTAAAGAAGCATTTAATGATGAAAGTTTAATAACAAGTGAAAAAAATGGATATCTAATAAAATGAAAAAAAGAAATTTTTTTGCAAAAGATTTAATGTCCAAAAAATATAAACCAAGAATTATTAAACCAAAAAAAGGCAAAGGAAGCTTTAAAAGAAAAAAAAAATAGTTTTTTTATAGTCTAGCGCCAATTTGTTGAATAACTTTAGAGGACATTTCAGTACCTTTATCCAGGCTTTCTTTTAAAGACATATTATTTACATGCCCGTGTAAAAAACCTGCTGCAAAAAGATCTCCAGCTCCAGTTAAATCAATAATTTTGAGCCCTTGTTTAATTCCACATTCAACAACTTCATCTCCATTAATAGCAACAGCACCCTTTTCACCTCTAGTTAATACAATTATTTTACCAAGAGATTTTGAAAAATTTATTACTTCATCAAAAGATTTTGCATCTATTAATGACTTGATTTCTTGTTCATTAGCGAACGTTATATCTAATTTATTTTTAACTAATTCTAAAAAATGAGGTTTGTGTCGATCTACACAAAATTGGTCAGACAACGACATTGCTACTTTGTTTGCATTTAGAATTGCTTTTTCAAAAGCTTTTTTAGGTTCCCCTTCGTCCCAAAGATAACCTTCAAGAAATATTATTTCACTTTTTTTAATTGCATCAGAACTGACATCGCTTTCATTAATTTTTCCTGCTGTACCAAGGAATGTGCACATTGTTCTCTCAGAATCAGGGGTAACTAAAATTAAGCATGTTCCAGTTGGTAATTCTTCTTTTTTTTTTGAATAATAGTATTTTACGTTTTCTTTTTTTAATCCTTCTTCATATTTACTTCCAAGTTCGTCGTCGGATACTTTACCTATGAATCCTACTTTATTACCTAACTGAGACATACCCACTATTGAATTTGCTACTGATCCACCTGAAACGGTTTTTTCTATTTTAAGGTTTGTTAATAGTTTTTTAAATTCATTTTCATCAAAAATTAATTTCATCGTACTTTTTGTCAAACCATTTTGAGCAATAAAATTATCATCAACTTTACAGATCACATCTACAATCGCATTTCCTATTCCTAAAATTTTCATAATTAAGCTTTCTTTGTTTTGATTGGTTTTTTTTCTATTAGGATAACAAGTGGTACAAATTTTACAAGTTAAACCATAACATTCTCTGGCCTTACAACGATCTCTTCCATAGTAAATTATTTGAAGGTGAAGTTTATTCCAATATTTTTTGGGAAATAATTTTTTTAAATCCCTTTCTGTTTGAACAACATTTTCACCATTAGTTAGACCCCATCTTTGAGCTAATCTATGTATATGAGTATCCACTGGAAATGCCGGGTGACCAAACCCTTGTGACATTACTACACTAGCAGTTTTATGGCCAACTCCAGGCAATTCTTCAAGATCGCTGAAATTATCTGGAACTTTTCCTTTATGTCTCTCAATTAGTTGCTTTGATAGTAAATAAACACTTTTAGCCTTTACTCTAAAAATTCCTATACTCTTTATTAGCTTTTCAATTTTTTTTCTTCCTAATTTTACAAAGTGTTCTGGTTTATAGTATCTTGGATAAATATTTTTAGTAACATTATTTACATTCACATCTGTAGTTTGAGCAGATAGCAATACTGATACTAGTAGAGTAAATTTATTTTTGTGTTTTAAAGGAATTGGAGTTCTTGGATAAATTCTATTTAGAATTTTTCGTATTATTTTAGATCTTTGAACCTCATTCATTTAAAATTCAAAACATCTCTCATTGAATATAGTCCAGGTTTTTTATTCATTAACCATTTAGCCGCTGTGAATGCTCCTTCGGAATAAAGGGCTCTATCAAATGCTTCGTGATTTAATGTAATTATTTCTTTACCACTTGAGAAACTTACTTCATGTTCTCCAACAACTTCGCCTTTTCTTAATGAATTAAAATTAATTTTTTTTCCATAAGGAAAAGATTTTTTGTTTAAATATTTTTTACCCATTAATTTGTAAAAGTCTTTTTTCTTTCCATCAGATATACCTTTTCCAAGCATTAAAGCAGTTCCTGAAGGATGATCTTTTTTATGTTTATGATGGATTTCAAAAACTTTACTTAAAAAATTATTTCCAAGAGATTTCGATGCAATTTCAGTTAAATACATTAATAAGTTAATACCCAAACTCATATTTCCAGCTCTTAATATGGGTATTTTTTTTGCATATTTTTTAATCAAATTCTCTTCTTTTTTAGAAAATCCAGTAGTTCCTATAACTACTCTTTTTTTAAGTTTTGCTGCAATTTTTAAAACTTCAAACGTGCATTTGGGAATGGTGAAATCTATTATTAAATTAGCTTTTTTAAAGGTTTGTTCTGTATTAAGACCAGGTTTAATACCACCAATTTTTTTATTAATAATTCTATTCTCTGTAAGAGCCACTATATTGAAATTTTTATCTGATCTAGCAGATTTAATAATCTGTTGGCCCATTCTTCCCATACATCCAGTTATAGCTAAATTAATTTTTTTCATTTTAAGATAAGAAGTGAAGCTATCACAACAGCCAAAACAATTATAGCCCAAATGGCTAAATTTTTTAAAAATCTCTTTAATTTTGAGTTTGTTTTAAGAAACTCAGGAAGAACCAATATTAAAACAGCAATTAAAAAAATTGCTGGAACAATCTCTTCTAGACCCATTTTTTAATTTTTCCAAAAACTCTTTGCTTTTTGAAAGAATTGTTTAATGCTAGGGTTTGATTTTTCGTTTTCAATTTCTCTAAATTTTTCAAGCAATTCTTTTTGTTCTCTATTTAGAGAAATTGGTACTTCTGTATTTACCTGTACATAAAGGTCACCAGCTCCGCTTCCGCGCATATGGGGCATTCCTTTACCTTTCAACCTAAACTGTTTCCCACTTTGTGTTCCGGATGGAATTTTAATTTTTGCTTTTCCTCCATCTATTGTTGGAATTTCTATGGCTGTGCCTAGTGCTGCATCTGCAATAGAAATTGGACACTCAAAAAATAAATTTTCTTCTGACCTTTTAAATAATTCATGTGAATAAATATTAATGAATAAATATAGATCTCCGTTTCCAGCACCTCTAGACCCTGCTTCTCCCTTACCAGCAAGCCTTATTCTTGTACCATCGTCTACCCCTTTTGGTATTGAAACTGAAAGCCTTTTTGACGCTTGTTTTTTTCCTTGTCCTCCACAAGCAGAACATGGGTTAGTAATTTCTTCCCCTGTTCCTGAGCATTGAGGACAAGTTTGTTGTACAGTAAAAAAACCTTGGTTTGATCTTACCTGTCCATGTCCTCCACACATTGAACATGACCCCACATCATGACCAGGTTTAGATCCGCTTCCTTTACATGTATTACATTTTTCGGAAGTTGAAAATTTAATATCCTGTTTTTTTCCAGTATAAGCTTCTTCTAAAGTGATTGATAAATCATATCTAAGATCAGATCCTCTATTGTTTGATCTTCTACTTCTTCTTCCACCACCAAATCCTTCACCAAAAAAATCTTCAAAAATATCTGAAAAATGACTAGAAAAATCGAAATTTCCAAAACCACCTCTTCCACCACCACTGTTTTCGAATGCAGCATGTCCAAAGTTATCATAATTTTGTTTTCTTTCTGCATTGGATAAAACGTGATAAGCTTCAGATGCTTCTTTAAATTTTTCTTCTGCTGCTTTATCACCTTTATTTTTGTCAGGATGATATTTTACTGCTAGTTTTCTGTATGCTGACTTTATTTGATCTGGAGTTGAACTTTTACTAACGCCCAAAACATCATAGTAATCTCTTTTTGCCATAACTAATTTGTAGACAAATTGTTGTTAGCTTAGGCGCTTTTTTCTTTATTTTCGTCTTTATCTTTTACTTCTTCAAAGTCTGCATCAACAACGTTATCGTCTTTTTTACCTTCTTGTTTTTTATCTTTTGCTGTATCGCCTGGTTTAGCATTTTGTTGGGATTTATAAATTGCTTCACCCATTTTCATTGATGCTTGAACTAATTCTTGAGTTTTCTTTTTAATATCCTCTATATCAGTTCCTTTTAATGAGTTTCTTAAATTGGAAGATGCTGTTTCGATAGCTTTTTTATCCGCATCAGAAATTTTGCTACCATGGTCTTTTAAATTCTTTTCTGTTGAATGTAATAAAGTATCTGCTTGGTTTCTTGAGTCTACGGCATCCCTTTTTTTCTTGTCAGCTTCCTTATTTGATTCTGCTTCTTTAACCATTTTATTTATTTCTTCTTCACTTAGACCACCTGAAGCTTGAATTTGAATTTTTTGTTCTTTACCGGTTCCTTTGTCTTTTGCAGAAACATTAACAATACCATTTGCGTCTATATCAAAAGTTACTTCAATTTGAGGAACGCCTCTAGGCGCCGGTGCTATTCCTACTAATTCAAAGTTTCCTAATATTTTATTATCAGCAGCCATCTCTCTTTCACCTTGTAAAACTCTTATAGAAACAGCTGGTTGATTATCTTCAGCTGTTGAAAATACTTGGCTTTTTTTAGTTGGTATTGTTGTGTTTTTATCAATTAGTTTAGTAGAAACTCCACCCAAAGTCTCTATACCTAGAGAAAGAGGAGTAACATCTAAAAGTAATACGTCTTTAACATCACCTTGTAGCACTCCTGCTTGAATAGCTGCTCCCATTGCTACTACCTCATCAGGGTTTACTGATTTGTTAGGTTCTTTCCCAAAAAAGTTTTTAACTTCTTCCATTACTTTTGGCATTCTTGTCATTCCACCTACCAAAACTACTTCATTAATATCTCCTGCTGATAATCCAGCATCTTTTAATGCAGTTTTACAGGGAGGTATGGTTCTAGAAATTAAATCTTCTACTAAAGCTTCTAACTTTGCTCTAGTCATTTTTAAATTTATATGTTTTGGACCTGTTTTATCTGCTGTTATAAAAGGAAGGTTTATTTCGGTTTGTGTAGCAGAAGATAATTCAATTTTAGCTTTTTCAGCAGCTTCTTTTAATCTTTGTAATGCTAATTTATCTGATTTTAAATCGATACCACTTTCTTTTTTAAATTCACTTAATAGATATTCAACTATTGTGTTGTCAAAATCTTCCCCTCCTAAGAAAGTATCACCGTTTGTAGATTTAACTTCAAATACACCGTCACCTAACTCAAGTATAGAAACATCAAAAGTACCACCACCCAAGTCATAAACAGCAATTTTTTTATTTACCTTTTTGTCTAAACCGTAAGCCAAAGAAGCTGCAGTTGGTTCATTTATAATTCTTAAAACTTCTAGTCCAGCAATCTTTCCTGCATCTTTTGTTGCTTGTCTTTGAGCGTCATTAAAATAGGCTGGCACTGTTATTACCGCCTTGCTTACTTCTTGTCCTAAGTATTTTTCAGCTGTTTCTTTCATTTTTTGTAAAACAAAAGCTGAAATTTGCGAAGGTGAATATTTCTGACCTTTTGCTTCTATCCAAGCATCACCTTTTTCAGAGTTAACTATTTTAAAAGGTGCTGTTTGGATATCCTTTTTAACTGTTGGATCGTCAAAATTTCTTCCAATTAGTCTTTTGGTGGCAAATATTGTATTTTCTGGATTAGTTACAGCCTGTCTTTTTGCAGGTTGTCCAATAAGTTTTTCATCAGTATCAGTAAAAGCAACAACAGAAGGTGTTGTTCTCGCACCTTCGGCGTTTTCTAAAACTTTTGCCTGTGTACCTTCCATGACTGCTACACATGAATTAGTTGTACCTAAATCTATACCTATTACTTTGCTCATAATTTTACGATCAGAGATCTTATATAGGTGTTATTTTTTATAGTACAAGTTGCCACACCAATTAATTTTTATCCTTTTTTTCTTGTTTTTCTTCGGTTTTTTTGTCGTCTAATTTATTTTCCTCACTACTTTTGGAGCTTTTTTTTGAAACCGCTACTAAAGACGGTCTTAGCAATCTGTCTTTTATCATAAATCCTTTTTGTATTTCTTGTACTATTGTGCCGGGTTCTTTGCTATCGTCTTCTATTTCCATCATTGCCTGATGAAAGTTAGGGTCAAGCTTTTCATTAATTGATTTAATAATATTAATATTATTTTTGTTGAATATATTTAAAGTATCTTTGTATATTATTTCAAGATGGTCTGAAATTTTTTTAAGTGCCTCACTTTTTTTTAAAGTTTCATCATTATCTAAAGATTGCTTTGATCTTTCAAGATTATCAATTAAATTTAATGCCTCTTTTGCGAATGAAAATCCACCATATTCAAAAGCTTCTTCTTTTTCTTTTTCATATCTTCTTCTTTGATTTTCCATTTCAGCCAAAGATCTAGTTAACTTATCTTCTAATTCTTTTATTTTTTCTTCTGGACTTAGTTCTTTTTTTTTCTCTTCATTTTTTTCATTAATTTCAGATGTTTTAGATTTATCGAAGTTTTCATTGTTTGTCTTATGTGTTTCTTCTTTTTCCATATCATCCTATATGGTATGAAAATCAAAAAATACTAGATGAAAAAAAAAAAAATATTAGAAATATTTATAGGGTCAAATAATCGAGGAAAAATAAAGGAAATTAAACGTTTGTTGCCTAAAAACATTAAAGTTATTTTAAATAAAAAGTTTAAAATTAAGAGTCCAAAGGAAAATGGAATAACATTTAAAAAAAAATTCTATATTAAAAGCTAAATATTTCTCAAAAAAAACTGGCAAAATATGTATAGCTGACGATTCAGGCTTAGAAATAAATAAACTTAATAAATTACCTGGTATTTATTCTGCTAGATGGGGAGGAAAAAAAAAAGATTTTAATTTAGCGATACACAAAGTCTTCAATGAATTAAAAAAAATAGATAAAAATTGGATTAAAAAAAAAAATAAGAGCTAGATTTGTTTGTGCACTTACTATTTGCTGGCCAAATGGCAAAACTGTTTCAAGGCTTGGAAAAATAGAGGGAACTATATCAACAAAAAAAAAGGGATCTAAAGGATTTGGATATGATCCAATTTTTATTCCATTGGGAAAAAAGCTAACTTTTGGTCAAATGAATCCATTTCAAAAATATAAAATTGACCACAGGATGAATGCTTATAAAAAAATTAAAAAATTTCTTTAAATTTTTTATTCTCAACAGAGTAAAAATTTAAACTATGGGTAATTTTATTTTCACTAATTTCAAAAATTCCTATCTTTCCTTTAAATTTGTTTTTTTTATAAAATATTTTATTGTCAATTATAAAATCATTTTTATAGATTAAATAATAAACAAGACCAATCAAGTCATAACTTAAAAATGATAGTTGATTAGGATGTTTTCCGTATATTTTGTTATATTCTTTGATAAACTTATCATAATTTTTTTTATTTATTGATGGAAAATATATTGGTTGAATATTTTCTTCTTTTAGCAAAGATTTATCAAACCATTGGTTTAAACATATGTAATGAATTCTTTTAGGAGTAACATCAGTGTACAGTAATGATGTAGCTACACTTTTTAAGCTTTCATCAAAATCTGCAATAATAACCGAGTCAAAATTTATTCCTCCCAAAGTATCTCTTTTTTTTTAACGTTTCTATTTTTTTTTCATTACCTTCTTCGTTAGAATTCTGTAATCTTAAAATTTCATCCTCGAGATTTTGTTTTCTTATTTCGTAATATGTTAAATCTTCTATTTGAGAAGTTAAAATAGTTGGATCTGTGTCATAAATAAATTTTTCTTTTAATTTAATTTTGGTTTGTAAAATAGCTTTGTCAATTTCATATTTAATTTCAGAATTTGGAATCATAAAAACTGTTTTTTCTATTTCATTTTGATTTAAATATTTTTTTATTGTTTTAATCTGTGAAACTGCGTTTATACCAGTACTAATGACGTTTTTTGGATTATTAATTAGTTTATTTGTTAATGACAAAAAAATTACATTTTCTAATTTATTTAAATGAATTAAGTTTTCATTAAAAACAGGTCCTATGATTATTTTAATTCCGTTTTCATAAAGTTTTTGAGCTACTTCCAAAGTAGTATTTGGATCTGCTTTTGTATCTCCTGGAAAAATTTCAATTTTGGAATCATTAATTTTATTTACTGCTAATCTTGTTGCTTTAACTATTGATTCTCCAATTTCTTTATATTCACCAGTTAAAGGAACAATTAGTCCAATTTTTATACTTTCTTCTGAAAAAACCTTCTTATTAAAAGAAAAAAGAATCAAAAATAATAAAAATATATATTTAATTAAAGTTTTCATTTTTATTGTATTATTATACTTCTTTAAATTAATGCACATAGATATTGACAAAAATAAGATTACAAAAGGTTTATATATTGTTGCTACACCTATAGGTAATTTGAAAGATATATCATATAGAGCATTAGAGACATTGAAAAATTCAGATTTTATTTTATGTGAAGACACTAGAGTATCAGGTAAACTGCTTTCGAATTTTAACATAAAATCAAAATTAATTCCTAATCATAAATTTAATGAAAAAAAAAATCTAAAAAAAATTATACATCTTTTAAATTCAAACAAAATTTTATCAATTATATCAGACGCTGGAACGCCAGCAATATCTGATCCTGGCAGGAGATTAATCGAAGAGTGTGTTAAAAATAATATTAGCATATTTTCGGTTCCAGGTCCTTCTGCTGTTACAGCCGCAGTTTCAATAAGTGGATTTTCTGATAAGTACTATTTTCATGGATTTTTACCAGAAAAAAAATCTGCTATCGATAAAGATTTAAATACATTATCAAAATTAGACTGCTCTATTGTATTTTTTATTTCTACAAAAAAAATTAATAATATAATTCATCCAATTAAAAAATATTTTAAAAAAAGAAATGTAATTATTTGTAGAGAAATTTCAAAATATTTTGAAGAATATATAAGAAGTAGTATTGAAGATTTGCAAGAATTTAAAGACTCTTTAAAAGGAGAATTAACTATTGTAATTTCAGAAAAAAAAATAGATCAAAAAAAAATTAATAAATTGAGCGAATCAAATAAAGAAAAAATAAAAAAATTAATAAATAAATTAAGTATAAAAGATATTGTTGATATCATTGTTGAAGAAAAAAATGTTTCAAAAAAAGAAGTTTACAACTATTGTCTATCTTTAAAGAATGAAAATTAAATTATATTTTTTTATTTTACTACTAGTATTTATTAATGGATGTGTTGGAACATCTTCAAAAGGAGTTTTTGGAACTGGTGTTAGTATTGCTTTAGATCCAAGAACCTTAGGAACACAAATTGATGATTCAATTATGGATAAAAATTTAGATGGAAGATTATTAAAAATGAACAAGAGCTATTTTTTATCTGTAAAAACTAAAGTTCTAGATGGAAGGATTTTTATTACAGGAAAAGTTAATAATCCAGAAGAAAAGTTAAAAATAACTAAATTAGCATGGGAAACAAAGGGAGTAAGATCAGTTAGAAATGATGTTAAAATAAAAGAAGAATTTAACTTTAAACAATCTGCTAAAGATATTTTAATTACTTCGCAACTTAGATCCGCTTTGATATTTAATAAAAATATTAAGGCTGCAAATTATAATATTGATACATATAAAAAAAAAATATACATCTATGGAATCGCAAGAAGTTCAGAAGAGAGATCTGAAGTTATCGAAGAAGCGAAAGAGATACTAGATGTAGAAGATGTTATTGCTAGTGTTCTTTTATTAGAAGATTTAAGAATTCAAAAAAATTAATTTTTTTTATTATAATTAACAACCCCAGCAGAATAAGCAGCAACAGATGCTAAATTTAAAATATCTGAGGTTGATGACCTGAGGGGCGCAATTTCAATTGGTTGGCCTAAACCAATTAATAATGGTCCTATTACTTTTGCCCCACCTAATTCCTTCATCATTTTGTAAGATATAGCTGCACTATGTTGTCCAGGCATAATTAATATATTTGCATTTCCTACTATTCCAGAAAACGAGTAAAGTTCTTTATATTCTTGATTAAGAGCTACATCTGGTTGCATATCACCGTCGAATTGAAAATCTACTTTTTTATCGTGTAAAATTTCTACAGCATCTCTTATATGTTTGGTTCTGCTTGTTGCAGGTTGACCAAAAGTTGAATGAGAAACAAAAGCAACTTTTGGATCAAAACCAAACAATCTTACAACCCGTGCAGATGAAATTGCTATTTCAGCAAGTTGATTTGCATTTGGATATTCATGTACACTTGTATCACCTATAAATACAGTTTTACCTCTATTTACTATCATATTTAGACCAAACATTATTTCACCTGGTCTGGAGTCAACAACTTTGCTCACTTTTTCCAATGAGGCTGCATATTTTCTTGTATTACCAGTTACTGCACCATCAGCATCCCCACATGACACCATACACGATGTCCAAATGACTCTGTCATTCCTTATCATTCTATCACAATCTCTTTCTAACAAACCCTCTTTTCGTTGTAATCTTTTAAACAAAAATTTTGAATATTTATCTCGCTTTATTTTGTCAGTAGAATTTGTAATTTCAATTTCAAAGTTTTCACTATACCCAATATTTTTAAGCTGCTCTTTAATTTTTTCTTTTTTACCTACTAGTATTGGAGTTCCTAGTTTACTATTTTTAAATGCGATTGCAGCCTTTAAAGTATTTTCATCTTCCCCATCTGCAAAAACAATTTTTCTATTATTTTTTTTAATTTGATTATTTATACCCTGCATAATCGTAACCGAAGGATCAAGTCTTTGTTTCAGTTGTTCTCTGTAAACTTCAAAGTCTTTTATTTTTATCCTTGCTACACCACTTTTAATAGCTGCTTTTGCTACTGCTACTGGTATTTCAACAATTAACCTTGGATCAAAAGTTGAGGGAATAATATATTCTTTTCCATATTTAGGTCTTTCCCCACCCATTGCTGCGACAACTTCATCTGGAACATCTTCCCTTGCAAGAGCTGCTATTGCATTTGCGGCTGCCATCTTCATTTCCTCATTAATTGTTTTAGCTCTTACGTCTAATGCTCCTCTAAAAATATATGGAAAACCAATTAAATTATTTACCTGATTTGGATAGTCAGATCTTCCAGTTGCTATAATTGCATCGCCACGGACATCTTCAACTTCTTCAGGTGTAATTTCAGGGTCTGGATTTGCACAAGCAAAAATAATTGGATTTTTTGCCATTTTTTTTACCATTTTTTTTGATAAAATACTTTTAGAAGATAAACCTAAAAAAACATCAGCATCTTTTATTACCTCTTCTAAAGTTCTGTTTTTTGTTTCAATTGCATAAGCAGACTTCCACTGATTTAAATTATCTCTACCTCTATACAGGACACCCTTGCTATCAAGCATTACTATATTTTTTTGAGGTACTCCCGTTTTTTTTAGTAAATTCGCACAGGCTATAGCTGATGCCCCAGCTCCATTTATTACTACCTTAATTCTTTTTATTGATTTTTTTGATATATCTAGCGCATTAATCAATGCTGCATTTGTTATTATAGCAGTACCATGCTGATCATCATGAAATACAGGTATATCTAATATTTTTTTTAACTTTTCTTCAATTACAAAACAATCAGGCGCTGCAATATCTTCTAAATTTATTCCTCCAAAACTATTAGCAATATTTTTTATACTTTTTATAATTTCATCTGGGTCTGATGAATCAATTTCAATATCTATAGAGTTTATGTCTGCAAATCTTTTAAATAAAACCGCTTTTCCTTCCATAACTGGTTTTGAAGCTAGTGCACCCAAATTTCCCATTCCTAAAACTGCAGAACCATTACTAATTACAGCTACCAAATTTCCTTTAGTTGTGTAATCATAAGCTGCATCAGGATTTTTTGATATTTCTCTAACTGGAGCTGCAACACCAGGCGAATAAGCTAAAGCTAAATCTCTTTTAGTTGTCATAGGTTTAGATGATATAATCTCAATCTTGCCTGATTTATTAGTATTATGAAAATCTAAAGCTTCTTTGTCTGTGTAATGATCAATTTTTGTTTTTTTCATTTAGATAGTTTAGATATACAAATAGAGCAATTTTAAGACTAATATGATTTATGAACTTAATTAAGTCAACTACCACATTTAGTTTTTTTACTTTAATCAGTAGAATTTTTGGGTATGTAAGAGATTTATTATTAGCAATATATCTGGGATCTGGCCCGGTAGCGGATGCTTTTTTTGTAGCTTTTAGAATACCAAATACATTTAGAAGATTATTTTCTGAAGGTACTTTTAATGCCGCATTCGTCCCAAGCTATACTTCTGAATTAGCAATTGGAAAAAAAAATTCCCAAAATTTTGCAAATAAAATTTTTAACTTACTTTTACTAAGTCTTTTAGCTGTAGTTTTAATTATTGAAATATTTATGCCTGGATTTATTTTTATCATAGCTCCAGGCTTTAATGAAAACAATGACAAATTAGAACTAACAATTCTTCTAACAAGAATAACATTCCCATTCTTATTTTTTGTAAGTTTATCTTCTTTTTTTTCAGCTATATTAAATTCACATAATAGATTTGCAGCAGCATCAGCTGCACCAATCATATTAAATATTTTATTAATAATAGTACTTCTTTATGGAAAATATCTTAATGACCAAATTGTTTTTTATCTTTCTTATGCAGTAACATTAGCAGGTATAGTACAATTAATTTTTTTATTTTACTTTGTAAAAAAATACTATTATCCAAAATTTTTTTTAAGTTTTAAAATAGACAATAAAACCAAACTCTTTTTCAAAAAATTATTACCCAGCATTTTTTCTTCTGGAGTTACTCAAATAAATATTTTAGTTGGTACAATTATTGCATCATTTCAAGCAAGTGCAGTTTCATATCTTTATTATGCTGATAGAATTTACCAAATTAATTTAGCTATAGCTGGAATAGCAATTGGTGTAGTAATACTACCAAATTTAACTAAACAAATTAAAACTAATAACAAAAATAAAATTGAATTTATCCAAAATAAGTCTTTGGAGCTAAGCTTATTTTTAAGCCTTCCTGCTGCTGGTGCACTTTTGATTGCTTCACAACAAATAACATCGGCATTATTTGGATATGGATCATTTGACACAGAAAGCGTAAAAAATTCTTCATTAGCATTATTTTATTTTGCATTAGGACTTCCTGCTTTTTCAATAATAAAAGTTTTTTCTAGCTTTTTATTTGCAAGACATAATACCAAAACACCTTTTCACTTTTCACTTTTTTCTGTAATATTAAATATATTAGTAAGTATTTATTTTTTTCCTAAAATAGGTTTTATAATTATTCCGATTGCAACCACCTTTTCTTCATGGATAAATGCTTTGTTATTATTTTCTTATTTAATAAATAAAAAATATTTTAATTTTAGCTCTTTTTTTTTTAAAAATTTATTTAAAATTTTTTTAACAACCATTTTAACTTTGTACGCTTTCTACAATTTAGTTGAATTATTTAAACAGGAGTTAAATTATTATAGCGAATATAAGCTTATTTATATTATATTGTTGGTGATTATTACGTTTGTAATTTATATTATAATTTCAATGCTTACTAAAGCTTTTAAATTTTCGGATATTAATTTAAGGTATTAATAAATGGCTAAAAAAATATTTTCTGGTGTTCAACCAAGCGGTAATTTACATTTAGGAAATTATATTGGTGCGATTAAAAATTTTGTAGAACTTCAAAATGAAAAGGGTAACCAATGTGTATATTGTGTAGTAGATTTGCATGCAATTACGCTTAGACAAGATCCAAAAATTCTTAAGGAAAATATTAGAGAAACTACAGCAGCTTTTTTGGCAAGTGGAATTGATCCAAAAAAAAGTATTATATTTAACCAGTCATTAGTTCCTGCTCATGCAGAAGGATCTTGGATATTAGGATGTGTTGCTAGAAT
The DNA here is from genome assembly GCA_902551445.1 of uncultured Pelagibacteraceae bacterium. Lineage (GTDB taxonomy): Bacteria > Pseudomonadota > Alphaproteobacteria > Pelagibacterales > Pelagibacteraceae > Pelagibacter. Next base: position 42,315 of record CACDDB010000002.1, on the reverse strand, counting down.
GGGATGGCTTAATAGAATGACTCAATTCAAAGAAAAAGCTGGAAAAGATAAAGAGAAAGCTAGTATTGGCCTATACATATATCCAATATTAATGTCAGCAGATATACTATTATACGATGCAACGCACGTGCCTGTAGGCGAAGATCAAAAGCAACATTTAGAACTTTCAAGAGATATTGCACAAAAATTTAATACAGACTTTAAAGCACCCAATTTTCTTCAAGTTCCAGAACCTTTAATTCAAAAAAATTTTTCAAGGATAATGAGTCTTAAAGATGGAACAAAAAAAATGAGCAAATCAGATCCTTCAGATCAAAGTAGAATAAATTTAACTGACACTAAAGATCAAATATTAAATAAAATAAAAAAAGCAAAAACTGATGCAAGCCCAATGCCAGACGAAATAAGTAAACTTGAAAAAAGACCCGAGGTAGAAAATTTGCTTGGAATATATTCAAGCTTAAATAACCAAAATCTAGAAAAATCAATTAATGAATTTTCTGGAAAAAATTTTTCAAGCTTCAAAGCTGTACTTGCAGATTTAGTTGCCGAAAAAATTTCTCCAATTTCCCAAGAAATAATAAAATTGTTACAAAACAAGGACTATATAGATAAAATTTTAAAAGAAGGCGCAGATAAAGCTAATAAGCAAGCATCACAAAAAATTATACAAATAAAAAAAATTATTGGTTTTTAATTGATTTTATTTTAAATATATTAAATATGTTTATTCAAACAGAAGTTACACCAAATCCAAATTCACTAAAGTTTTTACCAGAGAAAGAAGTTTCAAAAATAGGACCTTTAGAAGTAAAAAGCAAAGATGAAACAAATAATGAATTACTTAGAAATATACTATCAATAAATGGAGTGACAGGAATTTTTCTTGGAGAAAATTTTTTGTCAGTAAGTAAAAAAGACAAGATTAACTGGGAAGATCTTAAACATATTATTATATCTTTTATTAATGATTATTATTCAAGTGGTAATAATTCAGTATTAGAAGAAGAAAAGGATTTAAAGGTAAATAATAATTTAACAGAAATAGAAAAAAAAATAATTAGTTTATTAGAAACGAAAATTAGACCAGCGGTAGCAAAAGATGGTGGTGATATAAAATTTAAAGAGTTTAAATCTGGTGTGGTTAAAGTGCAACTTCAAGGGAGTTGTTCAGGTTGTCCAAGTTCAACGGCAACTTTAAAGCAAGGTGTTGAAAATTTACTTCGCCATTATGTGCCAGAGGTTAAACAAGTTATAGCTATATAAAAAATATGGTAATAGGTTTGTATTATGATTTTTGATGAAATAAAAAAAAATGTTTTTAAATATGCGAATAAAATTTTTAAGATTAAAAAAAAGCCAATCAATAATGATTTACGCAGTTTATATTTAACATTTTTTTCAGCTTTACTTTTAATTGGATTATTTTCATCTTTACCATTTATCGGTAGATATACATCAAAATTAATTTCAGATTCAAAGCTAATTGACAATACATCAAAAATTGATTTTGAAAAAACTATGCTCGGGCAAGATATAAATAAAAAAAGCTCAGAAGGAGATGGTCTAATATTAAAAAATTTATTTGATGATGTTTTTAATTTTGAGAATACACCTTCAGATGTTGTTAGATTAAATGCCACCACAGTTGAGCAATTATTTGAAGATACAGATTATAGTTTAAAAGATGTAAGAAAAAATAAAACAGTTAAACCGGTAGTTTTAAATTTACTTCCAGAAGAAATAAAAAATATACAAAATACAAAAAAAAAGAAAGAATTATTCATTCAAATTGTTTTACCTTTGATTTTAGAAGAAAATAATTTGATAAAACTTGATAGAAAAAAATTATTTGTAATTTTAAATAAAAATAATAATTCAAAAAGAGAAATTAAATGGTTAAATAATAAATTTAAACAATATGGAGTTGAAAAAAAAGATTTATCAACTTTAAAAATTAGAATGGATGAAATTCCTGTTTCATTGGCTATAGCTCAAGCTGCAAAAGAAACAGGCTGGGGAACATCTAGGTTTGCTATTGAAGGAAATGCATTATTTGGACAATGGACGTGGTCGGATGATGGAATTAAACCATCTGGAGCATCAAGCGATTCATCTCATAAAGTAATGAAATTTAAAATTTTAAAAGCTTCGGTCAGGGCATATCAAAGAAACTTAAATACTCATTCTAGCTATAGAGAATTTAGAAGAGTTAGAGCAGAACAAAGAGACAGAGGTGAGAAATTAAATAGTTTAATATTAGTAAAATATTTAGATAAATACGCAGCAACCGGAAAAAAATATACTGATATAATAAAGAAAATTATAGAACAAAATACATTAACGGATTTTGATGATGCAAATTTACTTCCAAACAGCGAAAGAGTAAAAAACTTAATTTAATTATCTTTAATATCTTTAACAGTAAACTGTATACCAAACCAGCGCCAACCTTCGTCATCATTTAAAGAACAATTTATTCTTCCTCTTCTAAACAAGAACTTATCTCTAAAATTTATTATTAATTTATTATCTTTTAGTTCAATCTTTGAATTTTCCCAATTCTTTCCTTCATTGGAAAAACAATTTATTTTATCTAAATTTTTTTGGTTCGAAAAAAAATTAACTACCATATTTGGTGGATTATTATTCATTATAAGTTTGTCTTCAGGTATAATGTTCTTATATTGCAAAGGTAGAAGCTTAATTAAAAAATCAAATCTTTTTAAATCCCCATATTTTTCATTTATTGGAAACCTTGGTAACTCATATTTGTCTTTATTAATATCTATAACCCCAGAATGTTGTCCAAATGCAAATTTAAATTTTTCAGTTATATATTTTTTTTGTTTCAAGTTATATTCTCCAAAAGGATAAGAAAAAAATTTTGGATTATAACCTAATTTATTTTCAAAAATTTCAATTGATTTGTCTATGTCCTCTTTAAAATATGAAAAATCATAATTAATTAAATACTCGTGTGAGTGTGAATGGTTGCCTATATAAACAAATTTTTCTTTTTCAATTTCTTTTATCTGTTCCCATGTCATATAACCTTTTTTACCTACTGGTTCTGTTGAAACAAATAATATAAATGGAATTTTATTTTCTTTTAAAAATGGCCATGCATTTTCATAAAATGAACTAAAAGCATCATCAATTGTAATTAGTATCTTTTTTTCTTTTTTTGGATTACTGTATTGAGCATCAAATTCATTTAAGTCGTAAAATTTTAAGTTATTTTTTTTAATTATATTTATTTGTTTTTTAAAAATATCCATTTTTATATTAGTAGATGGGTATTTATTTTCGTTAAATCTATGATACATTAAAGAAAGTGTCCCTAAATCATCAGAATAAAATTTGTTATTATTTGCTTCAGCATTAGGATTTATGCTAAATATTATAATAATGAAAAATTTAATTATAGATTCAGCAACTGATAAAGTTTTTTTTAAAATCATAGCTGGTAATAAATCATATACTAGTGATTATCCAAACAGTAGAGAAAATTTTGATAAATTGATTATTTTTCTTTTTAATTTTTTGGATGAAAATAAAATAAATATTAATGAAATAGACAATTTATTTGTTAACCAAGGACCTGGAAAGTTTTCTGGTATAAGAGCTTCAATATCGATAGCAAAGGCTCTATCTATCACAAATAGTATAAATTTGTATGGATTTAGCTCAAATGATGCGAAGGATCAAAACTATGATAAAATCATTGATTTATATAATAAAGGGATTTTAATAAAAAATTTGATTAAACCACATTATTCGAGTTAAAATATAAAATATGCCTGAAACAATAGAGCAAAAATGTATTAAAAAGGGTGTCAAGTTAACTGAGCAAAGAAGAGTTATTGCTAAAGTTATGACCGAGTCAGATGATCATCCTAATGTAGATGAATTGTACAAAAGAGTTACACAAATTGACTCCAAAATTAGTATTGCAACAGTTTATAGGACAGTAAAATTATTTGAAGAATCTGGAATATTAACTAAACATGATTTTAAAGGTGGTAAAGCAAGATATGAAGAATTAAGCGAGCAGCATCATGATCATTTGATCGATATAAAATCTGGAGAAATTATTGAATTTGTTGATAACGAAATAGAAGAATTACAAAAAAAAGTAGCTGAAAAATATGGATATGATTTAGTAGATCACAAATTAGAACTTTATGGTATTAAAAAAAAATCCTAATTAATGCAAAAAAAAATCTTTATCAAAACTTTTGGATGTCAAATGAATGAATACGATTCAAATCGTATTATTCAATCTGTAAAAAAAATAGGATTTAAAAAAACGAATGATCAAAAAAATGCAGATTGTTATATATTAAATACTTGCCATATAAGAGATAAAGCAAAAGAAAAAGTGTATCACGAAATAGGGAGAGTTAAAAAAATATATAAAAATAAAGATAAGCCAATATTTATAGTAGCAGGATGTGTAGCACAAGCAGAAAATCAAGAAATGCTTAAAAGAGAACCCTATATTGATTTAATCGTCGGTCCTCAGTCTTATCATAAAATTAATGATTCAATTCAAAAAATAAATAAGGAAAAAAAAATTGAAGAAACTGAGTTTGATGTTGAATCGAAATTTAGATTTTTTGATAATATAGAAAATAAATCGAATAAAATTTCTGCTTTTTTAACTATTCAAGAGGGGTGTGATAAATTTTGTAACTTTTGCGTTGTACCATTCACTAGAGGGCCAGAGTATTCAAGACCCTTTGATGCAATTTTAAATGAAGCAGAAAGTCTAATTAAAAGTGGGGTTAAAGAAATTATTTTATTAGGGCAGAATGTTAATGCTTATTCATATAAAACGGAACTTAAAGAGTATAGAATCTCAAATATTTTAAATGAATTACAGAAGTATTCTGAATTAAGAAGAATTCGATATACCACATCCCACCCCAAAGATATGACTGATGATTTAATTGATTGTTATAAAACAAACAAAAAATTAATGCCTTTTGTTCACCTACCAATTCAAAGTGGATCAAATAAGATTTTAAAGGCGATGAATAGAAAACATACTGTTGAGGAATATATTAATGTTTATGAAAAATTGAAAAAAATTAATAAGGACATAGAATTTTCAAGTGATTTTATTATATCTTACCCTGGCGAAACTCAAAAAGATTATGAAGAAACATTAAATTTAATTAAAAAAATAAGTTTTATAAATTCTTATTCATTTATTTTTAGCCCGAGACCAGGTACAAAAGCAGCAAATCTTGAGATGATAAACGAGGAAATTTCTAAGGAAAGGTTAAAAGAAATACAGAAGTATTTATTTGACCATCAACGAAAAAAAAATCAATCTTTTGAAGGAAAAACAATTGATGTACTGATTGAAAACAAAATAAATGGCCAAAAAAATTTATTTGGTAGAAATAAATATATGAGTTCAGTTATAGTCAACGCAGATGAGAAAAATTTAGGTAAATTAGTAAGTGTAAAGATTGAAAGATCAAATCAAAATAGTTTATTTGGATCAATTAATAGCAAAAGTGTAAGGGCAGCTTAAATTGAGAAGCATTAAATCAAAAGGTATAATTTCAGATTTAAAATTTGTGTATTCTGATAATGGTACTATTAGTGTAATTTTTCAAAATAACAATTTGTTAGTAGGTGTTGTTGGAGAGTTTAATTCTAATTTAAAAGAACTTGAAAAAATTACAGAAACAAATATTTATTCTAGAGGAAATTCAATATTAATTAAAAGCACTACAAAAAAGAATGAATTAGTAAAAAATGCAATTAAATTTCTTGCTGAACAATTTATTAACAATGGAAGTATTGAAAAAAAAGATATAATTTCATCCATAAATAAATTTATGATTGATGAGAAAATTAATAATTCCAATAAAAAAATAGAATATATTATTAAAACACCTAAAACATCAGTAATACCCAGATCTGAAAAACAAAAAGAATATGTCAGAGCTTTAAAAAATAGTGATATAATTATTTCTGCGGGACCCGCTGGAACCGGAAAAACTTTTTTAGCCGTAGCCGTAGCCTTAACTCTGCTTCTTGAAAAAAAAATTGAAAGAATAATACTTTCTAGACCAGCGGTAGAGGCTGGTGAAAGACTTGGTTTTTTGCCAGGTGATATGAGAGAAAAAGTAGATCCCTATCTAAGACCATTATATGATTCATTGTATGACCTTTTAGACTTTGAAAGAATTCAAAAAAAGATTGAAATAGGGGATATTGAAATAGCTCCACTAGCATTTATGAGAGGTAGAACTTTAAAAAATTGTTTTGCAATATTAGATGAAGCTCAAAACGCTACAGATACTCAAATTAAAATGTTCTTAACTCGGATTGGAGAAAATTCAAAGATTGTTATTAATGGTGATCCATCGCAAATAGATCTACCGAATAAAAATTTATCTGGTCTAAAAAAATCAAAAAAAATATTAGGTCATTTAAATGAAATTTCTGTAATTGATTTTGATCATAAAGATGTGGTCAGACATCCTTTGGTTGCAAAGATTGTAAAAGCTTACTCTGATCATAGTAATGATTAAAGCTAATGTTATTTTAGAAAATATTACTTGGAAAAAAAAAATAAAAGATCCTAATACCTTTATTAAAAAAAGACTAAAAACACTTTCAAGAAAAAAATTTTTTAAAAAAAAAAAACAAATATTTAGTATTTTACTAACAAATAATAAAAAAATGAAAAATTTAAATAATAAATTTAGAAAAAAAAATAAGTCGACAGATGTTCTTTCTTTTCCTATTAACCATCAAATACTAAATAACTCATATATAGGAGATATAGCGATAAGTTATGAAATTATTAATAAAAGATCCAAAAATTCAAATTTTTTTTTAGAATTTGATAAAATGTGGATACATGGTTATTTACATTTACTTGGCTACAGACACAAAAAATTACTTGATTATAAAATAATGAGCAAAAAAGAAAATTTAATCTTAAATTATTTCCATAAAAAAAATTGATATTAAAATTTACAGACAATTATTTAAAATTTATAATTCCTTTTTTTTTAGGTATAATTACATCTTTTAGTTTACCTCCATATAATTATTTATTCATAAATTTTATAACATTTCCTACTTTATTATTTTTTTTTATAAAAAATTGTGAAAATTTAAAATGGATATCTTTTAAAATAGGATGGATGTTTGGATTTGGTTATTTTATTTCAAATCTTTATTGGATTACAAATTCTTTAACATTTGATGAAAATTTCAAACCTTTAATTCCAATAGCAATAATATTAATTCCATTATTTTTAGGAATATTTTATGGTATAGCAACATTAATTATCTCTTTTTTTAATCCAAAAGAAAATTTTTCCTCAATTATTATTTTTTCACTAACATTTTCTATTATTGAATACTTAAGAAGTTTTATAATAGGTGGATTTCCTTGGAATTTAATTGCATATAGCTGGACGAATTACTTAACAACATTACAAATTATATCTTTTATTGGAACATACGCTTTTAATTTATTATCTATTACGATTTTTTTATTACCGATAGTTATTTTTTATAAAAAAAATTTAAAAATAAAATTTTTTACAATACTATTTTTATTTATTTGTTTGTTAGCCAACCACTTTTTTGGCACTTTACAAATTCAAGATGATAGAAAAAATATTAAAAATTTAGATTTTACAATTAAAATAATTTCTCCCAAAATTGACATAAGTAGGTTTCTAAAATATGAAGATCCAGAAAAAAGTATAAAAGAACTGATTAACTTAAGCAATCCTCAAAAAAATAAAAAAACTATTTTTATTTTACCAGAAGTAGTTTTGACAAATGTATATTTTGAAGATCTAAAAAAATATAAGAAAATATTTTATGAAAATTATTCAAAAGATCATATAATCATTATGGGAATTAGAAGTAACAAGATTATTGATGGTAAATCTAACATTTATAATTCTTTAATTGTTATAGATCACAATGTAAATTTATTAGCAAAGTATGATAAAAATAAATTAGTTCCCTTTGGGGAGTTTTTACCTTTTGAAAATTTTTTATCTAAATTTGGATTAAAAAAAATCACTCAAGGATATCAATCATTTAGTTCAAGCAATAAAAGAGAAATAATTCATATTTATAATAAAAACTTTATTCCACTAATTTGTTATGAAATTATTTACTCGGGAAAGCTTAAAAATGTTGAGCAAAATATTGATTTTATTATTAATATTTCAGAAGATGGTTGGTTTGGTAATTCAATTGGCCCTTATCAACATTTTTCTCATTCTAAATTTAGAGCTATAGAAGAAGGAAAATATGTAATTAGATCTGCTAACAATGGAATTTCTGCATACATAAGTCCAAATGGTAAAATTATTTATAAGATAGAATCAACTCAAAGGGGAGTAATTGAAGTTAAAGAGTTTAAAATTACTAAAAAAACATTTTTTGCAGCTCAAGGGAACAAGATATTCTTTTACTTTTTAATTTTTTATATTAGTTTGTTTTTTTTTATAAATAGAAGGGAGCAAAAATGAAAAAAAATTTTTTATTTACAAGCGAGTCAGTTTCTGAAGGTCACCCAGATAAAGTTTGCGATAGAATATCAGATATGGTCGTAGATAGTTATTTAGGAGCAGAACCTCAGTCAAGAGTAGCCTGCGAGACTTTAACAACAACTAATAAAGTAGTTTTAGCTGGAGAGGTCAGAGGACCAGAAATTAAAAAAGATGATTTAATTCAAAAAGTTAGAGAATGTATCAAGGATATTGGTTATGACCAAGATGGTTTTAGTTGGAAAGATACAACTAAGATTGAAACTCATTTACACGCTCAGTCAGCAGATATAGCTATGGGTGTAGACTCTTCTGGAAATAAAGATGAAGGTGCAGGAGACCAGGGAATTATGTTTGGATATGCATGTAATGAAACTGATGTTTTAATGCCAGCTCCAATTCATTACTCACATAGAATTTTAAGATTGATGGCTGAAGATAGAAAATCTGGAAAGCTAAAAGGAATAGAGCCAGATTCAAAAAGTCAAATTACAATTGAGTATAAAGAGGGCGTGCCTAATGCTGTAAAATCAGTGGTGATCTCTACACAACATTCCAAAGATATTGACTTAGCAAAAGTTAAAGAACTTTGTATGCCATACATTGAGAGATCTATTCCAAAAAATTTATTAGGAAATCTTGATGAAAAGGAGATTTATATAAATCCTACTGGAAATTTTGTTATAGGTGGTCCTGATGGAGATAGTGGATTGACTGGTAGAAAAATAATTGTAGATACTTATGGAGGAGCAGCTCCACATGGTGGAGGTGCTTTTTCAGGAAAAGATCCTACAAAAGTTGATAGATCGGCAGCTTATGCATCAAGATATTTAGCAAAAAATGTTGTGGCATCGAAGATTACAGATAAATGTTTAATTCAACTAGCATATGCAATTGGAGTATCAAAGCCTTTATCAATTTATGTTGATTTATTTGATAATGATGAGGAAAAAAATAGACATGTAGAAAAATTAATTAATGATAATTTTGACTTAAGTCCAAGAGGAATAAGAGAAATGCTAGGTTTAAATAAACCAATTTATGAAAAAACAGCTGCATATGGTCACTTTGGAAGAGAACCAGGGTCTGATGGCTCATTTTCATGGGAAAAAACCGATAAAGCAGATGTATTTAAGAAGTAATTAGAGTTGAAAATATAAGAAAAATACATATATTCACATCACATTGTTGAAATTTCAAAATGGGCCTCGGCCCATTTTTTTTTGGAGAATATAAATATGTTAAATAGAAGAGCCGATAAATTAGAATTGTTAAGAATAGCAGAAGCAGTAGCTTTAGAAAAATCTATTGATAAAGAATTAATTATTAGTTCAATGGAGAACGGTATTGCTAAGGCTGCAAAATCAAAGTTTGGATCAGAAAATGATATAAAAGTTCTAATTGATAGAGATAGCGGTGAAATTGGAATATTTAGAAAATTAATAATAGTTGAAAATCCTGAAAATTCTAACTTAGAAATAAGTTTAAATGAGGCAATTTCTATAAATGAAATAAACAAAGAAAAAAAAATTGGTGACGAAGTTTTGCAACCACTTCCATCATTTGATTTTGGTAGAATAGCTGCTCAAACGGCAAAACAAGTGATTACTTTTAATGTAAGAGAAGCTGAAAGAGAGAGACAATATAATGAATTTAAAGACAAAAAAGACACTATCCTAAGTGGAATAGTTAAACGACTCGAGTTTGGTAATGTAATTGTAGATTTAGGTAGAACCGAAGCGATAGTACAAAAAAATGAGCTTATCCCTAGAGAAAACATTAAAGCTGGAGACAGATTGAAAGCTTATTGTTTAGATGTAAGAAGAGAACCTAGGGGTCAGCAAATCTTTTTATCTAGAGCACATCCTAAATTTATGGAAAAACTTTTTGTACAAGAGGTTCCAGAAATTTATGATGGCTTGATTGAAATAATTTCTTCATCAAGAGATCCAGGAAGTAGAGCTAAAATTTGTGTAAAAGCTGTAGATACTTCTCTTGATCCGGTTGGTGCATGTGTTGGAATGAGGGGAAGTAGAGTACAGGCAATAGTTAATGAATTACAAGGTGAAAAAATTGATATAGTAAATTGGTCAGAAGATCCTGCTGTAATAGTATCAAATGCTTTGTCTCCAGCAGAAATATTAAGAGTAAATGTTGATAGTGAAAATAAAAAATTAGACGTAATTTTATCTGAAGAAAATTTAAGTAAGGCAATAGGCAGAAGAGGACAAAATGTTAGATTGGCAACAAAACTTATGAATTATGAAATAAATATTATGACTGATCAAGAAGACTCAGAAAGAAGACAAATAGAGTTTAAAGAAAAAACTGAAAATTTTGTAAAAAATTTAGAAGTGGATGAAACCTTGGGCCAGCTACTTGTAGCAGAAGGGTTTTCCTTAATCGATGACATCAAAGATGCAAGCATAGAAACATTAACAAAAATTGAAGGAATTGAAGAAGAAACTGCGAAAGAACTAATTGATAGGGCAAATGAATTTTATAAAAAGGATCAAGAAGAAATAAAAAAAAGAATAGAAGATTTAGGTCTAGAAAATGATTTGATTAAACTTGAAGGCCTTACTCCAGGTATGTTAGTAACACTAGGAGAAAAAAAAATTTTAACCCTAAAAGATTTTGCAGATCTAGCTTCGGACGAATTAACAGGCAGTTACGACATAATTAAAGGTGAAAGAATTAAAATTAAAGGCTATCTGGAAGATTTTGCTTTATCAAGAAAAGAAGCAGATGAATTAGTTATGTCTGCAAGAGAAATTGCATATAAAGACTGAAAGATGAAAAATGGAAAAAAAGAAACTAACATTATCAATTTCAAATACAAAAAAAACGATTAGAAGTATTGAAGAAGCTAAATTACAATCTAAAAATTCAGTTATAATTGAAAAAAAACAAGGAAAATTTGGAAGTAAACCAAGGTTTAATAAGCCATTTACTAAAAAACCCTATAATAGCCAAAAAACATCTAACTTTTTAAAGCCTAAACCATATCAAAAATCAGTATCTACATCTGTTAGTGATTTTGAAAAAAGAAAGTTAGCGGAGCAAAGAGCTACAAAAAGACTAAAAGGAGAAACCCCAGAGAAAGAAACAAAAAGTAAAATAGGAACAAAAAAAAGAGAACTGAAATTAACTATATCAAGAGCCTTAAGTGACGAAGACAATACTAGAACTAGAAGCTTAGCCTCAATTAAAAGAGCTCGAGAAAAAGAAACTAAAAAACAACAAGAAAAAGAAAATATAAAACCAGTAAAGAGAGAAATACACATTCCCGAAGTTATAACAATTAGAGAACTTGCCAATAGAATGGCAGAACAATCTAGCAGTATAATAAAACATTTACTAGGAATGGGTGTAACGGCAACTATAAACCATACAATAAATGCTGACACTGCAGAGTATTTAGTACAAGAGTTTGGTCATATTTCAATTAGAGAGCAAAAAGCTGAAGAAATAATTAAAAAAATTAAAGAAGTTGATGCTAAAAATTTAAAAAGTCGTGCTCCAATAGTAACTGTTATGGGTCACGTTGATCATGGAAAAACTTCCTTATTAGATGTTCTTAGAAAAACAAACGTAGTAGAGGGTGAGTTTGGAGGTATTACACAACATATTGGAGCATATCAAATTATTAATAATTCAAATAAGATTACATTCATTGATACTCCAGGTCATGCAGCTTTTACAGAAATGAGATCAAGAGGTTCAAGATTAACAGATTTGGTAATTTTGGTAGTTGCGGCAAATGATGGTGTTAAACCTCAAACAATAGAGTCAATTAAACATGCAAAAGCAGCCAAAGTCCCAATAGTGGTAGCTATTAATAAATGTGATTTACCTGATTCTGATCCGCAAAAAATAAAAAATCAACTTCTTGAGTATGAGTTAATTGCAGAAGAGCTTTCAGGAGAAACTTTAATGGTTGAAGTATCAACTAAAACAAAAAAAAACTTAGATAAATTAATTGAATCAGTTCTACTTCAGGCAGAAATATTGGATCTTAAAACTGATTTTGAAACTACTGCCAAAGGAGTTGTACTTGAATCAAAAGTTGATGTAGGCAGAGGACCAATTGTAAATATAATAGTAACAGCTGGAACTTTAAACAAAGGAGATTATTTTGTTAGTGGTTTAAAATGGGGAAAAGTAAGAGCAATAATAAACGATCTAGGGAAAAATATAAATAATGCTGAACCTTCAACTCCAGTTGAGGTTTTGGGAATTAATGGAGCTTCAAAATCTGGTGATGATTTCATTGTTTTTAAAACAGAAAAAGAAGCAAAGTCTTTATGTGAAGCTAGAATGCAAGAATCAAATGATGGAAAAAATCCAATAACATTTGTAACACAGGACTCAGCTTTCAAGGATAGTGCATCAAGCGAATTAAATATAATTATTAAATCAGATGTACATGGATCGTCAGAAGCGATTAAAGGAGCTATTTCAAATATTACTCATGATGAAGTTAAACCTAAAATTTTATTGTCTGAAATAGGTATGGTAACAGAATCTGATGTATCATTAGCAAAAGCTTCGAATGCTATATTAGTTGCATTTAATGTAAAACCTAATAAAGAAGCAAAAAAAATTGCTGAAAGAGAAAAGGTCACTATTTGGTCGTACAATATTATCTATGAAGTATTAGATTTTATTAAAAATAAGATGTCAGGTCTACTTACACCAAATGTTGAAGAAAAAATCATTGGGTCAGCTGAAATACTTGAAATATTTAAAGTATCAAAGGTAGGAAAAGTTGCTGGATCAAAAGTAACTGAGGGAGAAATCACAAATGACGCAAATGTAAGAGTGATTAGAGATGGAATAATTATATTTAATGGTAAAATTGGATCAATTTTTAGGGAAAAAAATGAAGCAAAACAAGTTTCTGCAGGATTAGAATGTGGTATATCGTTTAAAGATTTTAATGATTTTCAAAAGAAAGATATAATTGAAGTCTATAATTCAAAAGTTACCCAAAGAAGTATTTAAAATGAGCAATATAGGAAGACCAGTTACACAAAGGCAGTTGAGAGTTGGAGAAATGATTAAGCAATCGCTTGGTATGATTTTTTTAAAAGATGAAGCAAAAATTTCAAATATAGAGACTAATAGAATTACTGTTACGGAAGTTAAAATGAGCCCAGATTTAAAAATAGCAAAAGCATACGTTTTACCTTTGGGTGGTGAAAATGCTAATGAAATAATAGAAACATTAAAAGAGTTTTCATTTGTAATTAGAAAAGTTTTATCTAAAAAAATAGCAATGAAATTTTTACCTAAGATTATATTTGTTAAAGATGAATCATTTGATTATGCGGAAAAAATTGAAAATTTAATTAAACAAACACAAAAAAGGATAGAATAATGAGAAAAAATAAAAAAGATTTACAGTTGCACGATAAGGATACGGGCTCCAGTGAAGTTCAAATTGAACAATTAACAAAAAAGATAGAATATTTATCTAAACATTTGAGTAAAAATAAAAAAGATAAACATTCGTCAGTAGGCTTACTAAAAACAGTGAATAGAAGAAAAAAATTGTTAGCATATTTAAAAAATAAAAAAATTGACTCTTATAAAAATGTAATATCAAAACTTAATTTAAGGAAATAAAAGGAAATGTTTAAGATTTATAAAAAAGAAATAGAAGTAGATGGAAAAAAAATAACATTAGAAACTGGAAAAATAGCCAGACAAGCTGATGGGGCAATTATTGCTAAATGTGGAGAAACAGTTGTTATGGCAACAGTGGTTGGAGCAAAAAAAATAAATCCAGATGTAGATTATTTTCCTTTGTCAGTAAATTATCAAGAAAAATACTATGCCGCTGGAAAAATTCCTGGAGGCTATTTTAAAAGAGAAGCACGACCTACTGAAAGTGAAACTTTAATATCAAGACTAATTGATAGACCAATTAGGCCTTTGTTCCCAGATGAATTTCGAAATGAAGTTCAGCTATTACCAACTGTAATTTCCTATGATAAAGAAAATGAACCAGACGTACTTTCAATAATTGCATCATCAGCAGCCTTAGCTATATCAGGAATGCCATTTATGGGACCTGTAGCGGCATCTAGAGTTGGTTTTATTGACGGCAAATATGTACTTAATCCTACAAAAAAAGAATTAGAGAGTTCCAAATTAGATCTAGTTGTTGCAGGAACAAAAGATGCTGTCCTAATGGTTGAGTCTGAAGCAAATGGTTTAACCGAGGAAGAAATGCTTAATGCAGTTAAATTTGGCCATGAAAATTTTGTTCCAATAATTAATACGATTGAAGAACTTGCAAAAGAATGCAAAAAACCTGACTGGGTTGTAGAAAAAAAAGATCTTTCTGAAATTAAGAAAAAAATAGAAAAAGAATTTAAAAATGATTTAATCAAAGCTTTTTCAATCAGAGATAAACAAGAAAGATCAAATCTTATTTCTGAAATAACAGATAAAGCAAAAAAAATATATGAAGAAAATGAAAACTACACAGATTTAGATGTTAATTATGAACTAAAAAATTTAGAAAAAAGAATAGTTAGAAATGATATTTTAAAAAATAAAAAACGTATTGATGGAAGAGGACTTGCAGATGTAAGGCAAATTATGTGTGAAGTTGGAATATTGCCAAGAACTCATGGTTCAGCGTTATTTACAAGAGGCGAAACTCAAGCGATTGTAACTACTACACTTGGAACTTCGGATGATGAGCAGAGAATTGAAAGTTTAGAAGGTTTGCAAAGACAAAGGTTTATGCTTCATTATAATTTTCCCCCATTCTCAGTTGGAGAAACAGGAAGAATTGGAACAGGAAGAAGAGAGATTGGACATGGAAAACTTGCTTGGAGAGCAATTAATTCGTCTTTACCGTCTAAGGAAAGTTTTCCTTATACATTTCGAATAGTATCAGAAATTACAGAATCAAATGGTTCGTCTTCAATGGCGACAGTTTGTGGAACTTCACTAGCATTAATGGATGCGGGAGTTCCGATAAAAGAACCAGTTGCTGGAATAGCTATGGGATTAATTAAAGAAGGTGATGATTTTAGTGTATTGTCTGACATTTTAGGAGACGAGGATCACCTTGGTGATATGGATTTTAAAGTTGCTGGCACAAAAGACGGCATTACATCGCTTCAAATGGATATTAAAATTACAGGAATTACTTTTGAAATAATGGAGAAAGCTTTAAAACAAGCTAAAGATGGAAGAATCCATATCTTAGGAGAAATGAATAAAGCTTTAGGAAAATCAAGAGATGGAGTTGGAAAACATACTCCAAAAATGGAAAAAATAACTGTAGATAAAAAAGACATTGCAACTGTAATTGGAAAAGGTGGAGCAACAATAAGAGAGATTGTTGAAAAATCTGGAGCAAAAGTTGATGTAAATGACGAAGGCGTTGTAACTGTAGCTGCTCCAGATGAAGATTCCAGAAATAAAGCTATGCAGTTTATCAAGGATCTTACGGCAAAAGCAGAGATGAATAAAATTTATAATGGAAAAGTAATAAAAATTATGGAATTTGGTGCTTTTGTTAATTTTTTAGGAAAACAAGATGGTCTTGTTCATATATCGGAGCTTGCAAACAAAAGGGTTGCCAAAGTAACAGATGTTGTAAAAGAAGGCGATCAAGTAAAAGTTAAAGTTATTGGTTTCGATAGGGGAAAAGTAAAATTATCAATCAAACAAGCTGTAGCTTAAATAAAAAAATTTAAGTATAATGAAAGCTTATAAAATAATTAAATCTAATATTCACCACAAAGGCCTTTGTGCTGCACGTAATATAAAAAAAGGGGAAAGAATAATTGAATATAAAGGAAAAAAAATTACCCATAAACAGGCCGAGGAAAATAGTAAGTATGGTTATGATATAACTTATTTATTTACACTTAATAAAAAGTATCTCATTGATGGAGATTTTAAATTTAATACGGCTCGATTAATAAATCATTCATGTAATCCTAATTGTGAAGTTCTTGAAGAAAAGAAACCAGTTATATGGATTACTGCAATTAAAGATATAAAAAAAAATGAAGAATTAACTTATGACTATGGATTTAGCTTTGATTGCAATTATAAAGATCATGTTTGTAAATGTGGTTCTAAAAATTGTGTTGGTTATATTGTTAGAGAGGGCTCACGATGGCGAATACCTAACATTTGCAAATAATTATATAAAGTTCTGAGCGTCTTGCAAAAAGAGATACACATTATTTATTCTTCTTTTTTTCTCTTTTAAGTTTTCTTTTTTCTTTCAAAGAAAGTTTAGGTTTTTTCATTGCACTAGAGTCTTTAAAAGATTTTCCACTATATCTTTTGGACATTATTTAAGAAATATTTTTCGGATCAGGCATGCCTACTTTATTGTAACCAGCATCTACATAATGAATTTCACCTGTAACTCCACCTCCCAATTCACTCAACAGATATACAGCTGAGTTACCTACATCATGGATATCTACGTTTCTTTTCAAAAATGAGTGATCTTCATTCCATTTGTATAAAAATTTTGCGTCTCCAATTGCAGATGCCGCTAGAGTTTTAATTGGTCCTGCGCTTATAGCATTAACTCTAATTCCTTTTGAACCCAAATCTCTAGCCAGATATTTAACACTTGATTCAAGTGCAGATTTGCATACGCCCATTACATTATAATTTGGAATAGCTTTATTAGATTCGTAAGTTAATGTAAGCATACTTCCACCTTTATTCATAATTTTAGAAGCTTCTTTTGCAACCTCTGTAAATGAAAAGCATGAAATCAACATACTTCTTAAAAAATTTTCTCTAGTGGTATTTAAATATTCACCTGATAATTCAGATTTGTCCGAGAATGCAACTGCATGAACAACAAAATCGATTTGACCCCATTGTGATTTTATATCTTCAAAAAGTCTTATTATTTCTTCTTTTTTTTCAACATCGCAGCTATATGTAACTTTTGAATTTAATTTTTCTGCAAGAGGAATTACTCTTTTTTTTAGAGCATCACCTAAATAAGTAAATGCCATTTCTGCTCCAGACTCAGCCAATTTTTGAGAGATTCCCCAAGCAATAGATCTTTCATTAGCAACTCCCATAATTAATCCTTTTTTTCCTTTCATTAAACTCATAGATTAGACCTTTTCAAAAACCAAAGTTGCATTGGTTCCTCCAAATCCAAAACTATTAGACATAATAGAATTTAAAGTTACATCTTTTTCAACTTTCATAACTATTGGAAATTTTTTTGCGTCATCATCCATATCATTAATATTTATAGAAGCTGAAATAAAATTATTTTTCATCATAATTAAACTATAAATTGCTTCATGTACCGAAGTAGCTCCTAAAGAGTGTCCCGAAAGAGATTTCGTTGAACTTATTTTTGGAATATTGTCTTTAAAAACTTCTCCTATCGCTTTAAGTTCTGTTATATCGCCTACAGGTGTAGAGGTTCCGTGTGTATTTAAATAATCAATTTTATTTTTACAAGTGCTTAGAGCTATTTGCATACATCTCACTGCTCCTTCTCCTGAAGGTGCAACCATGTCATATCCATCAGAAGTAGCGCCATACCCTGTTAATTCAGCATAAATTTTTGCACCTCTTGCTTTAGCATGTTCATATTCTTCAAGAACTAAAACACCACCACCTCCCGATATTACAAATCCATCTCTTGTTTTGTCATATGGTCTGGAAGCAGTTTGAGGAGCATCATTATATTTTGAAGAAAGTGCTGTCATGGCATCAAACATCGCGGTCATAGCATAATGGACTTCATCACTTCCACCTGCAAATACAATTTTTTGTTTTCCCAATTGTATTAATTCCATGGCATTACCAATACAATGACCACTAGTTGCACATGCTGAACTAATTGTGTAGTTAACTCCTTTAATTTTAAATGGAACAGCTAATGTTGCAGATGCAGTGCTTGACATAGTTCGAGGAACAACAAATGGTCCCATTTTCTTTGGATTTTTCTCTCGAGTTTTGTCTGCCGCCAGGATAACATTTGCAATTGATGGTCCACCAGATCCCATTATCATGCCAGTTGTAACATTGCTTACATCTTTTTCATCTAATCCGGAGTCTTTTACAGCTTCAGCCATAGAAACATAATTATAAGCAGATCCAGGTCCCATAAATCTTATAAATTTTCTATCAACATAGTCTTCTAGTTTTATATTTGGCTTACCATGTACGTTACTTTTTAAATTGTATTCTTTGTATTCTTCCGAAAAAGTAATTCCAGATTTTGAATTAATTAAAGATTGGAAAACTTCTTCTTGGTTATTTCCCAAGCAAGAAACAATACCAATTCCAGTTACAACTACCCTTTTCATTGTTTAAATAATCCTACTTTTAAATTTTCTGCTGAATATATTTTTTTTCCATCAGCTTTAAGTATTCCATTTGCAAGTCCTACTGTAGCCCCTTCTTTTATAAGTATTCTCTTCATATTAATTTCGTAACTTGCCATCTTTACATTTTTTAATACTTCACCAGTAAATTTTACCGTATTAACTCCTAATGCCCTTCCTTTTCCTGGGTTACCAAGCCAACCTAAATAAAAACCTACTAGTTGCCACATTGCATCTAATCCTAAGCAACCCGGCATAACCGAGTCATCTTTAAAGTGACATTCAAAAAACCATAAGTTATCTTTTATGTCTAGTTCTGCTTTAATCAAACCCTTTTTAAATTCACCTTTATTCTCACTAATTTCTGATATTCTGTCAAACATCAACATAGGCGGAAGAGGCAATTTTGCGTTTCCAGGCCCAAAAAGCTTACCATTTCCACAATCTATTAGCTCTTCATAATTATACGATGGTTTTTTATCCATAAATGTAGGTCTTTAATACTTTATTTGTGGCAATATTATAATATACAAATTTCTCAAAATTGTTATAAATTGGTCAAAAAATGAGTAATAACAGTGTTTTTATTGAAAAACTAAGATCTTCAGGTCTCAGACCTACAAGGCAGAGATTACAAATTTGTAAGTTATTGTTTGATAGACAAAATACTTTTCATTTTTCTATTCAAGGTTTATCTAAAATGATTGTAAATCAGCATAAAGAAAAAAAAGTGTCTCTTGCGACAGTTTATAATACAATTAATGCTTTTAAACAAAAAGGTTATTTAAAAGAAATCTCTATAAATAGTGATAAAACTTATTTTGATACAAATACCTCAAATCATCACCATTTTTTCAATGAAAGCACGAATGAACTTATAGATTTAGATAACAGTGAAGTTGGAAAAATTGATATAAGAAAAAAAATTCCAGGAAAAAAAATAAATTCTATAGAAGTTATAGTTAAAATTGCGAATAGTAATTAGAATCAAATATCTTAAAATTATTAAATATATAATTAGGATCAATACTGTCATATTGACACTACTTTAGAATCATTATAAATTATTGTTATGAGTGGAGAATTAGTAAAAGAAAAATCGAAATGCCCGTTTACAGGCGTAGGCACACCAGCAAAACATCCAACAGGGAGAGGTACCTCCAATAGAGATTGGTGGCCAAATAGTTTAAATCTAAAAATTTTAAGCCAACATTCCTCTTTAGTTGATCCAATGGGGCAAAAATTTAATTATTCAAAAGAATTTAAAAAACTTAATTTTAAAGCACTAAAAAAAGACTTACACAAATTAATGACTGACTCCCAAGACTGGTGGCCTGCAGACTATGGTCATTACGGGCCTTTATTTATTAGATTAGCTTGGCACGCTGCTGGAACCTACAGAACTGGAGATGGAAGAGGTGGTGCTGGAACTGGAAATCAACGTTTTGCTCCTTTAAATAGTTGGCCAGATAACGTTAATCTTGACAAAGCAAGATTATTACTTTGGCCTATTAAGAAAAAATATGGCAAAAGAATTTCATGGGCTGATCTTTTTATTTTGATCGGAAATGTTGCACTAGAGTCAATGGGATTTAAAACTTTTGGTTTTGGCGGTGGAAGAGAAGATATTTGGGAACCAGAAGAGGATATTTACTGGGGATCTGAAAAAGAATGGCTAGGGGTAAATCGATATAGTGGCAAAAGAGACCTCGAGAATCCTTTAGGAGCATCTCATATGGGATTAATATATGTAAATCCACAAGGCCCTGACGCAAACCCAGATCCTCTTTTAGCAGCGCACGATATTCGTGAAACTTTTGGGCGTATGGCAATGAACGATTATGAAACAGTTGCCCTTGTAGCTGGAGGACATACATTTGGTAAATCTCATGGTGCTGCTTCAGAATCTCACAAGGGACCGGAGCCAGAAGGTTCAAAAATACAAGAACAAGCAACTGGATGGAATAGTAATTATAAGAGTGGTTTAGGTGCTGATACCATAAGTAGTGGAATAGAGGGTGCTTGGACTAGTAATCCAATAAAATGGGATATGGGATATTTTGATAATTTATTTGGTTATGATTGGGAACTTACAAAAAGTCCTGCTGGAGCACATCAATGGAAACCCAAAAGAAATGGACATGATATAGAGATGACTCCTGATGCACATTTAAAATCAAAGAAAAATCTTCCAATGATGCAAACAACCGATTTATCATTAAAAATGGATCCAAAATATGGGCCCATTTCTAAACATTTTCACAATAATCCAAAAGAATTTGCAGATGCATTTGCCAGAGCATGGTTTAAGTTAACACATCGTGATATGGGGCCTAAGGCTTGTTATTTGGGTCCAGAAGTACCAAAAGAACAATTGATTTGGCAAGATCCAATACCAAAATCTAAGTATAAACTTAAAAATAAGGATATTAAAGCACTTAAGGGAAAAATACTAAAATCAGGTTTATCCGTTTCACAACTGGTTACAACTGCATGGGCATCAGCATCTACTTTTCGTGGATCAGATAAGAGAGGCGGAGCTAATGGAGGTAGAATTAGATTATCACCACAAAAAGATTGGGAAGTTAATAATCCACCTCAATTATCTAAAACAATTAAAACTTTAGAAAAAATTAAAAAAGGTTTTGATACAAAAAAGAAGAATGTTTCAATGGCGGATCTAATTGTTTTGGGTGGATGTGCTGCAATTGAAAAAGCAGCAAAAAAAGCTGGCCACAAAATCAATGTTCCTTTTAAAGGTGGAAGAGGAGATGCTACTCAAGATCAAACAGATGTGTTTTCTTTTGGTTTGCTCGAGCCTAAAGCTGATGGGTTCAGAAATTATATTACGAGGTTAAAAAATGGATCATCAAATAAAACCACTGTATCAGCTGAAGAGATGCTAGTTGATAAAGCTCAACTAATGAAACTTTCAGCACCTGAAATGACTGTTCTAATTGGAGGGATGCGTGTTTTGAATGCTAACTTTGATAAATCTAAAATTGGAGTTTTTACAAAAAAAACTGAAACATTAACAAATGATTTTTTCATTAATTTGCTTGATATGAATACGACCTGGAAAGAAATTGATAAAAGTGAAGAATTATTTTTAGGAAGAGACCGTAAAACAAATAAAGTTAAATGGACAGCAAGTAGAGTTGACTTAATTTTTGGATCAAATTCTCAACTAAGAGCTATATCAGAGGTATATGCTTGCGAAGATTCTAAAACTAAATTTATTTCGGATTTCGTATCTACTTGGTCAAAAGTAATGAATTTAGATCGTTTTGATATAAATTAAATACTAATATCTTCCCCAAACATTATTAATATCTATCCAACCTAAATATTTATCTGTTTTAACCTTACACCAATCTGAAATACATTTTTTTATTTTTACTAAGCGCCCTTTTTTTAGTTTAACTATTGGTTTTGAAAATTTACTAGCTTTTTTAAATAGAAGTTTATCTTCAAGAACAATTATAGTGCTAGGTTTTTTAAGTTGAGAAATATGTATCCATCCACTATTTTTTTTGTGATCTATTATTCTTCTAAAATTTTCCTTTTTATCTATAATTTCAACAGGTAAATATTTTTTTTTATAAATAAATTTAATTGGATAATCAAAACTTGGTCCATATCTTACATTTACTTTTTTATTCTTTAACATAAGAAAATAGTTATTTTGGTTAGAAAATGCATTATTAGTAAAAAAAACAATTAATAATAAAAAAAAAGTTATTTTGAGCATATACATTTTTTTTTTTTTGAGTAATTTGCTTTTCTAAGATTTAGTGAAAGTAAATTTAAAATTAATATTGAACCTTTTAAGTCTTTTCCAATATTAAGAATGTGCTTTAATACCTCGTTAGCCTGAATATTTCCAACAATACCAGCTATAGAACCCAAAACACCTTCTGATTCACAGTTTAATAAATCATCAGATGGCATTGATTGATAAAAGCATTTTAGACAAGGTGTTTTTTTATTTTTAAAATTAAATGTAAATACGTGACCATCAAACTTACTTATTGCTCCAACTATTAATGTTTTGTTGTATTTAATAGAATATTTATTAAGTAAAAACTTAGTTTTAAAATTGTCAGACCCATCAACAATAATCTCATAATTTTTAAATATTTTAAGTATATTCTTTTCTGTAATTTTTTTCTTTAATTTAATTAGTTTTGTATATTTGTTTATTGATTTAATTTTTTTTTTTACAACATCAACTTTAAATTTTCCTACATCCTGAAAATTGTATAAATTTTGACGATGTATATTTGAAAGACTAACTTTATCTTGATCTGCTATTCCGATTGTTCCTACTCCTGCCCTACTTAATGTGTCAATTACAGGACAACCAAGCCCACCTGCCCCAACTACTAAAACTTTTGAGTTAATAATTTTTTTCTGTCCAGCTACGCCAACGTTTTTTAATATAATTTGACGTGAGTATCTCTCTATAACATTTTTTTTTAAATTATATTTCATTTTCCAGTTGATCCAAAGCCACCATCTCCTCTTATTGTATCTGGAAGACTATCAACTTCTTCAAAATTAACTTTAAGAATTGGAGCAAGAACCATTTGTGCTATTCTCTCATTATTTTTTACAATAAATTCTTTATTGCCATGATTAAATAGTATTACTTTTAACTCACCTCTATAGTCGCTATCAATTGTGCCTGGAGTATTTAAAACACTGATATTTGATTTAGCCGCTAGACCTGATCTCGGTCTTATTTGTACTTCACAATCCTGAGGAATTGCAATTGACAAACCTGTCGGAATTAGAGCTGAATTGTTAGGTTTTATTTCTATTGGCTTATCAACAAAGGCAATCAAATCCATACCCGAAGATCCTTCAGTTTTATATGATGGTAATTTAACTTTTGAATTAAGTTTTTTTACTAAAACTTTTACCATTAAACTAATTTAATTGAGAAATTACTCTTTCTACAATTTTGTCAGCTAAAAGAGATTTTTTTATCCTAGGAATTTTTTCTTTTTTGTTATCAGACAATATAACAACCTCATTAAAATCAGATCCAAAACCTATATTTTTATTTGAAATATCATTTGCAATTATCCAATCACATTTTTTTTGTTGAAGTTTTTTTTGTGAATTTTCTATTAAATTATTTGTTTCAGCTGCAAAACCAATTACAATTCTTGGTCTAAGAGAATTATGTTTTGATATATGACTAATAATATCAACATTTTTTTCTAAATCTAAACTCATATTTTTGCTTTTTTTTATCTTTTCTTTTTTTTTATTTGTAACTCTATAGTCACCAACTGCTGCAGAAAATATTGCAACATCTACAGGGAGATTATTTATAGTAGCATTAAACATTTCTTCTGCTGAATTAATTTTAACTAAATTAATTCCATAAGGTGGATTTAAATGTGTGGGTCCAGAGATTAAAGTAGTTTCAAATCCACTCTTAACTAAAGATTTTGCGATTTCATAACCTTGCTTTCCGCTTGATCTATTAGAAATATACCTTACAGGATCTATATATTCGTAAGTTGGTCCAGCTGTAACTAAGGCTCTAAATTTATTATTTTTTTTTATGATATTTAAATAATTTTCTAAAAAATTAAGTATATGTTCAGGTTCGGTCATTTTTCCTTTACCATATTCGCCACAAGCCATATCCCCAATTTCTGGTCCAATTATTTGATATCCAAGCTCTTTGATTTTACTAATATTTTCTTTGGTAGACTGATGTTCCCACATTCTTACATTCATAGCTGGTGCAATAAATATTTGTTTATTCGAAGCCAATGCAATTGTTGAGGCTAAATCATCCGACAAACCATAACTTAGTTTTGAAATTATATTTGCAGTTGCAGGAGCAATTAATACAATATCCGCCCATCTTGATAAAGAAATATGGTCCAATTCTGAGTTGTTTGTAGCTTCAAATAAATTTGTATATACTTTTTCTTGGGATAAAGAAGAAATTGATAGTGGAGTTATAAATTCAGATCCACTTTTAGTTAAAACAGTTTTAACAAAAGCACCTCTTTTTTTTAAAAGTCTTATTAATTCTAAACTTTTATAGGCAGCAATACCACCGCAAATAATAAGTAAAATTTTTTTTTTATTTAAAATATTCATTTTAGAATTAAAATACTATGAAACCTAAAAAGACAAGTAATAATATTCCAATAATACTTTGGTTTCTAAATGACTTCATCTCTAATTCTTTTTCTTTTAAGGCCGAATAAGAATTAGAATTTTGAGGTATTTGACCGCTAGCAAAATAAGATAAGGCCTGATTAGCTTTATCCATTATTTTTGGTAATTCTGGTAGTTTTTTAAGTATTTCAGCTGAGTCTTTCAAAGATTCCGAAATTGAATACAATGGATCTTTAGTTTCTTTTAACCATTTTTCCAAAACTGGTTTTGAAGTATTCCAAATATTTGTATTTGGATTTAGCTGTCTTGCAACACCTTCAACTACAACCATTGTTTTTTGAAGTAAAAGCAACTGGGGTTGAGTTTGCATATTAAATTTTTCTGTAATATTAAATAGTTGTTGTAAAAGTTTACCTCCAGAAATATCCTTCACTGTTTGGCCAAATATTGGTTCTCCGATTGCTCTTAAAGCTTGTGAAAATTCATCTAAATTAACGCCTTGAGGAACTAGTCCTGCAGCCAAGTGTACTTCAGCTACTTTTTTATAATCTCTTTGAATAAAACCATAAAGTATTTCTGCTAGATATCTTCTATTTAATTTATCTATTCTGCCCATTATTCCAAAGTCTACAGTTATAATTCTACCAGTATTATCTACAAAAAGATTTCCTTGATGCATGTCAGCATGGAACAAACCATCTCTTACCGCATGTCTTAAAAAGTGTTGAATGATATCTGTTGCAATTTTACTAGTATCAATATTTTTATTTTCTAAAATTAGCTTTTCTCTTATCGAAATGCCATCAATCCAGTCAAGAGTTAAAACATTTTCACTTGTATAATTCCAGTAAATTTTTGGTACATGGAAACCCAAATCATTTTTTGTATTTTCCGCAAATTCATTTGCAGCAGCAGCTTCGAACCGCAAGTCCATTTCATGATTTGTAATTTCTTTTAAAAGAAATACAACTTCAACAAGTTTTAGTCTTTTTGTTTTTTTTATAAAACTTTCAATAAAATAAGCTAGTAGCATTAAAGAGTCAATTTCTTCATTAAAAGTTTTTTTTATATTTGGCCTTAAAATTTTTATCGCCACATCTTTAATTTCCTTTCCATCATTTATTTTGGCTTTGTGGACTTGAGCAATAGAAGCAGCAGCAACTGGCTCACTGAAATTTATTATTGAATTATATATTTTTTCACTCAACTCATTTTTTACAATTTTTTTTGCTTCGTTTGATGAAAAAGGAGGAAGCCTATCCTGCAACTTTTCTAGTTGTTTAGATAATTCTTTTCCAATTATATCTGGTCGAGTGGCTAGAAATTGACCTAGTTTTATAAATGTAGTTCCCATTTTTTCTAAGGAGCTACACAGTCTTTCCTCATCAGTAGAATTCATATTATTTTCACTACTTTTTGAAAATGAAAATGAAAAAATACTTGCAATTGTTTTTAATAAAAAGGGAGGTTCATGAGTTTTTGAAATAACCTTTAAAGCATCAGATTTAGCAATTTTTCTTGCTAGTTTTAATAATATAATAATTTTTTTTATCATTAAATTTTCCACCCAGAGTGAATAGCAACAACTCCTCCATTTAAATTTTTATAGACACAATTTGTAAAATTATTTTTTTTCATAATCTCAATAAGTTGTTTTTGGTTTATAAACTTATCAATGCTATTTACTAGATATTCATAAGGTTTTTTGTCTCCAACAATCATTTGACCAAATATTGGTATAAGCTTTGAATAATTTTTGTAAAAAAAATTCAAATTTGAATTTTCAACCTTAGAGAACTCAAGACACAAAAATCTACCACCTTTTTTTAATACTCTGTGCGCTTCAGATATACTTTTACTAATATTTTTTGTATTTCTTAAACCAAACACTATCGTATAAAAATCAAAAGTATTATTAGGAAAAAATAATTTTTCTGCATTTCCTTTTATAAATTTTATATTTTTTAATCTTTTAAGTTTTTTTCTCCCTTCAGAGAGCATTTTATTATTTGGGTCAACACAAACAATATCTGATTTATTATTTGTTGCTTCGTTGAATAATTTTGCAATATCACCAGTCCCACAAGCTACATCTACCAGGTTTTGTCCTATAGACGGATTCATCATATAAATTAGTTCTTTTTTCCAAACCCTATGTATTCCTAATGACATTAAGTCATTCATTAGATCATATTTATCAAATACTTTATTAAATACATTTTCAACTAACCCTTTTTTTTGTTGGAGATTTTGTTGCATTGTTTATTACTTTAATTATTTAATATAATATTAAATGCCAGAATTGCCAGAAGTAGAAATAGTTAAACGGTCGCTTTTTAATAAGGTTAAAAATCAAAAAATCAGCAAAGTTGGTGTCTTTAACCGCAGCTTAAGATATAGAATAGAGGATCGATTTGAGGACTTTTTAAAAAATCAAAAAATATTAAATATAACTAGAAAATCAAAATTTATTATTCTTCATTTTCTAAATGATAATTATTGCATTATTCATTTAGGAATGACAGGAACATTACATTTATTAGACAATAAAAATCCAAATAAAAATACAAATTTAAGTTTTTATCATTCAAAAATTTTACCAAAAAAACATAATCATGTTGAGTTTAATTTTTCTAAATTTAGTTTAGTTTATAATGATCCTAGAAGATTTGGATTCTTTAAATTAATAAAATCTAAATATGAGTTAGATAGCTTTTTTAAACCTTTTTACCCCGAAGCTTTAGATAGTGGATTTAATTTAAATTATTTAAAAAAAAAATTAAAAAATAAGTCAAAAAATATAAAAAACTTTTTGTTAGATCAAAATTTTGTTTCTGGAATTGGAAATATTTACGCAAGTGAAATACTTTATTATTGTAAGTTGAATCCTTTAAAAAAAGGGAAAAATCTGAATATTAAAAATATGAAAAGAATAGTTAAATATACCCATTTTGTTTTAATTAAAGCAATAAAAAGGGGTGGATCTACCATAAAAGATTTTAAAAATGCCAAAGGTTCAATTGGAAATTTTCAAAAAGAATTTAAGGTATATGAAAGAAAAAATTTAAAATGTTTAAGAAAAAACTGTGATGGAATAATAAAAAAAATTAACATTAATAATAGATCGACTTTTTATTGTAATAATTGTCAAAAATAAGATATTATTTTGTTGACCAGAATTATATAGCAAGTTATACCATCGCGCGAATGGCAAATTTAAAATCAGCAATTAAAAGAATAAGAAAAATAAGTAAACAAACTAGGGTAAATCGTACTAGAAAAAGTAGATTCAAAAACGCATTAAAAAAAATGCACTCATTAATAGAAAAAAAAAATAAAAAAGAAGCACTGGTTTACTTGCCAAAGTTTAATTCAGAGCTTATGAAAATTGCTAAAACAGGTATCATAAAAAAGCAAAATGCTTCAAGAAATATTTCTAGAGTAACTAAAAAAATAAGTGCTCTCTAACAACTTCTGGTAGTTATTAATTTCTTAAAAGACACAATTAATTTCTAAACTATTCAACCAATAAGATTATTTTTTTAAAATCTACTAGATGTAAAAAATTTATAAAAATAAATACCACATCTAGTTTTAAAATCTTATTAAAAGTTATATATTTTATAATGTCTCTAAATAAATTAAATTCAACCTTTCCTTTAGTCCGAAAAAAATATTTCCCGTTTTAATTTATTCAATTAGAGATTTTATTTTTTTTTTTAAAAATAAATAAATTTATTGCATTAAAACTTTATTTAAGTTTTAACTATTTTTTTCCATGAAAAATAATTTAAGCAACAATTCCGAAAGTCTCTTAGAAAAAAGGATAAATTGGTCTTCAATAGAAGAAGAAATGAGAAATAAATTTGGGAAAGATATCTTTGAAAGTTGGCTGAAAAAAATAAATTTCATTGATGAATATAAAAGTTATATTTTAATTTCTGTACCTACAAGATTTATTAGAGACTGGATAACATCAAGATATTTAGATCAAATATTACAAATTGTTAAAAATTATAATAGAGAGATTACAAGAATAGAATTTGCAATTAATAATAAAAATGAAGACTTTAGTAATAAAAGTATTTCAAGCAATCAAGAAAAAGTAAATAATTATTTAAAAGACAATGTATCTTTCATTAAAGACTCCTACATTCAATATAATAGACTTGATCAAAATAAAAACTTTTCAAACTTTATTCTAGGATCAAGTAATAAATTGGCTTTTGAAGCATCAAAAAAGGTTTCCGAAGATATAGCACATTATAATCCTTTATATATTTATAGCGGAGTTGGTATGGGAAAAACTCATCTTTTAAACGCTATTGGACTAAAACTTAGAGAAAAAAATAAAGTAATGTTCATATCTGCAGAAAGATTTATGTATCAATTTGTTAAATCAATAAAATCAAACGAAATGGTAAAATTTAAAGATTACTTCAGAAATGCTGATGTACTACTAATTGATGATATTCAATTTATGAATGGAAAAGAAGCTATGCAGGAAGAATTTTTCCACACGTTTAATGCATTATTAGATAAAGGTTCGCAAATAATTGTTTCTGCTGATAGAGCCCCAAATAAGCTTTTAAGAATTCAAGAAAGAATAAAGTCAAGATTTGCAGGAGGTCTAGTTGTGGATATTCAAAATCCGGATTATGACCTAAGGTATAAAATAATTAAAACAAAGTCTGATGAACTTAAATACTTAAAAATAGATAATATAAATATTAATGAAGAAATTTTGAAATTTATTAGTCATGAAATTAAAACAAGTATAAGAGAACTTATTGGTGCTTTAAATAGAGTTGTGTCATTTTCTAAAATATATAATAAAATGCCAAATATTTCTGAAGTAAAAGTTATTTTAAAAGATTTGTTAAACTTATCGGAAAATAAAGTAACTATAGATTTAATTCAAAATATAGTTTGTAGATATTTTAAGATTAGCAAAAGTGAAATGTTGTCATCAAGAAGATCAAGATATCTAGTTAGGCCAAGACAAACCGCCATATATTTGTCTAAGATGCTTACCTCTAAATCTTTACCTGAAATAGGTAGATCGTTTTCAAATAGAGATCATACAACTGTAATACACTCAGTTAAAACAATAGAAAAATTAAGGAAAGAAGATAATGAGTTAAACGTTAATATTGATACTTTAAAAAATAAAATTTTATATTTTAAAGAAAATGAAATTTAACATAAATCAACAAGATTTTCAAAAATCGCTAAATTACTGTCAGGGAGTAATTGAAAAGAGAAGTACGCTTCCAATACTTTCAAATGTGCTACTAAATGCTAGCCAAAAAGATTTGACTATAACTGCTACAGACTTAGATATTATATTTATTCATAAGATTTCAGATGTAGAGATTATAGAAGAAGGGCAAATAACCACATCGTCTTCAATAATGTATGATATAGTTAGAAAATTTTCGTCTGGTAAAAAAATTAACTTTTCAAGCGATGGTGAAAGTAAATTACATTTAGAATCTGAAAAATCAGTTTTTAATTTGAATTGTATTAAGGCATCAGAATTTCCTTTAACAGATGAAAATTTTAATCAAAATGAATTCAAAATAGAGTCCAAAAAGCTTTTAAAACTTTTAAATAAGTGCAAATTTTCAGTATCAAACGACGAAACAAGACATTACTTAAGTGGGATTTTTTTTCATCAGTCTGTTGTAGAAGATAAAATTTTTCTAACTGCTGCAGCTACTGATAGTCATAGAATGTCAGTTTCTAAAGTAAATTTAAAAGATAAAGTTGAATTTGAACCAATAATTTTGCCAAAAAAAACTATTTTCCAGCTATGTACTATATTAGATGATTACGAAGGTGAAGTTAAAATATCAAATATAAAATCAAAAATTAAATTTGAAATGAGTAATAGCATTCTAATTTCTAAATTGATTGATGGAAAATTTCCTAATTATATTCAGGTTATCCCAAAAGAAAATCAAAAAAAACTTGAAGTTGACTTAAAATTATTTTTAGATTCAGTGGATAGAGTTGCATCAGTTTCAGTTGACAAAAAAGATGGTGTTAAATTTAACTTATTAAAAGATACATTAAATTTATCTGTTAATAATGCAAATAGTGGAGATGGCAAAGAGACTATAAGTGTAAAATTTGATTATGAGATGGATGTAAGTTTTAATTCTAGATATTTAATTGATATTGCTTCACAGCTAGATGGTTCAAAAATAGAAATATATTTTAAAGATTCTGGCTCCCCAGCATTAATTAAAGATCCTGGTGATTACGACAGTATATATGTAGTTATGCCAATGAAAGGTTAATTTAGAATATCTAATTCTTTATAAATTTTTTTTTGCAAAATATTTAAAAACTCTCCTTCTTCTAAGCCAGGCTCCATAGCATCTAAAATTGATATAGTTAATATTTTGTTTGAACTTAAATATCCAATTTTTGGCCAAACATTTCCTGAATTAATTGCAACGGGTTGACACTTAATTTCTAAATTTTTATAAATTCTTGCAACTCCTTTTTTGAAAGGAGTTCTATCTTCAGGGGACATTCTAGTTGCTTGAGGAAATATAATTACTGGCCTGTTAGAAGAAGAAACTGAGGTTTTAATTTTTTCAAAAAAACCTAAATTCTCTTTTGTAGTTCTGTCTCTATCTATTGATATGGAGCCTATTTTTTTTAGATACATTCCAAAAATCGGTATGCTTAATAATTCTTTTTTTAATATAAATATGGGAGAATTAAAGATTGTTTGTAAAAAGAATGTTTCAAACATTGATTGATGTGAGCATGCGATAAAAAAATTTTCATCTAAAATTATTTTTTCTTTTCCTTTAATAATAATTTTTGTTGATAAAAAAACGTTAAGACAAATTTTGCTCCAGTGTCCCATAATTTTTCCACCAAATAACACAATTTTTTGGGGCAATAGCATAGCTGGTAAAAAAAATATGCAAATTACTACTATACCTAAATAGAAAAAAAATTTGAAAATTAAACTTCTAATCATTTAATAAATAACTAAATTATATTAATTAATTTTTGTCTCTTTTTTATTACTTTTGATAATGAATTATTAATTAATATTTCAGGTGGTTTAGTTCTTAGATTGTAATTAGAACTTAAAACCATACCATATGCACCTACATCACAAATAGCCAAACAATCACCTTCATTTAGCGTTTGGAATTTTGAAATAGATAAAAACTTATCTGTTGTTTCACATATTGGTCCAACAAATTCATGATTTTTTTTAATTATTTTTTTATTTTTATTTATAGAAATAATTTTATGTACAGCGCCATATAATGCTGGTCTCATAAAATCATTCATTGCAGCATCTAAAATAACAAAATTAATCTTATTAGTTTTTTTTATATATATGACTTTTGTTAATAATAAGGCTGCATCTCCAATAATTGATCTACCAGGTTCAAAAATAATTTTAGATTTATGATCAGTTAAAAACTTTTTAATAATAGAATTATATTTATAATAATTAAATATTTTAGTATCGTTATTATATTTAATTCCTATTCCTCCACCTAAATCAATAAAATCAAAATTATAATTAGATTTTTTTATTACAGAGCTAATTACTTTCAGCATTTTTTCATATGGTTTATAGCTAGTTATTTGGCTACCAATATGAACACTTAGACATTTAATATTTAAATTATTTGAAGATTTATATTTTTTTATAATTTTTAAAAAATTTTTTTCAGTTAAACCAAATTTATCATCTCTATTTCCTGTCGAAATTTTTCTTATAGACTTTGAATCAATATTTGGATTTAGTCTTATTCCAATGTTAATTTTTTTATTTTTAACTTTAGCAATTTTTTCAATTAAATCTATTTCACTCTCTGATTCAGCATTAATTAATAAAATATTTTTATTAATAGCGAATTTAATTTCGTCTTGGCTTTTTCCAACACCAGAAAATACTATTTTTTTTGAATTAATACCTGCTTTAAGAGATAAAAGCAATTCACCCTTGGACACTACATCAGCACCAACTCCCATTTTTTTAATTTCTTTTAATATTTGAATGTTCGAATTTGATTTTACTGCAAAGCATAATAATGGATTAATAGACCTGAAATTTTTTTTATAATTTCTTATATTTGATTTGATTTTGTTTAAAGAATAACAATATGAAGGTGTCCCAAATTTTTTTATTATTTTTTGGACACTAACATTTTCAACATACAAATTATTATTTCTATAATTCATTAGCCATTCATTGTGGTCTGAATTAAAATTTTTGACTCTTTATATGTAGGGTCTCCTTTTTTTCCACATGAAACCAACATAACAATTAAAAAAAACATTATAGCAATATATTTCATTATTTTATTTCCTTTTTATATTTGTTTATCATTTTCTTAATGTTTTCAAAAGAAGTACCACCATAAGATTTTTTTGATTTTATTGAGTTTCTTAGATCAAAAATCTTTAATACATCTTCGTTTAATTTTGGTTCAATTTTTTTTAACTCATTTATATCTAATTCATCAAGATTTTTTCTTTTTGATTCAGCAAAATTTACAATTTTAGAAGTGATTTCGTAAGATTTTCTAAAAGGAAAATGAAGCTCTTTAACCATGTAATCTGCCAAATCAGTTGCAGTAGTATGACCTGACTTTGCTAGTTCAAACATCCTTTTCTTATTTGCACTAAAGTTTTTTAAAATGTCATTAAAAATTAATAATGAATTTTTTAATTGATCATAAGATTTAAAAACTAAATCTTTATCATCTTGCATATCTTTGAAATAAGATAATGGTAGTCCTTTTAAAATAGTTAGCATCGAAAATAAATTACCAAAAGCATTTCCTGATTTTCCTCTTAGAAATTCTAAGGGATCTGGATTTCTTTTTTGTGGCATTATTGATGATCCGGTTACAATCTTATCATTAAGCTGTATTAGTTTGAAAGCATCAGAATTCCATATAATAAATTCTTCAGCAAAACGTGAAATGTGCAAAGAACAAACAGATACAGCATATAGAAAGTCAATA
The DNA here is from genome assembly GCA_902551445.1 of uncultured Pelagibacteraceae bacterium. Lineage (GTDB taxonomy): Bacteria > Pseudomonadota > Alphaproteobacteria > Pelagibacterales > Pelagibacteraceae > Pelagibacter. The sequence goes on along the minus strand of CACDDB010000002.1, from coordinate 8,244 downwards.
GCAAAATCTCTATCAGAAACTGTATCAATAGAATTTTTTGTAGGCGTACTAAATTTTAATTTTTTTGTTGTAAAATTTCTATCTATATTAAATGATGTGCCAGCTATTGCTGCAACACCTAGCGGATTTTCCATAAGGTTATCTAAATTATTTTTAAATCTTTTTTTATCTCTTTGAAACATTTCAACATATGCTAGCAAATAATGAGCAAAAGAAATTGGTTGAGCATTTTTTAAATGTGTAAATCCAGGCATGATTGTTTTGATATTTTTATCAGCACAAATTAATATTATTTTTATAGAAGAGTTCAATAGTTTGACGATTTCATTTGTAGAGTTTCTGAGCCACAATTTAAAGTCAGTTATTACTTGATCATTCCTAGATCTTGCAGTGTGAACAAAACCAGCGTCATCACCAATGATATCAAAAAGTCTTCTTTCTATATTCATATGAATATCTTCATGTTCAATTTTAAAATTGAATTTTTTTTTTATTATTTCATTTCTTATTTTATTTAAACCCCAAACAATTTTGTTTTTAATTTTGAAAGATATAATTTTTTGTTTAAAAAGCATCTCAACATGAGCTGTACTAGCCAAGATGTCTTCTTTAAAAAGTCTTTTATCAATATTTATAGAACTTCCTGCTTTTTTAAATATTGAGGATGAATCTTTTTTTATTCTTATATTCCAAACTGCTTTATTGTTTTTATTTTTACTCATGGTATGTAACTATATCCATCAGAATGAAATTATTAACATTAAAAATTTATTTAATCTTTATCTATCTAATATCATCAAGTACATCTTATGCAATACAGCAACCAAAATTTAAAAATTTAACAGTTCATAAAGACCCTATAAAACATAAGGAAATAGCTTTTAATAATTTATATGATGAAACAATTAATTTAGAAAATTATAAAAATTTTCTTGTTATCATAAATTTTTGGGCTACTTGGTGTGCTCCCTGCAGAAAAGAAATGCCTTCGTTAAATAGACTACAATCTAATCCAAATTTTAAAAACTTAAGAATTTTTCCAATAAATGTTGGTAGGGAAGAAATTTCAAAATCAAAGAAGTTTTATAATGATTTAAAAATAGATAATTTAAAAATTTTTATTGATAAAAAAAATATTTTACCAAATGAACTCTCTTTAATTGGGCTTCCAACAACAATTTTGTTCAATAAAGAAGGCAAAGAATTTGCTAGAATACTTGGACCTATTGATTTTGAAGATCAAAAATTTATTGAATGGTTAAAACATTTTGATTAATTTTTAATAATTATGAAATTTATTTTAAATACAAAAATTGTTTATCCAAATGATGGAAATGAAATTAGAAATGCTGTTATTTTACTGCATGGCTATGGAGGCGATGGAAATGATATCAGCGCATTAACACTTAATTGGAAAAGATTTTTACCAAATACAATTTTTTTTTGTCCAGATGGACACGAGAAATGTTCTGTCAATCCATCTGGATTTCAGTGGTTTGATTTATCAAAAAATGATGAAAAATATATTTTAGATGAGTCAATAAAAGCAGAAAATAAAGTAAAATCTTTTATTAGTGAAATAAAAAAGGAATTTAAATTAGATAATTCAAAAATCTGTATTTCAGGTTTTAGCCAAGGATGTATGATGTCTATAAATGTAGGCTTAACTTCGGAAGAACATTATAATTGTATATTAGGATATTCTGGAAAAATCATTAACAAAGAAGATTTGGCTCATAGAATTAAATCTAAAACTAAAATATTTCTTATACACGGTGATATGGACACCGTTGTGCCATCAAATCATTTATTAGAAGCAAAAGATTTTTTGATTAGACAAAAAATTAATGTTGAAACCAAACTTATTAGTAATTGTGATCACCATATTTCAATTGAAGCGTCAAGCGCAGGATTAAATTATATAAAAAAAAACTTAACAATTTAATAAATCTTTAATAAATTTATTGTATTATTGATAAATTAATTTAATTGCGCTAATCTATAATAAAAAATGGAAACAATTGAACAAAATTTATCTTTAGAAAAGTGTCCTGCTTTAGTTTTAAATGCAGATTACAGACCTTTGAGTTATTATCCTTTGTCTCTTTGGAGCTGGCAAGATTCTATTAAGTCGGTTTTTTTAGATAGAGTTGTTATAGTAAGTCATTATGACAGGGTTATTAGAAGCCCTTCCTTTAGTATGAAGCTTCCTAGCGTTATTGCGTTAAAAAGTTTTATAAACCCACAATCAAATCCTAACTTTACAAGATTTAATGTATTCCTAAGAGATAAATTTATGTGCCAGTACTGCGGTAGTAATAAAGAATTAACTTTTGATCATTTATTACCAAAATCAAAAGGAGGGAAAACAGATTGGGACAATGTAGTTACAGCTTGCTCTAGTTGTAATGTTAAAAAAGGTGGAAGACTGCTTAAAATATCAGGTATGACTTTAACTCAAAAACCCTATCAACCTACAACAGAAGATCTTCATAAAAATGGAAAAAATTTTCCACCAAATTTTTTACATAAAAGCTGGATGGACTATTTGTATTGGGATGTGGAGCTTGAACCTTAGCTAAATTTTTTCTGATATCTTAATTGCTAATTTAGATCCAGTTTTAATTATTTTATCTAATAAGAAATAAGGCCCTTCTTTTGTTGCACCTTCTTCGTATGCTATATCTTTATGATGTATTTCATCTTCTCTAAATTTTTTGATTTTATTTTTTAGATTTTTTTCATCTATTTCAAGTTGATTTATTTGATTTTGGTAATGCTTATCAATTACTTCCTCCACAGAAGCTGTACAGAGCATAGCTGCTTTTTTTCCCATAATTGTAGATCCAAATCCTAGAGTAACTCCCAAAATGTCCCATAAAGGTAAAAATTTTGTTGGCTCAATGCTTCTTGTTTTTAATTCTTTTTCGAAAAAGTCCAAATGTTCTTTTTCATGCACTTTCATTTCCTCAATTTTTTTTTTTAAAGGTTCGTTTTTAATTAAAGTATTTAAAGCTAATAATTGCCCTTCATAAATCTTCATAGCTCCACGTTCCCCAGCATGATCAACTCTAATAAATTCTTCAAGTTTGTTTTTATCTGTTTTTTTCATTTTTAATAATTAAGATACTTATAGCGCTAATTGTTAAAGAAATCATAAAATTAATGGTCGCAAGAGATAATCCAAAAATTTTAAAGTTTACATCTTTGCAGTTTGGCATATTTTTACTTAAGGATTCTAATATTTTTGATTTATCTGTGATGTCTAAACTATTATTTGTACATCCAGAAAATTCACTAAAAAAATTGTTTTCAATACCAAGATGATATCCAGATAACACAGAGCTCAAAACAAAAGTTAATGTTAATAAATATAACCACAAAGAATTTTTAGAATAATTATACCCAAAAAAGCAAATAAATATTGAAACAAGATAAGGTATTCTTTGATATATACAAAGCATACATGGTTTCTGTTCCATTATGTATTCTATATAAACTGCACTAATTAGAGAAATTAAACATATAAAGAAAATTAATAAATAAAATTTTCTAATTTCTAATAGTTTTTGCATTTTAATTAGTAAAATTAATCAAAAAATTATAAATAAAGTAAGCTAATACAATTATCACTATAGAGAATATTATAGATACCGTAAGTAATTTTTTTTCAATAATTTTTTTCATTGCCGGGCCAAAATTTCCAATTAGAAAAGCAATTAAAAAAAATCTTAATCCTCTGGTTGCAGCAGCAATAGCGATAAAATAAATTATATTAAAATGTACAAACCCACTTGTTATGGTCAATAACTTAAATGGAACTGGAGTAAATCCAGCTATTGCGAGCAATGTAATCCATGCAACAATTCCTCCTTCTGATGATACTTTGTCTTTAAGAAAAGAAGTATTATCCACTCCATAAAGTTCAAAAATTTTTAATCCAACTTCATTAAAAAATACATATCCAATAAAATATCCTAAGCATGCCCCAGCTACAGACCCAATGGTTGCTATGGTTGCTATCTTTATCCATTCTTGACGTTTAGCAATTGTCATAGGTATAATTAAAACATCTGGCGGTATTGGAAAAATAAAACTTTCAATGAAAGAAATAAATGCTAGAAAGTATTTGGAACTTTTATGAGAAGCAAGTTTTAATGATTTATAATACAATTCTTTAAGCATTTTTTAGTTTTATTACAATAATTCTTCTTATACTATTTATTTATGATTTATATAAATGCTTTAAATTCCAACAAAAATATAAGTCCAATTTTAATAAATATACTGGGCGAATGGCGGAACTGGTAGACGCGTTGGACTCAAAATCCAATGGTAGTAATACTGTGAGAGTTCGAGTCTCTCTTTGCCCACCAATGAAATATGAATTTAGATAATTTTAACAATTTAATTGAATTATTTTTTTATCAAGCAGAAAAACAAAATCCTAAAAGTATTTTACTACAGTGGTTAAACCCAAATAATAAAAAAATCTTTACATGGGGAGATACAAAAAAAAACATATTTAAACTTTCAAAAGCAATAAAAGAAAATATTAATGAAGGAGATAGATGCCTTTTAGTTTCTGAAAATAGACCTGAATGGTTTATTTGTGATTTAGCCATTATGTTATCAGGTGGTATTACTGTTCCAGCATACACAACTTATACTAAAGATGATTACAAATACTTAATCGATGATTGTGAGCCATCAATTATTATTGTTTCTAATAATGAAATGTTAAAAAAATTAAATTCAACAATCAAAGAAAGAAACTTCATAAAAAAAATCATTACACTAGATAAAGTAAACGAAGCTACAAATAATTTAGAGATAAGTAATAAAGAAAAATTTATTAATTTTTATTCTATACTTGAAAACGAATTATTAGAAACAGAAAAAATACAAAAAACTAGTCTAAAAAGATCGTCGCCAGCTTGTATAATTTATACATCTGGAACAGGCGGTAATCCAAAAGGTGTAGTTTTAAGTCATGGAGGTATTTTAAACAATATAAATGGTGCATGTGAAATTTTAAAACCTATAATAGACAAAAGGCCAACATTTTTGACTTGGCTACCTCTTTCACATTCCTATGAACATTGTGTGCAGTTTGTACAAATAGCCGTTGGTGCAAAAGTTTTTTATGCTGAAAAAATAGAAAAACTTTTAGAAAATATATCTCAGGCTAAACCAACAATTATGACAGCTGTTCCAAGATTTTATCAAAATTTATATAATAAAATTAATATCAACATGAAAAAACAAATTGGTTTTAAAGCTAAATTAATTGAGGCCACAATTCGACTAGGGAAGAAAAAATTGTTAGGGGAAAAAATGAGCTTTTTTGAAAAATTGTTGAATTCGGTAGTTGAGATATTGGTAAGAAAAAAAATAAAAAAACAGTTTGGTGGAAATTTAAAAGCTTTCGTATCTGGAGGAGGAGCCTTAGATAAAGAAATAGGTGAATTTCTTAATTCTATAGGACTGCCTACACTTCAAGGATATGGATTAACAGAAACTTCTCCAGTAGTTAGTTGCAACCCTATACATAACATAAAAGTTGAAACCGTAGGACCACCTTTCAAAGGTAACCAGGTTAAAATTGCAGAAGATGGAGAAATATTAGTTAAGGGTGAGAATGTAATGATAGGATACTGGAACAACAAAGAAGAAACTGAAAAAGTTATAATTGATGGATGGCTACATACTGGCGATATAGGAGAAATAAATCCTGAAGATGGTTATTTAAAAATAACTGATAGAAAAAAAGACATTATAGTTAGCGCTGGAGGAGACAATATATCTCCAGCTAAAATTGAAAACATGATTACGAATGAATTAGAAATTGATCAATGTATGGTTTATGGAGATAAAAAAAATTATTTAGTAGCATTGATTGTTCCAAATAAAGATTTTTTTGAAAAAAAAGAAAAAATAAATAAAATTATTGAAAAAATAAATAAAAAATTAAGTTTAGTAGAAAAAATAAAAAAGATTCAATTAATAAACGAAAATTTTTCTATAGAAAATGGTTTATTAACACCAACTATGAAAGTAAAAAGAAAAAAAGTTACAGAAAAATATAAAAAACAATTAGAAAATCTTTATTAAGTTTATTTTTAAAAACAGTTTATTAATCGCTATTTACTTAACTAATTTAAAATATTTTCTAAAAAAAATAAAAAATAATTTTTTTAATTTAATATCTAAAATTAAACAATTGACATAACTATTTAAAAAAAATAAAAAAAGGAAACTAAGCGAATCAAATGATTCGTAAAATAAAAAGGGAGCTAAAGATGGCTAAAAGAAGAAAAAAAGCTAAGAAAAAAGCTAAAAAGAAAGCTAAGAAAAGAAGAAGAAGAAGATAATTTAGTATTCTTTTTAACTTAAAACGCTTCTCGTAACATTAGTTGTGAGAAGCGTTTTTTTTTTAACCTAGTTGTTCTGAAACAATTTCATCATCTATTTGATTAGTTTCTTTTTTTGTTTCTGTATCTATTTTTTTCTCAATTTTTGATTTTTGTATTTCTAAATTTCGTTTTAAAGCTTTATCGATTTTTCTCTGTGTATCTTCTAAAGAGCTACTTAAGACTATTTGAAATTCGCTAAGTAGTCTATCGTATGCTTTTTCAAATAGTTGCCTCTCACTATATGATTGATCTATCATTAGATCATCACCTTTATTTAGATCTCTTACAACTTCTGCTAATTCATATATTTTTCCAGATGAGATTTTTCCCTCATATTCCTGAGCCCTCCTGCTCCACATTGTTCTCTTTATTTTAGGAGTACCTTTTAAAATACTTACGCACTTGTTAATTTGATTTACTGTTGCCAAGGGTCTTAAGTTTGATTGTTTATTTACTGGTACCATGCCATTAGCTTTATCTTTTTCGAATTTTAAAATATAGGTTTCAACATCTATTCCTCCTATATTTATTTTTTTAAATTCTGTTATTTGACCAACTCCATGCTTAGGGTAAACAACATAATCTTTAACTTTGTAAATTTTCTTTTCTGTGGCTTGTTTTTTTATTTTAACTATTTCAGGTTTTTGGTCTGAAGATTTTGTTGTTTTTAAATTATAATTTTGAACTTCATCTGACCTTGAAGTAAGAGCTTTTTTAGATAATTTTGTTTTTGATTTTGCTACTTTTTTATTTTTTATTAACTTCTTTTTTTTTGATTTTAATACTTTACTAATTTTCTTTGATTTTTTTATTTTTTTTTTTATATTATTCTTTTTAAAGATTTTCTTTAAAATATTTTTCGTACTTATTTTTTTCATTCTTATACTTTTCGTTATCTTCAGGTGGATCTTTTTTCTGATTTATGTTTGGCCAAAGTTCGGAATATTTTTTGTTTATTTCTAACCATTTTTCGTTACCGGGTTCTGTATCTGGAACTATAGCATCGATTGGACACTCTGGTTCACAAACGCCACAATCTATACACTCATCTGGCTTAATTACAAGCATATTTTTTCCTTCGTAAAAACAATCAACTGGACATACATCAACACAATCCATTAATTTACACTTAATGCAATTTTCATTAACAATATAAGTCATTAATAATTAATTAGATTTTATTTTTTTTTTAATTTCACCTACAATTTTTTCATCCAAATAGATCAAACCTGATAATCTTCTCATTAAACTATTTTCATACATATCTGCATTACCATCTGAATAAATTATATGCCATAAAGATTCAATTATTTTAATTTTATAATCTTGGCTAGTTTTTTTAATTTCCCTAGTAAATTCAAGGATTTGATTTTCATTACTTTCATATTTTTCAGCTTTAGAAATTAAACTATCGGAATTTTCTTCTGAAACACCTAAGCTAATTATTGTTTTTTTAATAATATTTTTCTCTTCTAATTGATAGCTTTGATCAATTTTTGCTGCATGTATCAATAAAGCTGCAGTTTTAATAAAAATTTCATCATCAGAGTCTTTTTTTTTATTTTTATTTAAAAACTTAAACATTTTATTTAAAATTTATATTTTTTAATACTCCAAAAACATTATCTGATTTTACTTCACTTGTTTTACTAATTTTAAATATTTTTCTTTTAGAAATATACTTAAAAAATATCTCATTATCCTTTTGAAATGACTTATAACCCATATGATTAATTAGCTTTAAAAAATTCTCTTTACTACATCCTAATAAATTAAGTATTTCTGGAGTTAACTTAATTTCATTTTTTACATTTGAATTAATTATTAT
>CACDDB010000001.1 GCA_902551445.1 uncultured Pelagibacteraceae bacterium | reverse complement strand
AATAGAATAGCAGTATTTAATGATGGAAAAGTTCAGCAATTATCAAGCCCAGATAAACTGTATGAAGAACCTGTAAATTCTTTTGTTGCAGAATTCATAGGTGAAAATAATACTTTTAATGGAGAAGTCACAGATATTTCAAATGGTAAATGTAAAGTTAAATTAGATTCAGGTACTGAAATATTATCAAATCCAATTAGAGTGAAATCGAAAGGTGAAAAAACAATAGTTTCATTAAGGCCAGAAAGAGCAATTATAGATCCAGAAAATAATATGGATAATAAACACAAAGGAAAGATTGAAGAAGTAATTTATCACGGAGATCATACTAGGGTTAGATTAAACTTATTAGGAAACAAAGAATTTATACTTAAAGTACCAAATAGTTCAGCAAGAATGGATATTAAGCTAGGCAACGAAATTAATATTGGCTGGAATAGTAGAGACGCAAGGGCTTTAGACCCAAAGTGAAATAGTTTGGAACAATTCTAAGTATTTAAGCATAATTATCGTATAATTTGGTCAAATCAACAGTTGACTCCATTTTTCTTACTTGTTGTAATCCTTTTTTTATAAAAAAACGTTTAAACGGAGGATAAATGAGAAAATTAAGTAAACTATTACTTACTATTACTTTTGCTCTTTCAATTACTTCATCGGCATTTGCAGTTGTTATTGCATCTTGGGGTGGAGCTTATACAGAAAGTCAAAAGTTAGGTTATGGTGATCCTACTTCAAAAGCATTAGGTATACCTATTGAATGGGTAGACTATTCAGGTGGATTATCAGAAATTAAAGCACAAAAAGAAGCAGGAGCTATTGTATGGGATATAATCGATGTATTTGCATTCGATACAATTAATGGATGTGACGAAGGAATATTTGTAGAGTTTGATTTTGATAAAGATTTCGAACCTGCACCAGATGGAACTCCAGCTAGTGAAGATTTCTTTACTTCGATGCCTTCTAAGTGTGCTGTAGGAAACATTTTATATTCTTGGAACTATGCTTATAACAGCGACAATGTTAAAGGTACTCCAAAAACTATAAAAGATTTCTTTAACACTAAAAAATTTCCTGGAAAAAGAGCAATCTACAAGTCTGCTTTAACAAACTTAGAGATAGCTTTAGCTGCTAGCGGAACAAAACCAGGAAAAGGTGGAGCAAATATCTATAAAAAATTGGAAACTGAAAAAGGTGTCCAAAAAGCAATGGATAAGATCAAAAAACTTTGCACAGACCCTAAAGGTGGATGTGTATTTTGGTCTGCAGGTGCTCAACCGCCAGAATTATTAATGAGTGGAGAAGTTGTTATGGCAACTGGTTGGAACGGAAGATTCTTCAACGCTACAGTTGGAGAAGGAGCTCCGATCGTTCAAGTTTGGGACGCTCAAGGTCTTGACTATGAATACTTTGCGCTTGTTAAAGGTGGACCAAATGAAGCTGATGCAAAAAAAGCACTTAGAATGATGACTAACACTGAAATGTTAGCTGGAAGTGCTAAGTATATTGCTTACGCTCCTTGGAGAAAATCTTCTATTGCAGTAATGGAAGCAGGAGAGCCTTGGTATAAAGATGGTAAGACAAACATGGTACCACATATGCCAACTGCACCAGCAAATACAAAAAATTACTTCTTAGTTGACCCATTCTTCTGGGCTGATAACGGTACAGAAATTGGCGAAAAATGGGAAGCTATGAAAGCAGGTCTATAATTTAAGTTTTAAAGACTAAAATTATATATTATATTTAGGGCGGTTATTTAATAACCGCCCTTTTTTTATGAGCAGTGAAACACAAAAAATTTTAACAACTGACGGAATTCCTTTAGAGGTAAGTTTAAAAAAGGCAGAGAAAAAAAATAAGATTAAAGCCTTTTTATTAGTGGCTCCCTTGTTACTGTTTATCATTATCACTTATATTTTTCCCATTGGTGAAATGTTTACAAGAAGCATCGACGACAGAATGGTTACAAATATGCTCCCTAAAACATTTAAAGCAATGGAAACGTGGGATGGAAAAGAACTTCCTCCTGAAGAAGTTTTTGCTGCTTTTTTGTCTGATTTTAGAGTTTTAGCTGAAAAGAAAGAACATGGAAAATTAGGGCAAAGATTAAATAAAGAGAAGAATGGATTTAATACAATTCTCAAAAAATTATGGAGAAAAATGAAAAAATTTGAGGAAGGTAATGCCAAAGAACAAATAATGGCAATTCATAAAAGGTTTAGAGATGTTAAGTATTGGCAAGCGATAAAAAGAACAGCTCCTCCATACACTATGTCAAAATATTTAAAGGGTATGGATATGTATTACAATGAGGATGGAAAAATAGTTCAAGTTTCAGAGGACAGAAGAATACATAGAATACTTTGGCTTAGAACTTTAGAAGTAGCATTTTTTGTTACGGTTTTTTGTTTTTTAATGGGTTATCCCATTGCTCATTTGCTTGCTACGCTTCCTATGAAATATAGTAATCTACTAATGATTTGTGTACTTTTGCCATTTTGGACATCTTTACTTGTTCGAACAGCAAGTTGGATGATTTTGTTACAACAACAAGGAATAGTAAATGATTTTTTTGTATGGATAGGTTTAGTAGCTGACGATAGCAGACCCGAAATGATGTACAACAAAACTGGAACTTATGTTGCAATGACACAAATTCTTTTACCTTTTATGGTATTACCACTTTATAGCGTTATGAAAACCATATCTCCTAGCTTAATGAGGGCAGGAAAATCTTTAGGAGGCACACCATTTATAGCTTTTTGGAAAGTTTATTTTCCACTAACAATACCAGGTATAGGAGCAGGATGCTTATTAGTGTTTATACTTGCGATTGGTTACTACATTACTCCTGCTTTAGTTGGTGGTGCGTCCGGAACATTGATAAGCAATCAAATAGCATATCATATGAAAGCTACCCTAGATTGGAGCTTTGCTTCAGCGATGGGATTGATGTTGTTGACTGGAGTTTTAGTTGTTTATTGGATTTATAATAAACTTGTTGGAATTGATAATATTAAATTAGGATAAATATGGCATTACCAAAATATACAGAACCTCATTATAGAATTTGGCATTACACATATTTAACAATTTGTGGTTTTGTATTTTTCTTTTTAATTGCACCATTGTTTGTAATTTTTCCACTGTCATTTAATGCTGAAGAATTTTTAGTATTTTCGGATGGAATGAAAAGGCTCGACCCTGATGCATTTTCTTTAAGATGGTATCACGATATGGTTTATGGAACCAAAAATCCCTGGGGACTTGCAGCAAAAAATAGTTTTATTATTGCTGTATTTGCAACTATAGGGTCAGTTATTTTAGGTACCGTTGCTGCTTTAGGATTAAGTAGCAGACATATGCCATTCAAAGGCTTAATAATGGCAACTTTAATTTCACCAATGATTGTTCCTCTTATTATTTCAGGAGTTGCAATTTTCTTTTTTATTGCAAAAGTTGGACTGGCAGCGACACATCTTGGCATTATTATAGCTCACATCATACTAGGAACTCCTTTTGTAGTGATAACAGTTACTGCAACACTATCAGGTTTTGACCATAGTGTTACAAGAGCAGCGGCAAGTCTTGGAAGCAATCCAGTTAACACATTTATGAAAATAACTTTGCCGCTAATTTTACCAGGAGTTATATCAGGAGCATTGTTTGCATTTGTTACTTCATTTGATGAAGTTGTAGTTGTACTATTTTTAGCTGGATTAGATAATACAACAATACCAATCCAAATGTGGACGGGTTTAAGAGAACAACTAAGCCCAACTATACTTGCAGTTGCTACTTGTTTAATTGTACTTTCAACATTAATTCTCGTTACCGCAGAACTTTTAAGAAGAAGATCTGAGCGAATAAGAGGAATTAACAGATAACATTTAGTTAAATTTCAATTATATGGAAATTAAAAAAGTTGTCGTAATCGGATCAGGAACAATGGGAAGTGGTATTGCTGCTCAACTTTGTAATGCCAACATACCAGTTACTTTACTAGATTTAAAAACAGAAATAAGTCAAAAAGCAAAAGATAAAATTTTCAGTTCAAGACCACCGTTGTTAATCGATAAAACAAAGATAGATAATATTAAAGTAGGAAATATTTCAGACAATTTTGATGTTGTTGGTTCAGCTGACTGGATAGTTGAAGCAGTAGTAGAAAGAATAGATATAAAACACAATATTTATGAAAAAATATTTAAAAAAAGAAAACAAGGAGCCATAGTATCATCAAACACTTCTTCTATTCCTATAAAAATACTTTCTCAAAATTTGTCAAATGAACAAAAGAAAGACTTTTGTATTACTCATTTTTTTAACCCTGTAAGATATATGGGTCTTTTAGAAATTGTTAAAAGCGATAACAATGATCTTAATAAAATTAACTCTTTAAAAGTTTTTTGCGAAAATCTTTTAGGAAAAGGTGCCATTATTTGCAATGACACTCCAGGATTTTTAGGAAATAGAGTGGGAGTTTATGCAATGCAAGTAGCCATGACTGAGGCATTTAAGATGAAATTATCAATAGAAGAAGCAGACGCAGTATTCGGAAGACCAATGGGAATTCCAAAAACTGGGGTATTTGGTTTATATGATTTAATTGGAATTGACTTAATGGCGGATGTACTAAAAAGTTTTATTAAAGAGCTGCCAAAAAATGACGAATTCCAAGTTGTTGCTAAAGAAATTCCTTTAATAAAAAATTTAATCGAAAGTGGTTATACTGGTCGTAAGGGCAAAGGAGGATTTTATCGAATGAATAAAACTGACGGTAAGAAAATTCTTGAAGCAATTAACCTTGATACTGGTGAGTATTCGACTAGTAAAAAAATTGACTTAAAATCAGAGAGAGTAGATCTCAAAACTCTAATTAACAGAAAAGATAAATATGGGGAATATGCTTGGTCCGTCATTTCAAAAATAATTAAATATGCTTCTTCATTGGTTCCAGGTATCACTGAAAAATTTAATGATATTGATGAAGCTATGAGACTTGGTTTTAATTGGAGCATGGGACCCTTTGAAATGTTAAAAGAAATTGGAGTAAAAAACTTTTTTGAAAAAATAGATAATTTTGAAAATAATAAATTCTTAAATGATTTGTCTAAATCAAAAAATGAAAATTTTTATGGAGAAAGACAACTTTATACAGATATTGAAACATTAGGTAAAATTAAACCAAAGGCAATTAAAGTTGATAAAAATAATTCTGCAGAAACTTATAGATTTAAAGATTTCAATATTGTGGAGTTTACCACTAAGGCAAATACTCTGGATTATGATTCGATGGACTCCTTAAAAAAAGCAACAGATAAACCATTAATAATAATTAATGAAAGTATGCAATTTTCAGCTGGGGTAAATTTAACTTACACAATGAATTTTGCTGACAAAGGTGATTTTAAGTCTATAGAAAAATTTATAAAATATTTTCAAGAAACCTGTAAACATCTTAAGTATTCAAAATATCCTGTTGTCTCAGCTCCTTCAGGGCTAACATTAGGGGGAGGCTTTGAAGTGCTTGTTCAAAGTAATTTTGTTGCATCACATACAAACATTGTAGTTGGATTAGTCGAAACTATTGTTGGTTTAATTCCTGCAGGAGGAGGTTGCAAAGAAATGTTATGGAGATGGTCACAAACGGATGAAGCCAAAATAGATCCAGATTTTGCACCTCTTCAAGTATTTAATATTATTGGATATGCAAAAACTGCCACATCACCAGTAGAAGCAGAACCTTTAAAATATTTAAAACCAGAAGATAAAAAAATAATGAATAGAAATAGCTTATTTTCTATTTCAAAAAAAATATTGGAGGAAAACAAAAGTTTTAACGTTCCTAATGAATGTAAATTTAATTTATCTGGAAAACCTCTTAAAGAAAAAATGATCAAAGTTTTAGAAAAATTATATAATGAAAGAATAATTTTAGATCATGGAATGGAGGTTGGCAAAGAACTAGCTAATGTCTTAAGTGGCGGAAACACAACTATAGATAAAACTTTAACAGAAGATGATTTATATAAATTAGAACTTGAGTCATTCATGAGGCTTATTGAAACTAAAAAAACACAAGAGAGAATAAAACATACCCTTGCAACAGGTAAGCCACTAGTTAATTAACATTTCAAAATAATTGATAAAATCAGGTCGTAGAACGTACTCAGTTTTTTCATCATATTTAATTTTTTTTAGAACCTCTAAGCCATAAATTACTCTTCCGACAGGTGTATACTCTCCTTCAAATAATGGAGCATCTTGAAGTAATATAAAAAACTGACTATCTTCAGTATTTATTTCATCTGTTCTAGCTAAAGCAACTGTACCTTTTTTAAAATCAAATTTTTTTTTTAACTCGGATTTTATAGTTCCATATCCAGATTTACCGGTTCCTATATAAGCATAATTTAAATTATTTTTTTTTCCAAACTCTAAATCACCAGATTGAACTAGTACATTTTTTATAACTCTGTGAAATGCAACATCATTATATTCACCAGATTTAATCAACATTTTAAATCTTTCAACAGAATTTGGCGAAATATTTGGATATAGTTCTATAATAACATTTCCACAGTAGGCATTGAGGACTGCAATATTCTTTGGTTTAGAAAAATTTATTTTTTTTGGATCATAATCTTTTACAAATAAACATTTATTTTTTATTGTTATAAAGGAGCCAAAAAATATTATAGCTAAAGCTATAACAAATATTAATAAGATTTTCTCAGATATTGTTTGTTTTAATTTTTTTATCATTTAATTAAAAATTAAAATTTTTATGAATTTTTAATATATTATTTTTAATTAAAAGTATTTTATTATTTAGGATTGGGTCCATTGAAGCTTTATCCTCGATCATTTTTTTATTAATCATTAAAAAGGAAAATACTTCAGCCATATCTTCAGATGGAGTGGACATGGAGTATTCTGTTAAAAAACCTTTATCTTCTTTTAATAAAGACAAACCCAATCTATCTGAACAAGTTGAACATTCAGCGTATTTAAATTCTGGGTTATTAAAACTTTCCCACTTCTCATACAAAAATTTTTCTTTATGACTTTCATCTATCATATGAAATATTTCATGATGCAACACTCTTTCAAAGTGTTTTTCATTAAATTTAATATCTACTATCAAGGTTTTCGTTTTTGGATTTGGTACGCCAGCAGTATTAATTTGAGATACGGTAAGATTTTCGCATAGAACAACATATTTAAGATTAATTTTATTTAAAAAAGCAGAACTATATCTATTCAAATTTTTTTCAATCAAATGCATCTTTTTTTCAATATCTTCTTCACTAGAATTGAAACATGAAACATTATTATCTCTTATCCCTACGTTAAATGGTTTTGTAGCCTTTAAATACTTCAAACCATTCATAGATTTGCTATGATGTATTTCCAAGTTTGGTATTTTAATTAGGTAGAATATTGTGTTAGCATTAGCAGGTGAAATAAATATAAGAATTGATAGAATAATTTTTAAAAATTTCATAAGTGAATATTAATGAAAAAACAAAGAAATAAAAACCCAATACAACCAGTTATAGGAACTAAAGTTCCAAGATACGCTGGACCAAATACATTTGCAAGATTGCCAGAACTAAGAGATGTTGAAAGTTGTGATGTTGCAATAGTTGGAGTACCTTTTGATGCAGGCACAAGTTATAGACCCGGAGCTAGATTTGGACCGCAAAGCATTAGACAAGCTTCAAGACATTTAAGAACCAACTATCATCCAAATTATGATGCAGAACCTTTTAAAGTTCAGCAAGTTGCAGATGCAGGAGATATAGCGTGCAATCCATTTAACATTGATGAAGCCATTAAACAAATTGAAAAAGGTGCTACAGAGCTATTAGAAAAAGTTGGAGGGATTATTAGTATGGGAGGAGATCATACAATTGCTTTTCCATTACTTAGATCAATAAATAAAATAAATAAAGGACCAGTAGCATTAGTGCATTTTGATGCACATCTAGATACTTGGGATACTTATTTTGGAGCACCATATACACATGGCACACCATTCAGAAGAGCTCGAGAGGAAAATTTATTTTTAGATGATGCTTCAATGCATGTTGGTATAAGAGGACCTCTTTATAGTAGAGATGATTTAAAAAATGATGCAAGTTTTGGTTTTAAAATAATTCATTGTGACGAATTTCAAACTGAAGGAATAGATAAAATAGTTCAAAGAATTAGGAAAAGAGTAGGCGATAATCCTTTATATCTTTCAATAGACATAGATGTATTAGATCCTGCTCATGCGCCAGGAACAGGCACACCTGAAATTGCAGGTATGACAACAAGAGAAATAGTCAATGTATTAAGAGGATTATCTGGTATGAATTTAATTTCCGCTGATGTTGTTGAGGTTGCGCCTGCTTATGATCACGCGGAATTGACATCATTAGCTGCGGCAACAATAATTTATGAATTAACAAATTTATTTGCTAACAAAAAAAATTAAGATAGATTTAAAATATGTTGGATAAAAAAAATTTTTACATAGATGGAAAGTGGGTTTCTCCAATTGAGCCGAGAAACTTTAAAGTTATAGATCCATCAAACGAGGAACCTTGTGCAGAAATATCATTAGGAGGAAAAAAAGATGTAGACAAAGCAGTTAGTGCAGCAAAAAAAGCTTTTGAAACATGGGCTTTCTCAAAAAAAGAAGAAAGATTAGAATTATTAGAAAAACTATATGTTGTTTATAAAAAGCGATGGGCAGAGATGGCAAAACTTATCTCTACTGAGATGGGTGCTCCAATGAAATTTTCAACAGAAATGCAAGCTGCAACTGGAGCTAGTCATATTAAATCTTTCAAGAACATATTAAAAGATTTTAAATTTGAAAAAGATTTAGGAGAAGAAAAGAACAATCAAAAGTTACTGTATGAACCTAAAGGAGTTTGTGCACTGATCACACCTTGGAATTGGCCAATAAATCAAGTTAATTTAAAAGTGATACCTGCATTGGCATCTGCATGTACTGTAGTTTTAAAACCGTCAGAAGTAGCACCCTTGTCGTCCATGTTGCTTGCAGAAATGATTGATGAAGTAAAATTTCCAGCTGGAGTTTTTAATTTAGTAAATGGCGATGGTGCCGTAACGGGTGATGCTTTAACAAGCCATCCAGATATAAACATGATATCATTTACAGGATCTACAAGAGCTGGAGCATTAATATCCCAAAATGCTGCTAAAGATTTTAAAAGAATAAGTTTAGAATTAGGCGGAAAAGGTGCAAATATAATTTTTAAAGATGCAGATTCAGAGGCGGTAGCACGAGGAGTTTTGAGATGTTTTAGAAATTCAGGACAATCATGTAATGCTCCTACAAGAATGCTAGTAGAAAAAACAATTTATAATGAGACTGTAGAAAAAGTAAAAGAATTGGCAAATAATACCAAGGTAGACTCGCCTCAAAAAGATGGTGATCATATTGGTCCAGTAGTATCTGAAGTTCAATTTAATAAAATTCAAACCTTAATCCAAAAGGGTATAGATGAAGGAGCAAAATTGATTGCAGGAGGAACTGGTAAACCCAAAGGATTTGAAAAAGGCTATTATGTAAAACCAACAGTTTTTGCCGATGTTAACAATCAAATGGAAATTGCAAGAACTGAAATCTTTGGTCCTGTTCTATCCATAATTCCTTTTGAAAATGAAGAAGAGGCTATTTCAATAGCTAATGATACTCCTTATGGTTTAACAAATTATATTCAAACCCAAGATAAAGAAAAAGTTAAGAGAGTTGCAAGAAAACTTAGATCTGGAATGGTAGATGTAAATGGGGTTGGTATAGCCGTAGCCTCTCCTTTTGGAGGTTATAAACATTCTGGTATTGGACGAGAGGCTGGAACCGAAGGTCTTATAGAATTTTTAGAAGTCAAAACAGTTGGCGGCTGGAATTAATTTAAATATTAAAATTTTTTAACTTGATGTAGATTTGTTCTTTACACCATCAAGAAATTCCAAACATTTTTTAATTTCACTTAATTTTATAAATTCATCTATTTTATGAGCCTGTTCAATTGAGCCTGGCCCACAAACAGCAGTACTTATTCCAATTTCTTGAAATAAGCCAGCCTCTGTTCCAAACGAAACAACTTCTCGAGAATTATCACCAGTAATACTAGATACAAATTCACAAGCTTCTGAATTTTGTACTCTATCAAAACCAATAATTTCTCCAATTATTTCTTTTTTTATCGATGAGTTTGGAAAAACTTTTTTCATTTCTGGAAGCAATATTTCATTTGTATATTTATCTAATTCTGTATTTAAAAATACTCCATCTTCTTTAACTACAGGTCTTGTTTCCCAATTTACGAAACATTTATCAGCGATTACATTGTGTGCAATTCCTCCAAAAATTCCTCCAATTTGAAGAGTAGAATACGGAGGATCAAAGATTGAATTTTTTGGTACTCTATCTTTTAGTTTCTGTCTTAACTCTATTAATTTATTTACATACCTTGCTGCATACTCAACAGCACTTACTCCTTTGTGGGGCTGAGAACTATGGCCAGCCAAACCTTCAAAGTAAGTTGTGTACTCGTAGCATCCTTTATGGGAGTCAATTACCTTCATATTTGTTGGTTCACCAACGATACATATTCCATTTATAATTCCTCTTTTTTTTAATTCTTCAATTAAAATAGGAGCTCCTTTACATGCGGTTTCCTCATCAAATGTAAAAGAAAAATGAATATCTCTATTTAAATCAGATTTTGAAAATATTGGTGCATACGCTAAAGTACATGCAATGAAACCTTTCATATCACAAGATCCTCTTCCATAAAGTTTATCCTTCTTTATTATTGCTTCAAATGGATTTGTGGACCATCCTTTTGATACCGGAACAACATCTGTATGACCAGAAAGTATAATCGGTGCTTTACCGTTTGGTTTTTTTGTTTTTAGAGTTGCAAAAAGATTGACTCTTTTCTTGTCTTTATCAAAAGTTTTAAAAGATGTTGCGCCAAATTTTTTTAGTATTTCATCACAATAATTAATCAACTGATTATTATCTTCACCTGAAACTGTTTTAAAGGCTATTAAATCTGATAGTATTTTAATAGAATTCTCATACAAAGTTTTTAAATTATTTTCTGTACTCATAACTTATATCAATTATATATTAAATTTATGAAAGAACAAATAACCTATGATACATTTAACAAAGTAGATATAAGACTTGGTACTGTAATCTCAGTAAAAAAAAATGAAAAAGCTAGAAAACCTTCACTAGTTGTTGAAGTGGATTTTGGATCAGAAATTGGAATTAAGCAATCATCTGCACAAATAACGCACTATTATAATGAAGAAAATTTATTGGGAAAACAAGTGATTGGTGTTTGTAATTTTCCAGAAAAAAATATTGCTGGTGTAAAATCACAAGTTTTAATTCTAGGATCCATTGATAAAGAAGGAAGAGTTACTTTGCTTCATCCATCACAAAAAGCGGAGAATGGATTACCAATAGCTTAAGAATAATGCATCCAGAACTACTATCAATGTCATTATTTATGTTGGTTACTAGTTGTTCACCTGGACCAAATAATATTGTTGCCTCATACTCTGCATTTAATTTTGGAATTATAAAAACAATTCCACATATGTGTGGTGTAATTTTTGGATTTACTACACTTGTAGCAGTAGTAAATTTTGGATTAATAAACATTTTCAAACTATATCCACTTATCCAAGAAATATTAAAGTATGGTGGATCAATTTTCCTTTTATATCTTGCATATAAAATTTCATTTTCTAAAACTAACTCTAATGATTCAAAAGAGAATCCAGTTAAGTTTATAGAGACATTTTTTTTTCAATTTTTAAATCCAAAAGCAGTTATAGTATCAATAATAATTGTATCAACTTATGTAGATAGTGGAGAAAATTTTATTAACCATTCTTTATGGGCTTTATCAGTAGCTTTTATATTTGCATGTTTCAGTATTTTTTTTTGGTCTTTAATAGGTAAATTTTTAAGAAGATTCGCGACAAATGAGAAATTTATAAAACGATTTAATTATGTTATGTCATTCCTTCTAATAGGGTGTATAGCAACATTTTATTTATAAATTTAATTCATAATTTAGTCTAAATAAAATATATAATGTAAATTTATGAAACCAGGCAATAAGAATTCTTACAAAACATTAAAATCCATAAATATAAATGATAAAATTTATAAGTATTATTCTTTGAAGGAAGCAGAAAAAAATGGCTTAACGAATATTTCTAAATTACCTAAATCTTTAAAAGTTCTTTTAGAAAATTTACTTAGATATGAAGATGGATTGTCTGTTACAAAAGATCAAATAGATGCAATTAAAAATTGGTTAAAAGAAAAAAAATCAAATACAGAAATTGCATATAGACCTGCAAGGGTTTTACTACAAGATTATACTGGAATACCAGCTGTTGCAGATCTTGCGGCAATGAGAGAAGCGGTTAAAGAAAAAAATAAAGATCCAAACACTATTAACCCTCTTTCAAAGGTTGATTTGGTCATAGATCACTCAGTTCAAGTTGATAAGTTTGCAAAATCAGATTCTTTCGAAAAAAATGTCGATATTGAATTTGAAAGAAATGGAGAAAGATACTCTTTTTTAAAGTGGGGTCAGCAAGCTTTTAATAATTTTAGAATTGTTCCACCAGGAACAGGAATCTGCCACCAAGTTAATTTAGAATATTTATCTAAAGTAGTTTGGTCGGAAAAGTATAAAGAAGATAACTATTTGTTTCCTGATACTTTAGTAGGAACAGACAGCCATACCACAATGGTTAATGGATTGTCAGTTCTTGGATGGGGAGTGGGTGGCATAGAAGCTGAAGCAGGAATGCTAGGACAACCAATTTCAATGTTAATTCCAGAAGTAATCGGATTTGAATTTATAAATAAAATGCCTGAAGGCAGTACCGCTACTGATTTAGTTTTAACAGTAGTAAAAATGTTAAGAGACAAAGGTGTAGTTGGAAAGTTTGTTGAATTTTATGGAGAAGGATTAAAAAATTTAACTCTTGCAGATAGAGCAACCATAGCAAATATGGCTCCTGAATATGGAGCTACCTGTGGATTCTTCCCAATTGATCATGAGACTTTAAAATACTTGAAAACGTCAGGAAGAAACAATGATGAAATAAACATTGTTGAAAGCTATGCAAAAGAGCAAGGCTTATGGACAAGTGATAATATTGAGTTTTCTGAGACTATATCGCTTGATATGTCAACTGTTGTACCAACAATTTCTGGACCTAAGAGACCTCAGGACAAAGTTTTTTTAAATGAAGCATCCACAGAATTTAAAAAGGCATTTAGAAGCACAACTGGAAAAAATAAAAACAGTATATCAAAAGTTAATGGAGCTGAATTTGAAATTAGAGATGGCTCCATACTCATTGCAGCAATAACATCTTGTACAAATACATCTAATCCTAATGTTTTAATTGGAGCAGGTTTACTTGCAAAGAAGGCTATTGAGAAAGGACTAAAAACTAAACCTTGGGTTAAAACTTCACTAGCCCCAGGATCTCAGGTTGTAACTGATTATTTAGAAAAATCTGGACTTAACAAATACTTGGACGAATTAGGATTTAATCTTGTAGGATATGGATGCACAACATGTATTGGAAATTCTGGACCGCTCCCAGAAAATATTGTTGAAGCAATTGAAAAAGAAAATATTTATGCCGTATCTGTATTATCTGGTAATAGAAATTTTGAAGGCCGTATTTCACCACATATAAAAGCAAATTACCTTGCTTCACCTCCATTAGTTGTTGCATATGCTTTGGCAGGCCATATGGAATTTGATTTTTACAATAATTCTTTAGGAAAAGATGAAAATGGTAAGGAAATTTATTTAAAAGATATTTGGCCTTCAAATAAAGAAATAGAAGAAACTTTAAAAAACTCATTAAATGCAGATATGTTTATAAAAAGATATTCCAATATTTCAGAAGGTCCAATTCAATGGCAAAAAATACAAACAAAAAAAAGTAGTATTTACAATTGGGACGAAGGATCAACATATGTAAAAAAACCACCATTCTTTGACAATCTTCCAGATGAACCAGAGGGATTTAAAGAAATTATTGATGCAAGACCTTTGCTAATTTTAGGAGATATGGTTACTACAGACCATATTTCTCCAGCAGGATCTATACAGCAAGAAAGTCCGACAGGTGAATATTTTATGAAACACCAAATTTTACCCAAAGATTATAATTCTTATGGATCAAGGAGAGGAAATCATGAAGTAATGATGAGAGGCACTTTTGGAAATATAAGAATTAGAAATGAAATGGCGCCTGGAACAGAGGGAGGATTTACAAAATTATATCCAGAAGGAAAAGTAATGTCGATATTTGATGCTGTTGTTGAATATAAAAAAAGAGAGACAGATTTAGTTGTCATTGGAGGCAAAGAATATGGCACCGGCTCATCAAGAGATTGGGCAGCGAAAGGAACAAAGTTGCTAGGAGTTAAGGTTGTTATTGCTGAAAGTTTTGAAAGAATTCATAGATCAAATTTAGTTGGGATGGGGATACTTCCACTTCAATTTATAGATAATTTTGATAGAAAGAATTTAAATTTAACAGGATCTGAGTTAATTAGTGTTTTAGATATAAAAAAAGGAGTTAAACCAGGAGATAAATTAACAGTAGAAATTAAATACGCCTTAGGTGATTGTAAAAGAATAAAAACACTTTGTAGAATAGATACTAAGAATGAATTAGAATATTATAAAAATGGGGGAATTCTACAATTTGTTCTTAGAAATATGATTTAATATATGGATCAAGAAACAGAAATAATTAACCAGAACACAAGAATGGAAAAAATTAGGACTTTTTTTCTTAGCAATAAAAAAAGTTTAATATCAGCATTAATAATTATAATTTTAAGCGTATTTGGATATTTTTTCTACGGAGATTATAAAAAAAATCAGAAAACAGCACTGGGCATTAAGTATAATAATGTTTTGATAAAATTTAATGAATCCAATAAATCAGAAATGATTAGCGAACTAAAAGAAATAATAAAGGAAAAGGATGGCACATATTCTCCATTGGCACTTTATTATTTAATAGATAATTCATTAATTCAATCAAGTGATGAAATAAATGAATTATTCGATTTTGTTATTGAAAAAACAAAACTTGAAAAGGAAATAAAAAATTTAGTTATTTATAAAAAAGGAATTTATAATTCTCAATTTAAAAAAGAGAATGAACTAATTAAAATTTTAAATCCAGTACTAAATTCAGAAAGTATTTGGAAACCACATGTACTATATTTATTAGCAGAATATTTTTATTCTAAAGGAGAAAGGCAAAAATCGAGAGAGTTTTTTCAAAATATTTTAGATATAGAAAATGCAGATCAAAATATTTTAATTAAAGCTCAAAAAAGAATACAACGAGATTTCAGTGAATAGAATCTTATATTTCAGTCTATTATTATTATTACTTTCAAACTGTTCTTTTAATTCAAAATCAAATTTTTGGACAAAGGAAAAAAAACTTATAGAAGAAAAAAAAAACGTAAAAATTTACAAGTTTTCCAAAGATAAAAAAAATTCAATAAAGGAAATAAATAAAAATTTTAAATTAAAGATAAATTCAAAATTATCAAATAATACTAATGTTAATAATTTAGACAATAATGATGGAATGATTAATTTTGATGGTGATTTAATTAAGTCTTCTAAATATAAATTCTCTAAAATTAAAAACTTTAATAAATTAGAACCAGATTTAATATTTCATGAGAATGGATTGTTTTTCTTTGATAATAAAGGAACTATTTTAAAATTCGATAATAATTCTAAATTGATTTGGAAAAAAAACATATATACAAAAAAAGAAAAGAAGTTAAATCCAATATTATTTTTTGCCAGCAATAAAAAAACTCTTATAGTTACCGATAGTATAGGAAACTACTATTCATTAGATCCTATAAATGGAAAACTTCTATGGAAAAATGTTCATTCATCACCATTTAATTCTCAAATTAAAATTTATGATGATAAATTTTTTACAGTAGATTTTGAAAGTACTTTAAATTGTATTTCTATAAAAAATGGAAATAAACTTTGGGAAGTAAAAACTGAAGATACTTTTGCAAAATCAATTAAAAAAATTTCATTAATAATAAAAAATAATTTAGTTATTTTTAATAATGCCATAGGAGATATAACGGCTGTAGACATTAAAACAGGAAGTTTAGTCTGGCAAACACCTACACAGAGTTCAAAAATATATGCTGAAGCTTTTAAATTAAAAGTTTCTGATATAATTTCAGAGTCAAATTCAATTTATTTTTCAAACAATATGGATGAATTTTATTCTTTAGATTTAGAATCAGGGCTCGTAAAATGGAAGCAAAATATTAATTCAATTTTAAGACCTACTGTGGTGGAAAATCTTATATTCACAATTTCTACAAATGGTTTGTTAGTTATTATGGAAAAAAAAACTGGAAACATTGTAAGGGTTACAGATGTATTTAGTGATTTAAAAGATAAAGAAAGAAAAAAAATCAAACCAATTGGATTTATAGTAGGAAAGAAAATTATATATTTGAGCAACAGCAATGGAAAATTGTTTATTATTGATGTTGAAAATGGAAAAACAAAAAAAATATTAAAAGTTGATAATGATAAAATATCTAGACCTTTATTTTTAAAAAACAGCCTTTATATAGCTAAGGATGATTCAATAATTAAGTTAAATTAATAAATGTTTTTAAGTTTATTAGAAAAATTAGGAAGAAAAAAAACGGTTTTAGATAGAGGTCCTTCTCATCCTAATTTTAAATATGCAAAACCATGGTTAAATAGATACTACATATTATTTAGACATAGACCAAAGTGGTTTCCTTTTAATATTATTATTCATGAAATGCTTGATGATGATCATGGAGAAGGAGTGCATAATCATTTGTGTCCCTTTATGACAATTATTTTACGTGGGGGTTATTGGGAAACATTAAAAACCGGAAGATACTGGAGAAGTCCAGGCTACATTGGTTTCAGATCAGCAAATGATTTTCATAGAGTAGATTTAAAACCTGGCACAAAGCCTTTAACCCTTTTCATTCCTGGCCCATTTGGTTTAAGAAAAGGACCAAGATCAGAATATGGTATAGATTTTAAAACAAAAATAGAATGATACAAAAGTTTTTCACACTTGAAGTTAAAACAAATGGTCAAAAACTATATGAATTTACTGATAAAACACTTAGCTGGATAAAAGATTCAAAATTAAAAAATGGTATATTAAATATAAGTATTCAGCATACTAGTGCATCATTGATTGTTCAAGAAAATGCAGATCCAGATGTTCAAAAGGATTTGATAAATTATTTTAATAAACTAGTTCCGATGGACGAAAAACTTTATATACATTCTTCAGAAGGAAGAGATGATATGCCAGCACATATTAAGTCAGCTTTAACTAATAATCAAATATCTTTAAGTTTAAAAGATGGAAAGCTTTTATTAGGAACTTGGCAAGGCTTATATTTATTTGAACATAGACTAGCCAACCATAACAGAAAAGTTATTCATCATTTCTTTGGAGAATAATTAAATAAAAGGGTTATATGCCCACTGCAGAATAGCTTGGCGTTGTCTTTTTCTACAGGCGAAGTCACCTTCATCACAATTTTTTTTAATTGCCATTACATGCCTTTTAAAGTTTTTCCATCTTCTTATTTGAATTTGATCTATATGAGTAATTCGTCTGCCCATAGAAAATCTACAATACCATTGAAACCAACCCAGTGGATCTTCTTTAAAAATCCAACCTTTTTTTATCCAATGATCTCTAGAAAGCCCAGATTCGGTTTTAAAACAGTTTAAACTTACATCAAAACTTTTGCTTAACTTTGCTTTTTTGAACCATGATTTTGGGTATTCTTTTATTTTTATACCAAAATATGATCCGCCAAAAACTCCTAACTCTAACATTTTTTTTGGGGATAGCTCAGGCTTAAAGTCTTTATAAAATTCTTTTTTAATCACTTATTTTTATTTTTAAGAAAATTATCAATACTAAAATATCTATTTTCATTTGCTGCTATAATTAAAAAACCACCAGCAATGGAAATATTTTTTAGAAATGTAATCAATTGCATTTGATTATTAAAGTCCATATGGAAGATTATTGTAACTGAGATTGTAAATACAACCATTATTGAAGCGCAAAATTGAGTTTTAAAACCAATAATAATGAAAATTGGCAATATAATTTCCAGAAGGGCAGAAGGATAAAATAAAATTTCAGGAATTCCATACTCTTCCATATACATTTGTGTTTCTTCCTGAAAAAAAAATATTTTTTTTATTCCTTCAAATAAAAATAAAAAAGATAAAAAAATTCTACCTATAAGTTCTATGAAATGCATTTAGTTGCTTTCAATTAATTCTTTAAGCTCAGAATATTCTTCACAGTTGCAATTTTTTAAAATTTCTAGTCTTTCTTTAGCTAATTCAATTCGATTTGTTTGAACATATAATTCTCCTAAATACTCATTTATACCATTATGATTTGGTTCTATAGATAATCCTTGCATATA
Organism: uncultured Pelagibacteraceae bacterium; assembly: GCA_902551445.1. Lineage (GTDB taxonomy): Bacteria > Pseudomonadota > Alphaproteobacteria > Pelagibacterales > Pelagibacteraceae > Pelagibacter. The sequence continues at coordinate 43,818 of CACDDB010000001.1, read as the reverse complement.
AAATTTTTCTGCTTCTTCAAACTTGCCGAGTTTTCTCAATGCAAAACCTAAGTAATTCAAAGTATCAGGTTGATTAGGTTTTTTTTCATTAGACTTTATTAAATATTTAAGAGCTTTTTCATATTGCTTAATTGCTTTTTTAGTCTTTCCTTTTTTTTCACTTCTTTTAGCTTTTTTTATTATATATGCGCCTTTCTCGTAACTAGTTTTTACTTGTTCACTATCTCCAGAAGAGCCTGCACCGTAAGAAGAATTTGTTAAAGTAAAAAAAAGAAATATAATTGTTATAAATTTTATTTTCATCTCAATATAATTCATTTTATTAATATAATTGAAAAATGATTCAATATTTTTCTATGTCGCAGTCAATAGTAGAATTTTAGCAATCTAGAGTATTTTTTCTTTCCCACTCAGTAATATCTTTTCTCTTATCAAAGACTTCATCTTTATTAAATTCATCAATTTCCTGTTTTTTTAATTTTAAATAACTATTTATTACATCTTCTCCAAAAGCCTCTTTTAAAACTTTGTTTTCTTCTAGTTTTTCCAAAGCATCTTCCAAATCATCTGGAAGTCTTTTTAATTCAGGATAATTTTTATAATCAGTATACATATTGCACTGCAAAGGTTGTCCGGGATCTACCTTATTTTCAATACCATATAAACCTGAAGCCATGATGCCAGCCTGAATCAAGTATGGGTTTGCAGATCCATCCATTAATCTAAGTTCGAATCTGCCAGGATCAGGAATTCTAATCATATGAGTTCTGTTATTTCCAGTATAAGAAATACTGCTTGGCGACCAACTTGCTCCTGATTTTGTTGGTGGAGCATTAATTCTTCTATAACTATTTAAGGTTGGATTGAAAAAAGCAGCCAAGGACTCTGCATTTTTTAATATACCTCCTACGAAATGATAAGCTATTTTACTTAAACCAAATCTATCTCCTTTATCTAAAAATTTATTATTATTTGAACCCCACAAAGATATATGTGCATGACATCCATTTCCTGTAAGATTTTCAAAAGGTTTCGGCATAAAAGTTGCTCTTAAACCATGCTTTTCTGCTAAACTTTTTACCATGAATTTAAAAAAAGTATGTCTATCTGCTGTAACTAAACAATCATCGTAATTCCAATTCATTTCAAATTGTCCATTTGCATCTTCGTGATCATTTTGGTATGGGCCCCATCCAAGCGTTAACATGCTATCACAAATTTCTTTAATTAAGTCATATCTTCTCATTAAAGCTGATTGGTCATAACAGGGCTTTGATTGTATATCTCTAGCATCAGCAATTCCTGAAGCATCTGGAGAGATTAAAAAATATTCACATTCTACGCCAGATTTCATTGCAAGACTTCTTTTAGATAGTTTTTTTATTTGTTCTTTAAGCATTACTCTTGGAGAGGCTTTTACAGGTTTTCCATTCATCCATAAATCTGATGCAAGCCAACCAACCTCTTTATTCCAAGGAATTTGAATTAGACTGTCAGGATCAGGTATTGCAAACATATCTGCATCAGCTGGAGTCATATCTAACCAAGTAGCAAAACCTGCAAAACCTGCGCCATTTTTTTGCATTTCTCCTATTGCTTGAGTTGGAACTAATTTAGATCTTAAAACACCAAATAGATCAACGAAACTAATTAAAAAATATTTTATTTTTTTTGCTTTTGCAATTTTTTCAAGACTTTTTGACATAAATAATCATAACATAATTTCATTTAAATAAAGATAAAAAGAAATCTTTATAATAAATTAAATTTACCAAAATTATTATTATTACTGCAAGAATCACGCCATACTTTGCTTTAGGCCATGCCAATCTAGCCATTTTACTTGGTATCTTGTTTTGGTTTGTGTCTTGATTATTGTCTTCCATTTAACTCATGAGGGCGTATTTTATTACGCCCTCAAAATAAGTTTACAATTTACCAGTCGGTAACATTGCTTTTGTGAGAGTTTGGCCCATGCCTTTTTCTTGCAAGACTACTCAATTTATCATTCTCTTGCATAGCCTGAAGCACATGCCAACCAATCCACAGAACAAAGCCAATAAGAACTAAAATTCCTTCAGTTCCTACGCCAGGATAAATTGCGCCTGCAACTTCTTTGGCACTTAAATGATCTACCCAATTTGTTACTGCCATATTATCCTCCTTTACCTTGTTGCGGACGACACCGCTTTTTCATCATCTTTAGATGCTTCTAACATGTCATAGTCTAATCCAGCTATTTCAACTTCTCTTGGAATTCTTAATTTACCCATTCCATGAAGTATTTTAGCTAAGATCCAGCCTGGAATAAATCCAAGGACTCCGAACATTATAATAGCACCTATGAACATTCCTAGCGGGTTAATTGGAGCATAATCTGTTCCAACCCACATAGCCCCAACACTGTATCCAGATGAAGGGTATCCGTTAAGAACGAAACCACAAATTATAAGTCCAGCTACTCCTGCATAACCATGAACTGCTACTGCTCCAACTGCATCATCAATTTTGAACTTACGCTCAACCCAGTAATGCATTTTGTAAGCAACAACAACACCAATCATAGCAATGATCATTGATTGTATTGGATGATATAAGTCATTACCAGCTGACGCACAAATTATACCTGCTAGTCCACTTGAGTATGTCCAGAATGGATCTCCTTTTGAGATCAAGTATCCAGCTAATAAACCTCCTGATAATGACATCAAGAAGTTAAAAGTAATACCACTAAGTGTCGTAGGCGTTACATATATATTTGTTGCAGTCCAGTAAGTTACACCTTCCATACCGTACTCTGGTCCAAGATTGAAAATAGGAATATTACATGCTGCGTAAAATCCCCAAAAGCCAGTATAAATTAAAAACAATCCAACTGTTACTAGCCAAGGATTTCTTGGTCCAATGTTTCTTGGTTCACCACTAGAAGAAAATTTACCAATTCTAGGTCCTAAAACAGCTAAGATTCCAAGAGCAAACCCTCCTGCTACTGCGTGAATTACACCTGATGCATAAGCATCATGATATCCAAGTATTTTTAACATCCATCCATCAAAATGCCATCCCCACGCTGCATCTATAGTCCAGAATACTGAACCGATAGCAATTGCTAGTATACCAAATGCGAAAGTAGTTATTCTTTCGATTACAGCACCTGAAACAATTGAAGCAGCTGTCCATGAGAATAATAAAAACGCTGCCCAAAACACTCCGCTAATATGATCACCTAAGTTTACTGCCATGATATCGCTTGTAGGCACGTACCACTTAGCACTAAATGTAGATTCATCTGTGATTAGTGCAGCACTTTCGTTCATAATTGAAGGTGCAAATCCTGGTCCCGTTGGGAACGCCCAGTAAATCCACCAACCAAATAAGAACCACGTTACTGTTACCAAAGGTATAAGCATTGTGTTCTTCATTAATGTATGTTGATGATGTTTGTATCTTGAAGCTCCAACTTCATACATACAGAATCCCACGTGAATTAAAAACATGAGTACTACCGTTATCCAGTAGTAAAATTCCGTAAATATAGTTGTCAGAGCTGATAGTTGATCAGTCATCTCTAACCTCCATTTGTTTAAACAAATTAGTGTGACTCTAATGAATGCACCGAAGAGTACAATGGTAAAAAACCTACTATGAGCACCATTATTTACAGATAAATCAACTATAAGTAGATAAAATTATATTTAATTAGAATTTTAAGTAAGCTTTTTTTAGATCAACTAATGGATGATTAGGAGACATTTGAAATTTAACAAGCAACTCTCTTGCAATCATGTCCCTATCTTGCTGGTTATCTGGTAACTTAATTTTATTAGGAATAGTTACCCAGCCATTAGCATTTCTATCAAAAACAGCAGGCCTGTCTTCTTCATAACCCATATGAACATCTTCTAACCAATTAAGATCGTCCCACCCCATGTGTTCGATATATTTTTTTAAAAATGGAGTAAGTTTTTTATAGTCAGGTAATAAGTTTACGTCATATCTATATCCAATAGTTTGGCCAATCATTTTTTCTCTAGCTGTTTCTTTCTTTTTACCAAGCTGACCTTTGGCCTCTTTAACGTTTTTCTTTTTATTTTTCTTTTTTTTAACCATGTTTACCTTTAAATTTTATGGAAATCGTCAACTCCCACTGTGTGATTTGTTCCTGACAATGGAACTTTTGCTAATGCAGAAGCTTCCATAGTTAATGCAGCCATATCTTCTGGCTCTAGTGAATGAATGTTTGTTTTACCACATGCCCTAGCTAACAATTGTGCTTCCAAAGTCATTGTATGTAAATAATTATAAACTCTTATAGCTGCTTCGTCAGGATTTAATCTTTTTCTTAATTTAGGGTCTTGAGTTGCAACACCAACAGGACAACGACCTGTGTGACAGTGATAACAGTGACCAGCAGGAACTCCCATTTCTTTTTCAAAATTAGATTCTGGAATTTCTTTATTACAGTTTAGTGCAATCATTGCACCAGTTCCAATAGCTATGGCATCTGCACCTAGCGCTAAAGCTTTTGCCATATCTGCACCATCTCTAACACCTCCAGCATAAATCAATGTAACTCTTCCAGTTTGACCTACATCATCCAAAGCTCTTCTAGCTTCTCTTATTGCGGCTATTCCTGGTATTCCAGTATTTGCAGCTGCTATATGTGGACCTGCGCCTGTTGAACCTTCCATACCATCTAGATAAATAGAGTCAGGATCACATTTTGCTGCCATACGAACATCATCATAAACTTTTGCAGCTCCAAGTTTTAATTGAATTGGAACTTTATTTTTAGTTAATTCTCTAAGCTCTTGCACTTTTAATGCAAGATCATCTGGTCCTAACCAGTCAGGATGTCTAGCAGGAGATCTTTGGTCAATTCCCGCAGGCAAAGATCTCATCTCAGCAACTTGGTCTGTAACTTTTTGACCCATTAAATGACCACCCATACCAACTTTTTGTCCTTGTCCTATAAATACTTCTATTCCATCGGCAAGTTGTGCATGGTGTGGATTAAATCCATACCTAGATTGAATACATTGATAGTACCATTTTTCTGAATACCTTCTTTCATCTGGTATCATTCCACCTTCGCCAGAACAAGTTGCGCTTCCAGCCATTGTTGCTCCTCTTGCTAGAGCAGTTTTTGCTTCATAAGAAAGCGCTCCAAAACTCATACCTGTTATATAAACAGGGATATCTAACTCAATAGGGTTTTCACATCTTGGTCCTATTACAGTTTTTGTTTCACATTTTTCTCTATAACCTTCAATTACAAATCTTGTTAAAGTTCCTGGTAAAAATACCAAATCATCAAATGTTGGTATTTTTTTCATTAATGCCATACCACGCATTCTATATCTGCCTAGCTGAGCTTTAATATGGATATCATCGATTACTTCAGGAGTAAAAATAGAATTATAACCTAGTAAGCTTTTATTTCTTTTTGCAAAATCACTTTTTCCATTTGCTTTACCGTTAGCTTTACCATTTTTTTTTGCCATTATATTGCTCCTTTTTTCTCTGTTGGTTCTAAAGCATCGTAATTCCAAAGTTTTTTGCCAGCTACAACTTTAGTCATTTTTGATACATCAAAATTCTCTCCAATTTCTGCTACTTTAAGTTTTCTATTAAGCCAATCTATGTCATTTTTTGTCATAGGAGCTTCTACCGCATCACTACCAAATGAACCAATTTTACCACCCACATATATTGTACCGTCATACATAGAATCTCCTAAATTAATTCCAACATCACCCAATACAACAATTCTGCCTCTTTGCATCATAAAACCTGTAAATGCACCAGCGTCTCCTCCAACAATTATTGAACCACCTTTCTGGTCAATACCTGTTCTCGCCCCAACACTCCCTTTACAAATCAAATCTCCACCTCTTATTGCTGCTCCAAAGCAAGATCCAGCATTTTTCTCTATAACGACTTTTCCAGCCATCATGTTTTCTGCGCAAGACCAACCAACACGTCCATTAACTCTAACTATAGGACCGTCTATTGAACCAACACCAAAATAACCCAGGCTTCCTTCAAAAATTAGGTTAAGTTTATTTAATATTCCAACGCCCAAGCTGTGCTTTCCTTGTGGATTTTTTATTACAATTGTTCCATAACCCTCACTCATTAATGAGTCTATTTTTCTATTTGCATCTTTACAATCCATGTCTTTAACATCTAGTTCCGTTCTTTTATTAAAGTCCACATCATGCGTTCCCCAATAGAAAAAATTTTCTGCTTCGTCAGGATTAAAGAATTTCTGCTGAGTTTTTCCAGTTAGGACCTCAGTGTGCATGCCCATTGATTGGGCTTTAGTTTTTTTCTGAGTAGTTTTTAAATTTGCCATACTTTTACTTCTCCATCAAAAGGATCATAAGTTGTTATTTCTTGTGGAAGTATAGATCTAATTGCTATTTCTTCAGAACCCATCGCTACCAAATCGTCTGACTCATATAATACTAACGGTTTAGCAGCCATAGTGTCTTTAGCCATTCCAAGCGAATCTTTTGTTGCAACAAAGTAAGTAAAAACTCCATCTAATCCAGATAGTGAATCTTTCATGCCTTCCTCTAAAGTTGCACCATTTCTCATTTTTTCTGCCAAATATACCGCAATAAGTTCAGAGTCGCATTCAGACATAAATCTCATGCCTTTATTTTCTAAGGCTCTTCTATTATTCCAATAGTTTGTTAATTGACCATTGTGAACAACAGATACATCACTAAAAGGATAGCCCCAGAAAGGGTGAGCTGATTTAATGTCAACACCAGACTCAGTAGCCATTCTTGCGTGACCTATTGCATGTGTTCCTTTTACTTTATTTAAACCATATCTTTCTGAGACTGCAGCTGCGTCTCCAAGATCTTTAATTAGTTCAAGAGATTTTCCTATAGAAAGAATTTCAACCATTTCAACACTTTCAATTTTTTTTGAAAATTCCATTAGATCCTTATCGTATTTAATTTCGTATCTAAAAGAATACGGAGTCAACCTTTCTTCTTTAACAATTGTTGCACCTAAATCTGAAAGATTTTTATCTACTAATTTTTTTCTTTCATCATATACACTTGCATCTTCATTAGCAGAGGTACTTCCTTCTGCTACGTTCTCACCAACTTTAAATCTCATTATGAAGTTTTGACCGTCATTGTCTGCATACAAAGCATATCCTGTAGAGTCAGGACCTCTGTGTTTTAAAGCCTGAAGCATGCTTTGCAGTTCTTCACCCACATTTGAGGACTTACCTCTATGAATAAGCCCAGCTATTCCGCACATATTTTTTTCTCCTAATAATTGCTATGGAAGACAATCCAAATAAGTATCTAAATCCCATTGAGTTGTAGCACCTAAGAATTTTTCCCACTCATCATTCTTATACCAATGGAAAACTTTATACATCTCATCTGGCAATGCTGATTTAATAACTTCATCTTCAGATAGTCTATCCAATGCTTCACCCAAACTTAATGGAAGTTTTTTGACATCTTTACCTTCTTTTTTAGCTTCATACATACTTCTAGACTCAGGCTTAGATGGAACTAGTTTTTTTGAAATACCATGGTCACACGCTTTTAATATAGCTGCACCCAATAGATATGGATTGTGCATTGAATCAACCGACCTATATTCGAATCTTCCAGGAGCTGATACTCTTAAACCGCAAGTTCTATTTTGATATCCCCAATCAGCATAAACTGGAGCCCAGAAACCCTGATCCCAAAGTCTTCTGTAAGAATTAACTGTTGAAGATCCTAATGCAGTTAAAGCAGGCAAGTGTTCCATTATTCCGGCAATGGATTGTAAACCAATTTTACCAGGTAATTGCATGTCTTTAGTATCAGGCATAAAAGTATTTGTGCCTCCCTGTACATAGCCAAAAACTTCCTCTACTCCTGGTAATTTTTTATGACCTAATTTGTTTGTTACAATTTTTCCGCCTTTCCATAAAGACATGTTTGTATGACAACCACTTGCAGATACACCCATAAATGGTTTTGTCATAAAGCATGCTATTAAATTGTGTTCCCTTGCTACTTGTGCACAAATTTGCCTGTAAGTAGAAAGTCTATCAGCGTTTCTTAAGACATTATCATATGTCCAGTTTAATTCTAATTGTCCTGGCGCATCTTCATGGTCACCTTGAATCATATCTAAACCCATGGCTGAAGCATATTCAATTACTTTCATAAATACAGGTCTCAACGACTCAAATTGATCAATGTGATAACAGTATGGTTTAGAAAAACCTGATCCAGTAGGAGTTCCATCAGGATTCTTTGTCAACCACATCATTTCAGGTTCAGTTCCAACTCTCAATTCTAATCCATGTTTTTTCTGAAATTCATCCATAAATATTCTTAGGTTTCCTCGACAATCAGAGGTTAAATGTCCTCCTGGATTTTGTCTTTCCTCTCTATTTCTAAAACATGTAACAAAAACTCTTCCAATTCTTTTGTCCCAAGGTAATTGACAGAAAGTTTCAGGATCAGGTATGCCAACAAGCTCCATTGCTTCTGGACCGTAACCAATATAATTTTTATGTCTGTCTACAAATAAGTTAGCAGTAGATCCATAAACCAATTGAAAACCTTTTTCTGCAGTTCTTTCCCAATGGTCTGCAGGAATTCCTTTACCAACAACACGTCCTGTTACAGATATAAATTGGTAATAAATATATGTAATTCCTAATTCATTAATTTTTTCTCTAACTTTTTTAACAAGTTTATCTCTGCCTGGTTGATTTACATGTTTTTCTAGATCAGTCATTGTCCCCCTTAAAGAATTTTTATAACATAAAAGTTAGCTGATATTTTTATTTGTGTCCACACAGTAAGTTTAACTCCAAGGAAAAGGACTGTTCGAAGTGGGGTGCAATTCTCCCTTCGCGTATCGGTTGAATCTAAATGGTTTTAATAATTCACTTTCTTTCCCTAAGATTTCCTGAGCAACTAAATGACCAACACCTAACATTTTATAACCATGGTTTGCATCAGCTATCATATAAACATTTTCACAAAATCTATCGAAGATAGGAAATGAGTCTGGTGTTAAACAGCCCAATCCACCTGAAGGACCTTTTCTATATAAATTGGACTTTCCTTCAAAACGTTTTTGACAATGAGCCAAAGCAGATGTCCACATTTCAGAAAATGCATCTGTAGTTTGGTAGTCTGGTGACTCAATTCCATATGGATCCACTTTTACTTCATCAAAATGTTTTTGCACTATGTAAGGAGAAGTACCACCTTGCACACCCAAACCTTCAATATCCGGTTTATAATAAATTCCCCAAAGTTTATCAGTTATTAGCTTTTTATCTTTATCAGAATACAACGGAGCATCTGTATCAACATGAATGACAGGGGGTAGTTTTCCATCATTAGTTCTTAAATAGTCCGCATCAACACCTAAAACACCTTCTTGTAAAAACCAGTATGTCCACATATCTACGGTATGCATTTTTCCATCTTTACTTTTTACATCAGTTGTTTTTGGTAAATCTAACATGTTCCAAAAATCTCTCACCCAGGGACCAGCTCCAATTACCACTTGATCACAATCTATCGTTCCTTTATTAGTTTCTACTCCTGTTATAGCGTTACTATTACTTCCTCTTTTAAAACCCGTTACCTTAACCCCCTTATGAACATTTACTCCATTAGCGTTAGCTTTACTTTCTATTGCTTTAATTGAATCTTTATTAAATGCGTATCCACCTTTTTTTTCATGAAGAACAGAAGTTATTCCTTGTGCTTGCCAATCATCAAACATTCCCTTCATATATTTCATGCAATCTTTTTCGCCTTCAATGAATACAGATTCATAACCAATAGCCTTTTGTTGCTCGTAAATACTTGCAACATCTTTATGCATAATTTCAGGTGAGATTTGCATGTATCCTACTGGATTGTATTTAAATGCTTTTGGATCACTTTCCCAAACTTCAACAGAGTGAGCCATTAATTGTCTCATTGCTGGCTGAAAGTAGTTGTTTCTAACTACTCCACAAGCTATTCCACTAGCACCCGCTGCTGTATCTTTTTTTTCTAATACAACAATGTCATTTGGATTTTTGTATGTTTCTGAAAGTTTCCATGCTGTACTTAAGCCATGAATACCTCCTCCGATTATAACAACCTTTGCTTTTGTAGGCAAATTTGACATATATACCGAGTCCCTAACAAAACAAAAAAAGTTATTAAATCCTATTTTTTACTACTAAAAACTATATATAAAAATAATACCTTAATAATATTATTTTTAAGGAATGCTTAAAAAAATATAATATAGGTATGAGCCATCAATTTTATAAGCCAGCAAAGTCTAGGTTGCATAGGAGTGAATTGGCCGTGCCTGGATCTTCTCCTAAAATGTTTGAGAAGGCGTTAAATTCTAATGCTGACTACATATTTTTAGATCTTGAAGATGCGGTTTCTCCAAATGATAAAATTTCAGCCCGAGCAAATGTTATAAAGGCTCTTAAAGAGATTAATTGGAAAGAAAAAGGAAAAACTATTTCTGTAAGAATTAATAGCCTAGATACACATTATATGTATAGGGACCTTGTGGAAATTGTAGAAGAAGCAGGTGAAAAAGTCGACACAATACTTATTCCAAAAGCAGGAACATTCAGCGATGTATATATGGTTGATTGCTTATTGACTCAAATCGAAACAAGTAAAAAAATAAAAAACAAAATTGGTATTGAGTGTTTAATTGAGACGGCATTAGGTATGTCAAATATTAAAGAAATAGCAAAGTCAAGCAGTAGACTGGAAGCACTTCATTTCGGCGTCGCCGATTATGCGGCAAGCTTAAGAGCAAGGACAGTTATAATAGGAGGATTAAATCCTGATTATCCTGGAGATCAATGGCATCATGGTTTGTCACAACTAGTTATGACTTGTAGAGCTTATGGATTAAGAGCTATTGATGGACCGTTTGGAGATTTTAATGACCCAGATGCTTACATAGCATCTGCTAAAAGAGCAGCAGCAATTGGTATTGAAGGAAAGTGGGCAATACATCCATCACAAATTGATCTAGCCAATAAAGTTTTTTCACCTCCTGAATCAGAGGTAAGTAAGGCCAAAAGAATTCTTAAAGAATTAGACAAAGCAGCAAAAGAAGGTAAAGGTGCAGCACAATTAGACGGAAGAATGATTGATGCTGCCTCCGCACGTATGGCCGAAAATATAGTAAACATAGATAAACTTATTCAAAGTAAATAAAATGGATATACACGAATATCAGGCAAAAAAAATTTTATCAGGATTTGGCGTAACTATTCCTAGAGGTGGAATTGTCTATAGCCCTGAAAATGCAGAAAATAAAGCAAGGGAACTTGGAGGATCTAGATGGGTTGTTAAAGCCCAGATACACTCAGGTGCTCGAGGAAAAGCAGGAGGTATTATTGTTTGTAATAGTGCGTTAGAGGTTGCCCAAGCAGCAGATAAACTTTTAGGAAAAAAACTGGTTACAAATCAGACTGGCCCTGAAGGCAAAATTACAAATAGAGTTTACATTGAAGAAGCTACTGAAATTAAAAAAGAATTATATTTAGGATTAGTTTTTGATAGGAGCTCAGAAAGCATAATGGTTGTTGCTTCTACAGAAGGAGGAATGAGTGTTGAAGAAATTTCAAAAAAGAAACCCGAAACGATAATAAGATCTAAAATAGAGGTTGCGGTTGGAATGCAAAAGTTTCAAGCAAGAGAAATAGCATTTGGATTAAAAATTGAGCCAAAACTAATTGCAAGAGCCGCAGATACTATAATTGGATGTTATAGAGCTTTTAGCGAGTTAGACGCAACAATGGTCGAAGTGAATCCACTTGTTATTTCTAGTCAAGATCAAATATTAGCTTTAGATTGTAAAATGAGTTTTGATAACAATGCTTTATTTAGAAGAAACCAAGTATCTGAATTAAGAGACAAAACCCAAGAAAATGCTAACGAAGTATATGCTTCTGATAGAGGTCTTAACTATGTAAGTCTTGAAGGAAATATAGGGAATATAATTAATGGAGCAGGACTAGCAATGGCTTCCATGGACATGATAAAATTAGCAGGAGGTGAACCTGCAAACTTTTTAGACGTAGGAGGCGGAGCTACTCCTGAAAAAATAGTTAAAGCATTTAAACTAATTTCAATGGATGAAAAAGTTAAAGTTATATTAGTAAACATTTTTGCTGGAATAAATAGATGTGACTGGGTTGCCGAAGGCATTGTACAAGCACTTCAAAAAATAGAAATTAAAGTTCCTTTAGTAATAAGATTAGCTGGCACAAATGTTGATAAAGGAAATAAAATATTACAAGAAAGTAAAATAAAGTACATTGAAGCAAACACACTAGAAGACGCAGCAAACAAAGCAGTAAAAGCTTTAGGAAAGTAATTATGGCAGTTTTAATTGATAAAAAAACAAAAATTTTAATTCAAGGATTTACTGGGAAAATGGGATCTTTCCACGCAGAAGAAATGATAAAATATGGATCAAGTATAGTAGGAGGAGTGACTCCCGGAAAAGGAGGTTTAACACACTTAAATCTTCCAGTATTTAATACCGTTAAAGAAGCTGTAAAAAAAACCGGAGCTACAGCTTCAATATTATTTGTTCCACCAGCTTTTGCTGCAGACTCAGCCATGGAAGCAGCTGATGCAGGAATAAAAACATGTGTTGCGATAGTTGACGGGATACCTTCGCATGACATGATAAAAATAAAACGTTATATGAGAAGATATTCAAGAGTAGAGAAGATGACATTAATAGGACCAAACTGCGCTGGAGTTATTAGTCCAGGAAAGGCAATGTTGGGAATTATGCCGGGACACATATATAAAGAAGGCAATGTTGGAATTATTGGAAGATCAGGTACTTTGGGTTATGAAGCGGCACAACAATTAAAAAATTTAAACATAGGTATATCAACTAGTGTAGGAATAGGTGGAGATCCTATAAACGGTAGTTCTTTTAAAGATATATTGGAAAAATTTGAAGAAGATGATGAAACCAAGGCAGTTTTAATGATCGGGGAAATAGGAGGACCACAAGAAGTTGCAGCAGGTAAGTTTGCAAAAGAAAATATGAAAAAACCAGTTATAGCTTACATAGCTGGATTAACAGCTCCAAAAGGAAGAGTTATGGGACATGCAGGTGCAATTGTGTCTGCCTATGGAGAAAGTGCAGTTGAGAAAGTTGAACTTTTAAAAGAATGTGGAGTTTCTATTTCAAAAAACCCATCAGTTATGGGAGAAACTGTAAAGTTAGCTTTAAATAGTAAAACTTAAAATATAAAGCAAATAGTTTATACCAAATGCTAAAAAGAGATCTCTATTACGAAAGAATACCCACAAAATCTTTGAGGGACGATGTCAGGTATTTAGGGAATATTTTAGGGAGAGTAATAAAAAAACAAGAAGGAGAAGGTTTTTTTCACTTAGTAGAGAAAATAAGATTGCTGTCAAAAGCAAACACTAAAAATAAAAATAATAAAAATAGATTTAATAAAATTACTTCAGAAATTCAAAGACTCAAACCAATTAAAATATTTAAATTAGCAAGAGCATTTACTCACTTTATGAATTTTATTAATATTTCTGAATCCGTAGATGCCTCTAGAAAACTAGATGAATTTGAAAATTCTGGTTTGAAAGATAAACATAAAAATATTTTTATTGAGGAAATTTTCGAAAATCTTTTTAAAAACAAAAAAATTAAACCTCAAAAAATTTATAATATTGCAAAAAACCTTCATATTGGAATAGTTCTTACAGCCCATCCAACTGAAGTTAAAAGAAGAACTTTAATACAAAAATACCACAAAATAACAGAGATAATGGATCAAAGAAATCTTTTGAAGGATAAACCATCACGATTAAAAATTTTAGATAAAAAACTTTATGATGAGTTTACAATTATTTGGAATACTGATGATATAAAACGATTCAAACCAACTCCTTCCGAAGAAGCAAGGTGGGGATTAGCGGTGATCGAAGATAGTCTTTGGGAAACTATTCCAAAAGTTTATAGAAGATTAAACGCTATTTTCATAAAAAATATGGGAAAGGGTTTACCTAAAAATTTTAATCCAATTGAATTTGGATCTTGGATGGGAGGAGATAGAGATGGTAATCCAAATGTAACAGCAACCATAACTAAAGAAGTAATACTTTTATCAAGATGGGAAGCAGCAAAGTTATACGAGAAAGAATTAACAAAATTAATTAGCGGACTTTCAATGGAAAAATGTTCAAAAAGAATTCTAAAAACTACTGGAAAAACTTTTGAACCTTATAGAGTTTATTTAAGACCATTAAGAGATAAAATGAGAAAGACACATAGATTAATAGAAAGACATTTGGTAGCAAAAAAACCATTAGATGAAAAAAAACTTTTATCTTCTAAAGAGGAAATTCTAAAACCCTTAAGAGTTGTACGAGAGTCATTAGAACAAAACCAAAATGAAAATATTGCAAGTGGTGATTTGCTTGATTTAATGAGAAGAGCTAAATGTTTCGGTATAAATCTAGCAAAATTAGACATAAGACAAGAGTCATCAAGACATTCACAGCTATTAGCAGAATATGTAAAGAAAAAAAATAACTCTAATTATTTAAATTGGGATGAAAATAAAAAAATAAATTATTTAGTAAGTGAAATGAAGAAAAATAGAAAAAGTTTCAAAAATTTTAATTTTAAAAATAAAGAAAATAAAGAAGTTTGGTCAACTTTTAAACTTTTAGCTGATGAACCATCAGAATGTTTAGGTGCTTATGTAATATCAATGACTTCAGCGGCTTCGGATGTCTTAGCAGTTTATTTAATGCAAATGCAGGCAAATATTCAAAATAAATTAAGAGTAGTTCCACTTTTTGAAACTTTGCAAGATTTAAAAAATGCAAAATCAATTATGGAAAAACTTTTTTCATTAAGTTGGTATAGAAAATTAACCAAAAACAAACAAGAAATTATGATTGGTTATTCAGACTCTAGCAAAGATGCTGGAAAATTATCTGCTAGCTGGCATCAATATAAACTTCAAGAAGAAGTTTTAATCATCGCAAAAAAATATAAAATTGACATCACTTTTTTCCATGGTAGGGGCGGTTCACACGGAAGAGGTGGAGGGCCAATTCAAGCAACGATGAGGTCTCAACCGCCAAATTCGATATATGGCCGTATTAGAATTACTGACCAAGGAGAAATGATCCAACAAAAATATGGCTATGAACCTTTAGCGAAATATAATTTATGTAGCTACATAGGGTCTGTAATGCAGGCTACTTTAAATCCACCTCCATTTCCTAAAGATAGTTGGAGAAAATTAATTGAAGAAATGACAAAAATTTCTACCTCAGCTTATAGAAAAAATATAAATGAGAACTCAGATTTTATAAGATATTTTAAAACTGTTACACCACACTTGGCGCTTGGAAAATTGTCAATAGGATCACGACCTTCTAAAAGAAAAAATGTAGATAACATTCAAAGTTTAAGAGCAATACCTTGGGTATTTGCATGGACGCAAATAAGATTAATGTTGCCTGCTTGGTTGGGAACTGGTGATGCCTTACAATATTCATCAGTTAAAAATTATAAAACCATTCTTACAGATATGGAAAAAAATTGGCCATTTTTTAATTCTACAATGGATATTTTAGACATGGTTATTTCAAAAGTTGACCCAGAGATATCAGAGGTTTATGAAAATAGCCTTGCAGACAAAAAATTAAGAGAAGTGGGTAAAAAACTTAGATCTGAGTTTGAAACAATTAAAAAATTAAATAAATACATAACACCGAGAGAAATAATTAATCAAAGAAAAAAATTTAGAACAACAGTCATAGTTAGAAATATTTATTCTGAGGTTTTAAACATTCTACAAGCCGTAGTTATGAACAAAATGTCAAAGAAAAGATTTAAATCTAATGATAAGAAATATCTTAATGATGCAATGATGACATCAATAGCAGGCATATCTGCGGCAATGAAAAATACTGGTTAAAGAGATATATCTTTTAATTTTTTTAGATAATCTTCAAATTCTTTCACAAAACTTCCAGTAGGTTTGATATATTTTTTTCTTTGGTCATCTGATGTTTTCTCTAAGTAGAAGAAACCCTTTTCACAAGCTTCATTAATTATAAGTGCCGATTTTGGCCTAGAAGTTTTGAATAATCTTGTTTTTAATTGTTCAACAGTTATATTTTTATTATGTTTATAATGAGCCATTATTAAAAGCATCATATGATAGTGAGAGGGCGACTTTCTAAAAAAATAATTACTTGATGTGTGAGATTGTTTCATCTGTTCTTCCCAAAATTCAAGTAAAGCAGTAGTACTTTTCATTTAAGATCTAACTCGTAATTTTTTTGGATCAAAATGTGGAAATTCTACAATTTTTGCTGGAATTCTTTTTTGATGACCATCTATTTTACCAACTTCTAATTCTTTTCCTATTTCTGAATGAGAAACATCAATTCTACATAAAGCAATATTTTTATTTAAAGTAGGCGAGATGCAGCCACTTGTAACTATTCCTACCTGTGACCTTCCAATATGGACACAATCACCATGATTAGCCTTTTCTTTTCCAACTAATTCAAGTCCTACTAACTTTTTCTGTGGATTTTCCTTTCTTTTAATTAACTCACTTTTTCCTATAAAATCTTCAGTCTTAGTTTTTAAAGGAACGGTAAAACCAACTCCAGCTTCAAAAGGATCTACTTGTCCATCAAATTCATTGCCAAATAAAATTAATCCAGCTTCAATTCTTAATAAATCTAAAGCTCCAAATCCCGCGGGTATTAGCCCTTCATCTTTTCCATATTCCATAACTACATCCCAAACTTTAGGAGCATCTTTTGGGTGACACCATATTTCGTAACCTAATTCACCCGTATAACCTGTTCTAGAAACAATTAATGGTATGCCTTTTAAATCTTTAACTCTGCAAATAGTAAATCTAAACCATTGTAGTTCGGAAATAGTAGGTTGAGTTGGTGGTGTAAAAATAAATTTTTCAAGAATTTTCCTGCTATTGGGCCCTTGCAAAGAAATGTTATTTATTTGGTCCGTAGAATTTTTTATCAGAACCTTGTAATTTTTTTTCTTTGCTTGTTCTTTTAACCACTCTCCAGCATATTCGTCGCCGCATACCCATCTAAATCCATGGTCACTCATTTTTAAAAGAGTCCCATCATCAAACATTGATCCATTTTCATAACACATCGAAGAATAAACAACTTGACCTACAGAAAGTTTTTTTACGTTTCTAGTAAGGGTATAATTCATTAACTCTTCAGCATCAGGACCCAAGATTTCAAATTTTCTTAATGAAGATAAATCAATAACAACTGCTTTTTCTCGGCAAGCGGTATATTCGTTAATAACACCATGCTTTGTATAGTCATTAGGTAACCAAAAACCTCTAGCATCAACAAAATTTCTAGTTAATTTAGAAGTTCTTTCATAGAATCCAGTATTTCTAGTTAATTTTGTTTCTGAGTCTGTTTTCATTCTAAATGCAAAAGATTTTGTAAATTCTTTTTTTTTATCATAAGTTCTTACGAAGATATCAGTAGGGTTCCATGAATTGCAAGCATCAATATCACTAGGACAGGCAGTTGTTCCACATGTCAAATCTTTAAGTGCTTTAAATATTACATAATCTCCAGGTCTAGAAAAAGATTCATCAGACAAAACAGAATTTAATCCACCAGCGGAGGTATTAAAAAAAAGGTTTATAGCGTGCCATCCTCTTTTTTTTTGAACTCCAAACTTTTCCATTGAGTTATTTAAATTGTCAGAGCAATTTGCATGACCAAAGTATCCCGCATCTTCATAATATTTTGATGTACAAGCTAAATTAAAAGTATCATGCTTTCCTACTGTATCTCTAATTACTTCGATTAAAGGTTCATGATCAGTATCATAAAATTTAGAAAATAATCCTGGTCCAGGAAAAGTACTTGCCATAAAAGTCCTTGTTGTTTGCCAATCCAAACCTTTTTCAATTTTTTTATCTAATTTTGCTGTGTCAAAAGCCACAAAGTCAGAACATTGTCTTCCAGTTGGTGAAATAACCTGAATATAGTCACCTTCTTTTACTTGAAATGAAATAGCAGTCGAGCGATCTATGTTTGTTTCATTAAGAGGATCAAACATAGGATCTGGAATTACTTTATGTTCTTTATCTTTTGTTATTTTTGCTCTTTTCACAAAAATAGTTAAATCAGTAGGAGGGTTTTGTTCACTGACTAACATTTCAGAACCCGGGGCTCCAAAAATACAATAACATTTGTCTTTTGATTTTAATTTTACTTTTTCTCCCCAACTTGTATCTTTATCAAAAACAATAGAGGCCTTAGCTTTTGTAATTTCCAAATTTCTTTTTTTCAATTGGTAAGCAGCTATTTTCGAATTCTCATCTTTACTCAAAAGTATTTTTTTTAATTCTGATGTGTCTTTACTTTCTTTTAGATTTAAAATTCCTGCTTCTGACTTACCATCTTTGTTAAAAACTGAAATCTCACAAATTTGATTTCCTTCATTATTTACTATTTCTATTTCATCATCAGGAAAAATCTGAATTCCAGTTATGCCACCGCCATTTACAACATATCTTTCAACTCCAGGTGGTAAAACATTCAATCCTGGCTCTTTTATATGAAAACTTGTTTCAGCCATTTTTTTAATGACAACCATATTATATCCAACACTTGTTGACTATAGTTTTAATTAAGAACATACTTAGGCACTTAATATATTAAGAAAGGGGAAGTAAGTTATGAAAAATAAGAATATGCCGATAATAATCGGTGTCATAGTTCTAGTAGTTATCGGACTTGTTTTCTTTATGCAGGGAGATAAAACTGCAAAGAAAGCTGGCGATAGTGCAGAACCAATTGTAATACCAACTCATAACTGGTCTAGCCAAGTAGTTATGGCTTACGTTATAGGTGGTATTTTTGAAGCCAATGGTAACAATGTAAAATATGTTCCAGCTGACTCTCAAGCTGTATATGAATCAATTCGTATAGGTGATGTAACAATATCACATGAAGTGTGGGAATCTGCTTTTGGTAAATCATTTACAACAGCTCTAGACAAAGGTGGTATACTTGATTGGGGAGACCATGAAGCAAGAACTCTTGAAGATATGGGATATCCTGACTGGGTTGCTGAGAAATGCCCAGGCCTACCTGATTGGACTGCTTTAAAAAATCCTGATTGTGCAGCGAACTTTGTAACACCTGATTCAGATGGAAAAGGAAGAATGTTAGAAGGTCCACAAACTTGGCACGGTGATTTAATACCTCAAAGAATTGAAGCTTTAGGTTTAGGAGATCTTTGGTGGGTTAAATTTGCAGGAAGTGCTGATGCACTTTGGGCAGAGTTAGAAGCAGCTAAAAAAGAAGATAGAGGAACTATCATCTTTAACTGGACACCAAACTTTACAGATGGTGCTGGTTTCACATTTATAAAATTCCCTCCATACACAGCTGGTTGCAGACCAGAAGATGGTGGTGACGGTAAATGTGGTTCGCCAGATGGTTATTTGAAAAAGGCTGTTAACGCAGACTTTCCAAAAACTCATCCAGGAGCAGCAGCAATTTTCAAGAAAATGTCATTTTCTACAGGACAGATTGGTGCAATGGCAGCTTTAGTTGACCTTGACAAAATGACTCACGAAGATGCAGCTAAAAAATGGTTAGCTGACAATGAGTCAGTTTGGAAAGCGTGGATGAATTAATTATAGGGCGCGTAAAAGCTAATAAATTAAAATCTCTCCCAACATTGTTGGGGGGGATTTTTTTTTATATTATTTCGTGTAAAATATAAGAATGAAAAAATATCTCTTTATCATATTTTTAAGTTTTTTAATTTCATCTTCGGCTTTAGCTCGTAAAGTAGGGTGTAAAGAAGGAAATTGCACTGACGGATTTGGATTATGGGTTTCCACAGATGGCACAACTTATGAAGGCGAATGGGCCGGAACAAAAAAAAATGGCCAAGGAATAGAAATTTGGCCCAATGGATATATTTACAAAGGTGGATTTAAAAACAGCGAATGGAGTGGACAAGGAATTTTAACTTTCCCAAATGGTGCAACATATGAAGGAGAATGGGCCAATGGTTTTATGAATGGAAAAGGAACATTTACTTGGTCAGATGGTAAACAAAAAGCAGGAATTTGGAAAAACGGCAAATTACAAGAGTAGTTAAAATAATGATAGAAAACAAATATTTAAATAAATTATTAAAAGAGTTACCTGAACCAGCAAGACAACTTGGTGGCCTAGTTTCAATAACAGTTTTTGTAATTTTATCTTTTGCTATTTTAAATATTTATTGGGGTGGAGGCGATGAATTAATTAGAAAAATGAAAATAGAAGAGGAAAGAATTGAAAAAGAACGAAAAGTAAATGAAGTGATTTCAAGTCTTCCATCAGGCATTGTAGTATTTTATGATGGAACTGATCATTATAGATTGTCGAAAGAACAATACCAAGCAGTTTGCAATATAACTAAACTTATTCCTCAACGTGCTATAATGGCTGCCCATTTTTTAAATTATAAAGCTTATGAACTATATACTATCAACGGTAATAAAATTGATGATACATTTGTTAAATGGGACAAAGAGAAAAATAAATGTTTTGCTGGCTATACTGTAAGCGGAAGCAATGTTGGAATTAACGAAACAGCAAAGGTTTCTGGAGAGGTTTTAAGTTTTTTAAGCACAGGTATTGATACCAGAGTTTATTTTATTAAAAATTTTTAGGGAGGGAAAACAACAATTATATAGATTTTAATTTTACTGAATATCGTATAACTTGTTAATTGATAATGACTGACGCTGTAATTAAATGTGAATCTGTCTACAAAATATTTGGTGCGAACGCCAAAAAGATGCTCCAAGAAGCAAATGGAAATGTAGACGCAAAAACTTTCCAAGAAAATGGATGTATCGTAGGCGTGAACAATGCTTCCTTTGAAGTTGCAAAAGGAGAAATGCTAGTTGTTATGGGTTTGTCTGGTTCAGGAAAATCTACGTTATTAAGATGTATATCAAGATTAACAGATGCGACTGGTGGAAAAATTTATATAGAAGGCCAAGATTTGCTTTCATTAAAAGAAAAAGAACTTATTGAACTTAGAAGAAACAAAATGGGAATGGTTTTCCAAAGTTTTGCTTTACTTCCACATAAAACAGTTTTGGAAAACATTGCTTTTCCACTTCAAATCAAAGGAATAGAGACTGAGAAAAGCATCAATAAAGCTATGGACATGGTTAAACTTGTTGGTCTTGATGGCAGAGAAAATTATTTTCCAAGAGAACTTTCAGGTGGACAACAACAAAGAGTAGGTATCGCTCGATCATTAGCTGTAGAACCCGATATTTGGTTTTTAGATGAACCATTCTCTGCACTTGACCCATTAATTAGAAGGGAGATGCAAGACGAATTTTTAAGACTTCAAGAAAAATTAAAAAAAACAATCATGTTTATAACCCATGATTTTGATGAAGCATTAAAACTTGCTGATCGTATAGCAATTATGAAAGATGGAATAATTGAACAGTTGGACACCCCAGCAAAAATTGTTTTAAATCCAGCAACTGAATATGTAAAAAAATTTACTGAAGAAGTGCCAAGAGAAAAAGTTTTAATAATAGAAGACGTAATGGATGCACCAACCTCAGACAATTTAAGCAATCTAAAAGTTTCAAAAGACGAAATAATAGAAAATGTAGCTGAGAAGATTTTATCACAAGAAAAGTCCGTAGGTGTAACTGACGAAAATAATAAAATTGTTGGAACTGTTCATCCTTCAAAAATAATTCATACTGTTTTTGGAGGAAGAAAAGAAAACAGCTAAATTATGGAATTATTAAAAAAATATCCAAAATTATTTCAGTGGTTATTTTTACTAGTTGTATTTTTTGCTTTATGTTTTGCAATTGATGTTCCTGAAACCTATAAGTTTATAAGGGGTCAGGCTGAGTTTGTTAAAGATCCAAACCAAAGCACTTACATACTTTTTGGTAAAGAAGTAAGGTATTATGCGTTTGATAATTTTTGGAGACTACCACCTTTACTTGGATGGTTGCCTATTTGGATAAATGATGGCCTATTTTTCCTATTGAATGAATGGATGCCAATGGAGTTTTGGGATTCAGCTACACAAGAATATAAAACTCGACCTTTAGTTCTACAAATATCAAGAAATATAACAGCGTTTATGACATTTCTTATAGAATTTATTAGAGAAATTTTATTAGGTGGTGTTGAAACAATTGTAGCATTCACTAGTTGGAATTTTGTAAGTGCATACCCATGGGCAAAATTACCGGGTCTACCTTGGACAATTGTTGCCGCGGGTGCAGCCATATTAGCTTACAAATTAAGCGGCAAGGGTCTGGCTATATTTGCTGGTTTGGTAATGATTTATATTTCAGTGTTTGGTCAATGGAAACCTTCAATGCAAACGCTTTCTTTTATACTGGTAGCAGCACCACTTTCTTTTATTTTTGGATTGAGTTTAGGTGTTATGGCTTATAAGAGCAAACGCGTTGAGAAAGCATTATACCCAATACTTCTAGTTATGCAGACTATGCCTCAATATGCTGTTCTAGTTCCTGCAATGGTACTGTTTGGCATTGGCGATCACGCTGCAGTCATAATAACAATGGTTGTTGCTATTCCACCGATGATCTTATTAACTTTGATAGGTCTTAGAGGCGTATCTCCAGAAGTTATTGAAGCTGGTAAAATGAGCGGATGTAGTAATTGGCAACTAATGACCGAGGTATTAATTCCAACTGCAAGAAGAGATATTCTAATTGGTGTTAACCAAGTCATTATGGTTTGTTTTTCTATGGCGGTTATCTCAGCTTTTATAGGCGCTAAAGGACTGGGATGGAATTTGTTGTTAGCTTTAAATCAGCTAAATATTGGTTTAGCTCTAGAAGCAGGCTTATGTATTAGTTTTATTGCAATTCTTTTAGATAAAATGTCTTTAGCTTGGGCAAATAAACAAACAGATTATTTTGGAAACCTGACATTCTATCAACGTTACAAAAACACAATATTTTTTGGCGGAGCCGTGGTAGTTGGAGGGATTCTCGCTTTAGCTGGATCTTTTTTCTTTAAAGAAGGTTTTAATTATTTATATGAGGTTCCTCATAATAAAGGAATATCCACAGCAGATTTCTGGAATAAAGGCGTTGATTGGATTTTTGATACCTTCTTTGTGTACATAAAGGCATTTAATACATGGTTAATAACGGAAGTTCTTCAGCCAATGAGAGCATTGTATTTAAGAATGCCAGCAGTTGCTACTTTGGTCTTAGTTGTCGGTGCAGGTTATATAATTGGTGGAATTCGTTCAGCTTTTACAGTTGGTGCATTAACGTTATTTATAGCCCTAAGTCCATGGTGGGATAGAGCATTAGTTACAACATATATGGCAACTTTCGGCGTTATTATATCTTGTACAATTGGATTTATTGTTGGAACTTTATGTCAACAAAACAAATATACCACAAATTTTATGTTAGGGGTTTGTGATATTTTTCAAACATTTCCTTCGTTTGTATACCTAATTCCAGTAATGATGTTGTTTGGTGTCACAGATACATCAGTATTAATTGCTGTAATTGTTTATGCAACTATTCCTGCAACAAGATATACCATTGAAGGATTAAGAAGTGTTCCAGCTGCTTTACATGATGCAGCCACAATGTCAGGTGTAACAAAATTACAAAGATTATTCAAAATAGAATTTCCTTTAGCATTTCCTCATATGATGCTTGGCGTAAATCAAACAATAGTATTTGCTCTATTTATGGTAATTATAGGTGCATTTATCGGAACAGAAGATTTAGGACAATATATTTTGAAAGCCTTATCAGATAAAGCTGGTGGAGGAAAAGGATTAACACTTGGTATTTGCGTAGCTTTCATAGGTTTAATATTTGATAATTTAATTAGAACTTGGGTCGAAAAAAGAAAAAAACATCTTGGCATAGACTAAAATTGTGAAAAAATTTCTTGTTGCCATTGATCAGGGCACTACATCTAGTAGAGCTATTTTATTTAGTTTGAATGGTAAACCTATTTATACTTCTCAAAAAGAATTTAGGCAACATTTTCCAAAGAATGGTTGGGTAGAACATAATCCAAGTGAGATTTGGAATACGGTAAAAAAAGTTTTGTTAGACGTATTTGTTAAAAGTAAAAAATTAAAAGGTAAAATATTATCAATTGGCATAACAAATCAGAGGGAAACCACTATTCTATGGGATAAAAAAACAGGAAAATATGTTTATAATGCAATTGTTTGGCAAGATAGAAGAACTGAAGAATATTGTAAGAAAATAAAGAAAAAAGAAAATCTAATAAGAAAAAAAACGGGATTATTTATTGATCCATATTTTTCTGCTACCAAAATCAAATGGATATTAGAAAATGTTCCAAAGGCAAAAAATCTTTTAAAGAAAAAACAATTGTTATTTGGAACAATTGATAGTTTTTTAATTTGGAAACTTACCAATGGTAAAGTTCATGCAACAGATGCTACTAATGCTTCAAGAACTATGCTTTTTAATATCAATAAAAATAATTGGGATAATGAAATTTTAAAAATTTTTAAAATAAATAAAAATATATTACCATTAGTAAAGAACTCAGCAGATGATTTTGGATATACTAGTAAAAAAGTTATTGGTGAAAAAATACCCATTTCAGGAGTTTTAGGTGATCAACAAGCAGCAGCATTTGGTCAAGCTTGTTTTGAAAAAGGATCTGTAAAAAGTACATATGGCACAGGGGCTTTTGTAATTATGAATACTGGTAATAAAAAATTGATTTCAAAAAATAAATTGCTCACAACCATTTGTTACAGGCTAAATAATAAGAATACTTTTGCAATAGAGGGGTCTATTTTTGTGGCTGGGGCCGGAGTTCAGTGGTTAAGAGATAAAATTAGGTTAATAAATAACGCTTATGAAACAGAAAAAATTGCAAAATCAAAAGAAAACAATGATGGCGTCTATATCGTACCAGCTTTTACCGGTTTAGGGGCACCGTATTGGAGTCCAAGTTCTCGTGGATTAATTACCGGTTTAACAAGAAAAAGTGACTGGAAAGATCTGGTGCGTGCAACGATAGAGTCCGTTGCTTATCAAAGTTATGATTTATTTGAGTCTATGAGAAAAGATGGATTAAAACCCAGGATTGTTAAAGTAGATGGTGGAATGGTTACTAACAATTGGTTTTCCCAATTTTTATCTAATATAATTGATACAAAAGTTATAAGACCAAAGGTTAAAGAAACCACAGCTTTAGGAGTAGCTTTTATGGCAGGATTAAAAATAGGAGTTTATAAATCACTTTCTGATATTTCAAATTATTGGAAAATAGATAAAAAATTCAACCCAAAAATAAGCAAATCAAACCGTACTAAGCTATTGAAAGGTTGGCAACAAGCAATTAGAAAAACCTTAGTTTAATGAAAAAAATATTAGTCATTGGTGGCGGGGCAATGGGTTCTGCATTTACAATTCCTTGCATAGAAAATAAAAATAAAGTTACTATTACAGAACCTTATAGCAAAGCTTTTATTAAAGACTTATCCTCAAAAAATAAATTTCACACAAGTTTAAAGATAAATCTTCCAAAAAGTTTAAAATTTAGAAAATTTTCCACAGATTTGTTGAGAGAAAAATTTGATTTGATAGTAATAGCTTTAAGCCTTTCGGGTATTGACTTTATTAGCAAAGAACTAAAAAAGTCAAAATTCAAAAATTCAATATTGATACTTACCAAAGGATTAAAATACGAAAAAAAAAATAATAAAATTTTAACAATTTCGGAACAATTAAAAAA
This sequence comes from uncultured Pelagibacteraceae bacterium, assembly GCA_902551445.1. Classification (GTDB taxonomy): domain Bacteria; phylum Pseudomonadota; class Alphaproteobacteria; order Pelagibacterales; family Pelagibacteraceae; genus Pelagibacter. Next base: position 17,911 of record CACDDB010000001.1, on the reverse strand, counting down.
GAATTACAATGGAATGAATATTTCAGTTTTAAAAGGTCCTTGCTTAGCCAAGGAACTAGCTAGAAAAAAACATACTAGTGTAATTGTAGCAAATAAAAATATTAAAATAGCTAAACAGATTGGCAAGATGATTTCTACAAAATATTACGTTATAGAATTTTCTAATGATACTATTGGTGTAGAAGTATGTTCTGCGATAAAAAATATATACGCAATGATAATTGGCGCAGGTCAAAGCTTAAATACATCATCAAGCTTATTTCAAAAATCAATAATTGAAATGAAGTATTTAACTAAGTATTTTAAGGGAAAAGAAGCAACAACTCTGGGACTTGCGGGAGTGGGCGATTTATATGTTAGTGCGGCAGGTGGAAGAAATAGCAAAATGGGGAATTATTTAGGAAAAGGATTTACATTTAAAAAAGCAAAAAAAAAATTTATGCCCAAAGATACAGTTGAAGGAATATTAAATGGCACATCTAATTACATATTATCTGAAATGGAAAAAAAAAAAATGTCATTACCTATTGTTTTAAAACGTGCACAAAAATTAGGATACGCTGAACCTGTTGACCCTAAATTAGATTTAAACGGATATGATGCGCTAGCAAAAATTCGAATTCTTTCATCTCTTGCATTTAATAAAAAAATTTCTAAATCCCATTGCTTGATGGAAGGTATTGAAAACATTGATTTAAAGGATATTCAAATAGCAAAACAATTAAATCTAAAAATTAAACTTTTAGGTATCACTGAAATAGTGAAAAATAAGTTATTTGAACGCGTACATCCTTGTTTGGTTGGTAGTGACACGTATCTTGGGAATATTGATGGAGTAATGAATGCTGTAATTCTAAATAGCAAACCAGTTGGAGAAACAGTATTACAAGGGGAGGGTGCTGGACCAGGTCCTACTTCATCAGCTTTAATGTCAGACTTATTATCTATATTAAGAGGTAATATTAAATTCCCATTCGGAATACCTAGCAAGATAAGAAACAAAATAAGTTCTTACAATATAAATAATTATACAAACTCTCTTTATTTAAGATTTGAGGTTAAAGATAAGCCTGGTGTTTTATCCGAAATAACTAAAATATTAGCAAAGAATAAAATATCTGTTAAAAGAATTATACAAACACCAGCAAATAAAAAAAAAATAGCAACTATTGTTATTATTACACACAAAACTAGTGAAAAAGATTCAAATATATGTCTACATATTTTTAAGAAAAATACAAATATTATAAAAAAGCCAACTCTTATCCGTTTATTTAATTAAATGGAAATTTATTTAAAATTATTTGAAGTTTTATTTCCAGTATTTTTTATAGTTGGAATTGGATATTTACTTGGTAGGAAAAAAGCAGATATAGATACAACTTTTATAACAAATTATTCAGCTAATTTTGGTGCACCAGCCCTCTTTATTTTTGCTATTACATCTTCTGGTGTTACTTATAGCGTTTTCTCTGAATATTTTATTTACTCAGTAATTGCTCTTAGTTGCTTTGCAATTACAGGCGTAATTTTTTTGTATTTCATGAAAAAAGATATTTCTAGAGAATTACCTCCATTTTTTCTTCCAAACACAGGAAACATGGGAATTCCAATATGTTTATTCGCTTATGGTTCATTGGGAATGGGCGTTGCGGCAGCCATATCATCTTTAGTTGTTCTTTTACATTTTACACTAAACATTTTTTTAGCAAGTAAAAAATTTGATTTTAAAATTATTTTAAAAAGTCCCTCAACATATGCTGTAATTATTTCAGTTCTTTTCTTGTATTTTGATTTTGAAATGCCAAAGTTTGCATTAAATACGGTTATGTTATTAGGTTATACTATGATTGTTTTGATATTAATGTCTCTAGGAGTCTCGTTAACTCAAATGAAAGTTTTTTCTATTAGAACTTCTTTAATATCTTCAATAGGCAGAGTAATAGTTGGTCCAATTATTGGTTTTTGTTTGATTAAAGTATTTAATTTATCTGGATATGCTGCGGGCGTTTTATTAATTCAATCTGCTATGCCTAGTGCTATATTAACTTATTTAATTGCTTCAATTTACTCACCTAAAAAAATTGTGGATAACATATCTAGTATGATAGTTATATCTACTTTAATGTCTTTAATAACTGTACCAATTATTGTATTTATTGCCTTGAAATATTTTTCTTAATGAAGGCAATAATATTAAATTTATCTGCGTGGGTAATGTTACCCATAATGGATGGATTTGCTAAATATCTAAGTTCAACAATACCTATATTACAAATAACATGGTCTAGATATTTCTTTACAGTCATTTTTGTTCTTCCAATTATACTTGTTTTTTTCAGAAAAAATTTTAAATGGACCGAACAACCAAAACTCCAACTAATTAGAGGTTTATTATTATTTTGTGCTAACATTTTATTTTTTTATTCGATATCAATAATTTCTTTAGCAAAAGCTCTTACACTAGCCTTTATAGCACCTTTAATTGTAACGATTCTGTCACCTATCTTATTAGACGAAAAAGTTGGATTAAGAAGATGGGCTGCAGTAATTACTGGTTTTATTGGATCATTAATTGTCTTAAGACCTGGTTTTGTAGAGATAAATACTGCTAGTATAGCTGCAATAGGAACAGGTTTTTTATATGGAATTTATTTAATAGTTACCAGAAAACTACATAATGCTGACCATCCACTTTTAACTCTTTTATTAACAGGTGTAGTAGGGGCTATTATTGGATCTGCTATTATGCCTTTTGTATGGGTTCAGCCAACTGTTACTGATTGGTATATGATGCTTGCTATAGGTTTTTTTGCTTCTATTGGTCATTTGTTACTCATTCTTTCCTTAAGATATGCAGATGCCTCTAAATTAGCTCCTTTTGGATATTTTGAAATTGTAACTAATATTATTATTGGCTTTTATTTCTTTAACCATTTTCCTGATATCTGGACATTTCTTGGTTTATTTGTGATTATCTCATCTGGCATTTACATATTTAGAAGAGAAGCTTTAAATCAACCTACTTAGTAATTAATTATTTACTTTAATTAATTAATGTAAATCATTGTAATTATTAATAATTTTTAATTAATTAAAGTAAATTATTAAAATAATATTAAAATTAATGAATTAATAAAAAAAAATAAGAATAGGTAAATACAAAATTAAAAAACCTTTAAAATCAAGGTTTCTAGGAGATAATTGGTTAGTATATAAAAAAATTAAATTTAAAAGTCTTAAATAAACAAAAAATTAAGGGAATATAGGAAAAATTTTAACTTTTTAATAATAGATCCAAAGAGGATTGCATATATAGAATATAGCGATTAAACGGCCATAGAAGGGGTATATTTTTAAATGACACAATATACAGTACAACTAAAGGGCGAAACTAATTAATATAAGATAATTAGATGAAAATAGGCAAAAATCGTTGGTAATAAAAGCTTTTAGAGCAAAAAACCTTCTTTTTTTAAGAGTTTTTTTTTAGCATTTATTCCTCCAGCAGCAGAAAAACCGCCAAGAGTCCCATCAGATCTAATTACCCTATGACACGGTACCCTAGGTGCATACGGGTTTTTTCCACATGCGTTAGCAACAGCACGAGCAGATTTCGGTCTATTTATAGCTATAGCAACTTGTTTATAGGTTTTTACTTTTCCTTTGGGTATTTTTAAAAGGTATTTCCAGACTTTTATTTGAAATTTTGTGCCTTTTTTGAACATTTTATGAAGAAAAACCCTGTTTCCTTGTGCTTTTTACGGCACAAAGAACAGTAGTTTTGGCACGTCGTTAATGCGCTACCGCCATGCCTTCCGCTCCACATGTTTAGCGCTGCTTTGTAGAGCTTTCTGCCCCCTGGGCTTGAACCTCTCGGTTTTTCCCCAATCGGCCAGTTAAGGGTTGCCCCTTAATTCAATTTAACAATATCAGACTGATATGGTTGTATGTATCACTTTATTGTTGAATTTACTGACTTTTTAACAGTTGTGGATAATGTGGAAAACATTTTAAAATATTAACAGTGCAATAATTACTACAAATCCTATTGCAATTATTCCAAATATTGATGCAATTATTTTATTTTTTGTTTTTTCCGTTAATTTTGACCAATGATTTATAATTACAAATGTTGCAATTACTACTATCAATCCAATTAAAGCATATTTTGGCATTTAATAATTTTATATTAATTGCTTGACTTTAAAAATGCGTTATTATATTACTAACGATAATTAATTGTTATCAATAGTAATTATATGAATGAACTTGTTACAGACATAAAATCACTTCATGAGGAAACATTAAATAACCTCAAAAGCTCTAAGTCTAATAACACTTTAAGAGCTTACAAGTCAGATTTTAGGGATTTTGGTGCATTTTGTGTAAAGCATGGCTTTGATTCCCTTCCAACTGAACCTAAAATAATATCTCTTTACCTAACGCATCTATCAAAAAGTTCAAAAATCAGTACTTTACGAAGAAGATTAGTATCAATAAGCATGATTCATAGGCTTAAAGGGCATTATCTAGATACCAAACATCCCATAATTATAGAAAATTTAATGGGTATTAGAAGGGTTAAAGGAAGCATCCAAAAAGGAAAAAAACCTATATTAATCAATCATTTAAAATCACTTATTAATGTTATTGATGATCAAGAAGCAGAAGAAATAAAAAAAATTAGAGACAAAACAATTTTGTTAGTTGGTTTTGGAGGCGGATTTAGAAGAACCGAATTAATATCAATCGATCATGAGGATTTAGAATTCGTTCAAGAGGGGGTTAAAATAACTATTAAAAGGTCAAAAACAGATCAATTTGGCGAAGGAATGATAAAAGGTCTACCCTACTTCACAAATGAAAAATACTGTCCAGTAATTAACCTAAAAAGATGGATAGAGTTATCAAATATAAAATCTGGTCCAATTTTTAGACGATTTGCAAAAGGATCCGTATTAACAAACAATAGATTAACAGATCAGTCAGTAGTTTTAATAATTAAAGATTATTTGAATCTAGCGGGTATAGAAAATAAGAATTACTCAGGACATAGTTTAAGATCAGGTTTTGCAACAGTTGCCGCTGAATCAGGAGCTGATGAAAGAAGTATTATGGCAATGACAGGACACAAAACAACACAAATGGTTAGAAGATATATAAGAGAAGCAAATATATTTAAAAATAATGCTTTAAATAAAATTAAAATTTAACTTTAAAAAGTTCAGAATTTTTTCTTACAAAGACACAATCAAATTGAACAAGGAAAGAATTGTTATCACCTAAACGCTTTAAATCAAACAAATCATATAATCTATAATCTTTTTCATTCATATAGTTCATTATTTTATCAAATAGTGGTGAATCTTTATTATAATTATGTATAGAAACTTCTAAAATAATAACTTCGAATGTATTAATTGTCTCTCTTAAACCTTCCAGTACTTTTAATTCAGATCCTTGTACATCAAGCTTGATTAAATTATTAGTTTGCTCTTTTAATTCATCGGGAAGCTCTTGATCTAATGTAGTAGACGTAATTTTTTCAACATTTCTATTATGTGAAGTTTGTTCTTCAAAAATTGATGAACCGTATCCCATATTATAAAAATTATATGTCTTATTATCATCTGTTAATAAACATATTTTGTAATTAATATTCTTATTCTTTTTCTTCAAGATATCGAGTTTTTCAATGTTATTTTTATCTGCATCAAAAAGGTAAAAATCAGATTTAGGAAATACCTTTAATAATTTTTTAGTCCATTCTCCATAACCACTACCCACATCAACGATATAATTGGGAGAAAAATTTTTATTTTTTAAAAGATTCAATATAATTTTCGCATTAGTTACTTGGTTTTTGTTTTGAAATTTATGATTAGATAACTGTGTAATTGTTAATAAAGATTTAAAAAACTTCATTAATCTGGATATAAACTTTAAATAAATCACTTTAAACTTTCGATAAATTTTTTAGTTGATATTTCCCAACTTCTAGAACCGCGTAAATTAATAAGATTAGATCTAATATTGTTCCAAAGATCATTATTTCTAAAAAGTTCAATTGTGTAATCAGCAAATTCACTATCATTTTTTGCAATAAAACCAGTCTTTTCATGTACCACTCTTTCAAATAAAGAACCAATTCCTAGAGTAACGATAGGAATACAAAGTTCCCTAGCCTCTTCAGCGGCTAAACAAAATAATTCAGCTTTATGACCTGGTATAAGAAAAATTCTCGATTTTAAAAGATCATCTATTAATTCTTTTTGAGAACTCATTATTCTAAATTTTACACCATTGGTCTCTTTAACATTTTTATCAGGTGTTGTGATTAATTTTGCAGATTTGTAGTTTGGAAATATTTTATTATTCCATATATCAAGTAGTTTATTTAAATTTCTATCAGGTCTAGAAGTAAATATCGCTTGATTATGGTCTATATTGTTTGTTAATTCAGTTTCCATAAACAAATCATCAATAGAAACATCCAATATTTTTTTTCCAAAAAGTGATAAAAGATGTGATCTTTTATTTTTGTGATAATTTCCAATAACATATACCTCAGGCCTGTTTTTGAAATATGAAAAAAATTGGCCTTTTCTAAAAAATTTTTCCAGTGATTGTAGGGAATATGATATAATTAATTTTTTATTAGCATTTACTTTATTCAAAAGCCTCATGTCGGCATTTGCAATAGCGACATCAAAATTTAAATTTTCTGAGATATTCAATTTTTTTATGTTGTACCATTTTGAACTATCATTATGAATTTTGTCACTACAATTATTAAAAACAGTTACTTCGTGACCAATTTTTTTTAAATTTTCAGAAAGATTAATTAGTATTGTTTCTGCGCCTCTTAAAATTGGTGAATATTTGTCCATATATGAATATTCAAAATTTGTCTGATCTAAAAAGCAGAATTTCATTTATTTAAAATTTTAATTATTAAATAATAAATTTTATTTATTATTAGGTCTTTATAGTAATATATATTTCTTATTGGTTCAGTTAATTCTGATTCATATTTTGAGTTAGTTTTTAAATAATATTTTTTAAAAAATTTAACACTAATTCCCCATTTTTTAATGAATGTTAGGTCACCCCTATTTTTTTTAATACCCAAATTTTTTCTAGTTGTTTGAGATCCAAAATGGTAAACTTTAAAATCATTTAAACCTTTAAATATTCTAACTCCTTCTTTCCAAAGTTTCATATTAAAGTCAGGGTCAGAAGCTATACCAGGATTAAATTCTTCACTAAAACCACCAACTTTATTCCACATATTTTTTGTAACTAGATGAGGTGCAAAATGAGTTCCTTGATGATTAAAAAAATTATAATTTTGATAATTTTTTAATAATTTATTTTCATTAAATGTTTCTATCGAATTTCCACAATCTAACGACACGTGTGCACCTGATGGCTGAATCATAGTGCCTCCTAAATAAAATTTTTCGTGTTTTAATTTTTTTATTTCATTTAATAATACATTATCCCAATTTGGGCAAAAATACATATCATCGTGACTATACAATATATAGTTAGTAGTACTTAATTTTACAGCTTCATTTATAGAAGTACATAATCCTAGATTGCTTTCCGAATACGAAAATTTAATTTTATTCTTTTTTAAAAAATCATTTGTTCCATCTGATCCATCATTTGAATGTATTATAATTTCATGTTTGTATGAAGAATTTTTATTAATACTTTCCAAGCAAAGTTTTAAATATTTGCAATTATTAAAAGTTGGTATTACTATTGAAAACATTATGGTCTATGCCATAAATATTTATTTTTATTATGATTAATTTCAAGTGTTTTGTTAACTATGAACTCTGATACTAGGTTAGAATTGAAATATTTGTGGTATTTATCTCTCCCCTTTTTAGCTATTAATTTCCTTAGCTTTTCATCTCTGCTTATTTTCATAATTTTTTCAGATAAATCTGAAATATTTTTATAGAAAACCATTTCGTTATTATTAAAAAAGTCATTATAACAAGTTTTTTCATCAATAAGAGTAACTAAACCATTACCAACTATCTGTGCAATTCTATCACTACTATAGTATTTTATTGGATCGCCCCTACTAAGATTTAAACCCATTTTTGCGTTAGAAATTACCTTAAAAAATTGATCAGCCCATATAGGTTGTATTTGATTTACACCATATAAGTCGAATTTAACGCTTTGAGAATTAACTAATAATTTATTAATAAATAGCTCTCTATCATCAGAATTTCTAGATTTTAGTTTTCCTCTATGCACACCATGACTTAAAGCAAAAAAAACATCTACACTACATTCTTTTTTGTAGTTTTCTAGAGTTTCAAAAGATTGATCAGTTGGATTAGGTATGAAAAAATTTTTTGTTTTTTTTGATAGAAAGTTAAGCACATCAGGACTTGTTGTTATAAAGTTAGAATCAATAAATTGACTTTTATCTAAAATTCTATTTTTATTTTTAATATAATCAGGACCATATTTGTTAAGGGGATCCAAAAACCATTGAGAAATTTTTAAGTGAGGATATTCATCTTTTAGATTGCCCAATGTATTTGTTTCGATTAAATCAGCATGACCTAATACAATCATATCAGGCTTAAAATTATGGCAAGTTTTATATAATTTTTCATTTAGAGATTTTCCACCAGTTAAATCATTGTAGGATTTGTAATGCTTTTGTATGTCCCTATCACTAAATTCAAGTACTGTGTGTCCAGATCTAATAAATCCATTGTTTAATCTTCTACCAGTATTAAAAAAAAGTCTACCATTGTGTCTTTCGTTAAAATTAGTAACATGAATAATCCTTATAGGTTTAAGAGGTTTTTTAAGATAAATATTTTTTGAAAATAATATTTCACCTCTTAGTTTATCTAATAATCTTGTTACATGGCTATGTGTTAAATAAAAATTCTCATATGATTTTTTTTGAAGTTCTGAACGGAATTTATGATTTTTAATTAGAGCATCAATTTCATTATAAAGATTTGCTGAATTTAATTTTTTTAAAATTATAGCATTTGTGATCGTTTCAGGTAATCCACCCTTATTACTAATTATAACCGCACATCCATTTGCAGACGCTTCAAGACTTGTTCTACCAAATGGTTCATCCCATCTTGAACAAACAATCGCAATACTTGTTTTTTTATAAATTTTCAAAACTTTTTCATGATTTACAAAACCTAAATTAATTAACCTTTCGTGCTTAAATTCTAACTGATCTCTAGGTTCGTCACCTATAACTATAGATTTCCAGCTTTTATTTTTTTTAAGAATTTTTGTTACTGCATTTCCAAAAATATCATATCCTTTTGCTTTATTAAGTTTCCCAACGAATGTTATAATATTTTTTTTATCTTTAATTTTAAATTTATTTTTTTTTGCAGATTGATTAATAACAATTAGCTTTTCACTATTAACGTAATCAAAATGCATTCCTTGAAGAAATCTTTTCTTAGACCAGTTGCTATTAAAAATTACTTTTTGACAATTATTTATTAAATAAGTTCGATCTTTAATAGATTTAGATCCAGTCATTGTTAATGGGTCATTATGAAAGTAAAATGTGTAAATTTTGTTATTAAGCTTATTTTTTAATAATTTTAGATAAAAAGGTCTGTTGTGTAATTCTATTAAATTAGAATTATTTTTAATTTCATATTTAATAAATTCATTTACATAAGCTTTGTTTTGACCTTGGAAAATTTTTTTTTTAATTTTAATATTTTTATACCTTAAATTAAATTTTTTTTTATATTCAGTATTTCCAAATATAGTTATGTTTTTTTTAAATTTGCTTATTTTAGACGTATCTTTAACAAATAATGACACTGCTCCAGCGTAATTAGGAGAAAAATTTTCTTTAAATGGTAGTAAGATTGAAATTTTCATTTTTAATTTTATTTCTTAATATATAATTTTTTTTAAGTTTATATTCGTTTTTCATTGCTTCATTTTTATTTTTATATTTTTTGTAATAAATTAATTTCCATTTTTTTCCTCTGGTAAATTTTGCACCTTTAGAAGTATTATGTAAATTTATTCTATTTTTTAAATTATTTGTATATCCAACATAAGATATTGTTTTTTTTTTGACTTTTGTTCCGATCATATACACAAAAAAAGTCATATTGGCGGTCCCTAGGGGAATCGAACCCCTCTTTCATGGATGAAAACCATGTGTCCTAACCGATAGACGAAGGGACCAAAGCAAGGTCTTTTATTGCAAATATTAATATTAATCAAGTGATAGGTACCTCTTTTTTTACAACATTAACAACAGAATTTTTTTTTGTAACAAATGTTTCAGTGATATATTTATCGTTTATTTTTTTTACTCCACTAACTAAATCTCCAGAGGTAATTCCTGTAGCGCAAAAAATCGACTCTCCTTTTACAATATCATTTAAATTATATTTTTTATTTAAATCTTCAATACCCATTTGTAATGCTCTTTTTTTATCCTCAGCTTTTTCAAACAAGAATCTTCCTTGAAACTTGCAATTATAAGCATCCAAGGCACATGCAGCCAATACACCTTCTGGACCACCTCCAATACCAAGAAATATATCTATATTATGTTTTTTGTCAGTTACTAAAAGTGCACCAGAAACGTCACCATCAGATATTAATTTCAAATTAACTTTTAATTCTTTTAGTTTCTCAATTATTTTTTTATGTCTTGGTCTATCTAATAAACAAGCAGTTAATTTAGTAATGTCTTTATTTTTTGCATCAGCAATATTTTTAATATTTTTTTCTATTGAAAAATCTAAATCTGTAGCATCATTGGGAACATCATTGCCGACAGCAATTTTATCCATATATGTTTCAGGAGCATTAAATAAATTTCCTTTTAAAGCTATGGACATAACTGATAAAGCGCCTGGTAAATTTTTTGCTGCAAAGTTTGTACCCTCTAATGGATCAACAGCAATATCAATTTCAGGACCATTTCCCGTACCAAGTTTTTCCCCAATATAAAGCATTGGCGCTTTGTCCAATTCACCTTCACCAATAACTACAGTGCCGTTTATATCTAGTTTATTTAAATTTTTTCTCATAGAATCTGTTGCTGCTTTGTCAGCAATTACTTTATCGTTTTTTCCTATGTGTTTATGGCATGCTACAGCTGCATAAGATGTAATTTCAACTAATTTATCAATCAATTTTTTATTTAAATTCACTATTAAATTTTTACTGTAGTATCATTTTTTATTGAGTTTAATTTTGCTTCAAATTCTCTTAATCTTTTCCATACAGATATTAATTCAACAATAGTAGACCAGCTTTTAACTAAATATTGTAAAGATCCTTCAACTCTACCAAATGCTCTTGTAATTTGCTGTACAAAACCCAGTGTAATAGCACCAGTAACTATTGTTGGTGCTAATGCTAAGTACGGAACTATAACCATTCCTTGAAAATAACTCCATTTAACGGTGTTAAAGTATAAATAGTGAAAATAAGATTTGTAATGTATTCCTCTAACCCGATTATATAACTGTCCTATGGTTGGAGGTGCTGCGCGTATAGGATCATCTTCACCATGAACAAGTTCTTTTCTATATCCAGCTTCTTCTTTTTGAATGTCATACTCAATACCAGGCAATTTAATGCCTACTGCTGCTAAAATTACAGTTCCACCTAATGCAGAAATAATAGCTACCCATACCAAAGCATGTTCAACTTGGCCTATCCAAGGTAATACGTCTATTTGTTTTGACAATCCCCAAAGAATGGGAGTAAAAGCTACCAATGTCATAATGCTATCAAGCAGTCCAGTACCCAAACCTTCCATTATCCTTGCAAATTTTAAAGTATCTTCCTGAACTCTTTGAGAGGCACCTTCAGTTAATCGAGCTTTTAACCATTGTTCATGATAATAATTAGCCATCGAAGTTCTCCATCTAAACACCCAATGACTAGTAAAAAATCCTGTAAAAACAGCAATTAAAATCCAAAGAGCAGCTATTTTAGCGAATGTAAAAAGATAACCAATGAATTCGGCTTCAGTAACGGAGTTTGGAGTTGTTAATGCTTTTTGTAAAGTATCATAAAAATCTCCAAACCACTCGTTAATTTTAACGTCTAACTGTACTTGATACCAAGTAGATATTAAAATAAATATGGATCCAAATATACTCCAAAGAAACCACTGCTTTTGAGTAAAAAATTTAAACATTAAATTTGTTATTTAGTAAAATTATCCGAATAAGATTTTTTTACTATTTTTCTTTCTTTAGGTTCTATAATTTCGTAATTAATTTTATTTTTTTTTGCATATTCAATTGCTAAGCTTTTATCAGGAAATTCTAGTCTTATTTCACTTAAAGTATCTGTTGAACTTTCCCAGCCCATTAAAGGATTAACACCTGTATCATTAGTTAAAAATTCTAAAAGCCATCTATTTGAATTTTTATTTCCAGACTGCATTGCAGATTTTGATGGTTTGTATATTTTAGCTTTTTTCATATATTTAATGGTCGGGGCGGCAGGATTTGAACCTGCGACCCTCTGGTCCCAAACCAGATGCGCTACCAGACTGCGCTACGCCCCGATTGGGTTACTAATACAGTAGTTGCTAATATTTTCAATGTATAAAGAGGTTCAAAATGAAAGTAATTTGTTAAGAATCTGCTATATAAGACCATATGGAAATAAAATGTCCAAATTGCAACAAGTCATTCAACGTAAATGACAAAATGATACCGTCTAAAGGGCGATTACTTCAATGCGGTAGTTGTAGCAATAAATGGTTTTTTAAAAAAAAGGAAATAAAAACTTTTAGCCCTGAAAAATCGATAGATATAGTTCCTGACAAAAAAATATCTAAAAATCAAAACTTAGAAAATGAAGAAAATACAATAATTGAAAAAAAAAAAATTCAAATAGATAAAAATAATAAAATTAATTATATGAATTTATTTTTAGTAATTATTATTTCTTTAGTAGCTATAGTAATTTTACTTGATACATTTAAATTGCAGATTTCAAATTTTTTTCCGTCTATTAATATAATTTTAGATAATCTATACCAAACAATAATAGATATAATTTTATTTTTCAAAGATTTAATTAGGTAGAAATGTTAAAATATCTTTCATCACCATTTAAGTGGTTTTTTAAATTAGAAGCTGCTAGTGGGCTTATTTTATTAATCAGTGCTATTATTGCTTTAATCATAAGTAATTCAACTTATTCAAATATCTACTTTGACTCGCTTAATGAATATCTTTTTATAGGAATAAATAATTTTGGTTTAAAATTAAGTGTTCTACATTGGATTAATGATGCTTTAATGGCTATTTTTTTTTTCTTTGTTACTTTAGAAATTAAAAGAGAATTTATTCAAGGCGAACTATCCACAATAAAGCAAGCAATACTTCCTATTGTTGGAGCTGTAGGTGGTATGTTGGTACCAGCTCTTATTTACATATATATTAACTATGAAACACCTGAAACATTAAATGGATGGGCAATACCATCGGCTACAGATATAGCGTTTTCAATTGGTATTCTGTCCCTACTAGGTTCTAGAGTGCCTATATCCTTAAAAGTTTTTTTAACAGCCTTGGCTATTATTGACGATCTTGGAGCCATTATAATAATAGCGTTTTTTTATACTGGTGATTTAAATATTTATTACTTAGCTTTAATAATCGGTACATTTGTAGTCTTGGTAATTTTAAATAGATTTGGTGTGAAAAAATTTTTACCATATTTAATAGTTGGTATCTTTTTATGGTTTTTTACTTATGAGTCAGGTATCCATGCTACAATAGCTGGAGTATTGTTGGCCTGCTCTATACCTCATAGAAAAAAAGATCATGATTTTTCGCTACTTACTAAAATTGAGCATTCAATAAGTCCTTATGTAGCTTTTGGAATAATGCCATTGTTTGCTTTCGCTAATGCAGGAGTCTCACTCAATGGATTAACATTTACATCACTATTAGCACCAGTACCTCTAGGCATATTACTTGGATTGTTTATTGGTAAACAATTTGGAGTTTTTATATTTTCATACATTTCTATAAAAGCAGGTTTCGCACAAATGCCAAATAATGCTAATTGGGTGGCCTTTTATGGAGTTGGAGTTCTAACAGGCATAGGATTTACTATGAGTTTATTTGTTGGAAACTTAGCATTTGCTGAAAGCAATCAATACATAGATGGAGTAAAAATAGGTGTTTTAAGTGGGTCATTATTGTCCACGATATTTGGATATTTTTTGTTATTACTTTATCCAAATAAATCTAAATAATGAAAAGTAAATTTTATTCTAAATTAACAATTTTAACATTATTAATTATGTCCATATTTACGAATTTAAGTAGTGCAAATTATGATAAAGTTTTTTTTGATCACACAATTAAGTCTATAGATGGTGATATAATTGATTTAAGCAAGTATAAAAATAAAGTTGTTTTATTAGTTAATGTTGCAAGCTATTGCGGTTTTACTAAACAGTACGGAGATCTGCAAAATTTATGGGATAACTATAAAGAAAAAGGTTTAGTCGTCATGGGAGTTCCATCAAAATCTTTTGGACAAGAAAAGGAAAATGAAAATGAAGTAAAAAATTTTTGTGAGGTAAATTTTAATATTACATTCCCTCTAACCTCAATATACGATGTTAAAGGTGAAGATGCTCACGAAATATATAAATGGGCTAAAAAAAATTATGGAAAAAAATCTATACCCAAATGGAATTTTCATAAAATACTAATAAATAAAGATGGAAAAATAGAAGATACTTTCGCTTCTTTTACTAATCCAAATTCTTCAAAAATTAAAAAAAAAATAGAAGATGCTTTATATAGATAAAGTTAAACCATCGTAAGCAGGCATTACATTGTATGGTAATGTTTTCTTTAATTTTGCATAATCCATTTCATTATTAAGATTTGTTAATAATGTTTTTTTTGGTTTAATTATTTTAATTAAATTTAATACTTCATTTAAATTAAAATGAGAATAATGCTTTTCATATCTTAAACAATCTACAATGAAATACTTTAAATTTTTAAAATATTTTAAATCTTTTTTATAAATTTTACTAACATCGCTAGCATATGCACATTTATTATTAACAATATAACAAATACTTTTTATTTTACCGTGTTGTACTGGAATACTTTTAATATGAATTTTTTCATTAAAATCATTAAAAATATGTATTTTTTTTAAATTATTAATTCTTAGAATAGGTGGATATTCTGACACATTTTTAAAACAATATTTAAAAGTCGATAAAAGGTATTTTTTTGTTTTTTTATCTGCAAATACAGAGATTCTACGTCTGTTTTTTAAATAAAAAAATCTTAAATCATTTATGCCATGTGTTTGGTCGGCATGCTCATGTGTATAGAAAACATTGTCAATATTTTTAATCTTATTTTTATATAACTGGGTTTTCATATCTGGAGATGTGTCAATTAATATACTTCTTTTTTTACTAGTAATTATTGCTGAACATCTTGTTCTGTAATTTTTTTTATTCATTGGATCACAAGAACCAAAATAGCCATCAATTCTTGGTACACCCAAAGAATATCCACAACCCAAAATTGTAAATTTTAAAGACATTAATTAAAAAATAATTTGTTAAAGTTATTTGATGTAATTATATCTAATTCTTTTACCTCAATATTTTTAAGTTCAGAAAGTTTTTTTAGAGTAAAATGAATATAACTAGGTTCATTTTTTTTCCCCCTCATTGGAACGGGTGATAAAAATGGACTATCTGTTTCAATTAACAATTTGTCTAATGGAATCTCTTTAAATGTATTTTGTAAATTTACACTGTTTTTAAAAGTTATAATTCCACTAGCTGAAAAAAAACTATTAAAATTCATTATTTTTTTGGCAAATTCTGTTGAGCCGGTAAAACAGTGCATTAAAATTTTTAAATTTTTACCTTTATATTCATTTAAAATTTGGAATGTTTCATTTTCGGCATTTCTAGAATGAATGATTAATGGAATGTTTAATTCTAGAGCTGCGTCTATGTGGCTTACAAAACTATTTATCTGAGTTTTTTTTTCACTATTGTTATAATAAAAATCCAAGCCAGTCTCCCCTACACCAATGATTTTTTTATTTACTTTAACTTTATCTACAATATCTTTAGTAATAACATTAGATTTACTGGTTTCATGAGGATGTATTCCATAAGTACCGAAAATCATTGGATCAAATTTAACTATTTCAATAATATTTCTGTATGAAATTTCTGTTGTACATATAGTTAAAAGTTTTTCTATTCCTATTTTTTTAGATCTATCAATAACTTCTCCTAGGTTACTTTTTAAAGGTTCGTGATCTAAATGGCAGTGTGAATCAATCATTCTTTTCAACCTTTTTAAATAAAATATCAATTTTTAATAATTTTGAATTTGGAATTAAGCTTTCATTATCAACTAAAGTATTAAAATCAATTTCATTTTCTTTTATACCAAATATATTTAATGATTTTAAAGAGCTACTTGGAATTATTGGATATAACAAAATTGACAATTTTCTTATTAATTCCAATGAAACATAATTAATTGTATTTAATCTTTTTAAATCAGATTTTTTCTTCCAGGGTTCTTGATCATTAAAGTATTTATTTGCCGCAAATAAATTTTCAACTATAAAATTTACATAAGAATTTACATCTTGATTATCTATATATGATATTATTTTTTCATAGTTATGTTTAAATTTATTTAAAATATTTAGATCATCTTCAGAAAATTTATCTTTTTTAGGTACTTTAAAATTTGAATTTTTTTCAATAAAGGAAACAACTCTTTGACATAAATTTCCATAATTATTTGCTAAATCACTATTTATGCAACTCTCTAATTTTTCTTTTGATATATTTCCATCGTTTCCAAATGATACTTCTTTAATTAAATAATATCTTAGTGGGTCAATTCCATATTTATCAATAACTTCAATTGGATCTAAAATATTTCCTTTAGATTTAGACATTTTTTCATCACCAGATAATATCCAGCCATGTCCATAAACTCTTTTTGGTGGTGGAATATTTGCAGCTAACAAGAAAGCAGGCCAATAAACAGCGTGAAATCTTAGTATGTCTTTTCCAATCAGATGTAAATCTGCAGGCCAAAAATTTTTATAAAGAACATCATTTTGATTTGGATAATTGAGCGCGCTAATATAATTTGTTAATGCATCTAGCCAAACATATATCACATGATCAGCGTTTGATGGAACTTTAATGCCCCAGGAAAATGATTTTCTACTAACAGAAAGATCTTTTAATCCGCTTTTAACGAAACTTATAACTTCATTTTTTCTACTTTCGGGTAAAATAAATTTTGGATTTTTTTTATAAAAATCAAGTAATGGTTTTTCCCATTTAGAAAGTCTAAAAAAATACGACTCCTCCTCTACCCATTCAACTTCTGATCCTGAAGTTTTAGCAATTTTTTTCCCATTTAACTCTTGAATTTCTTCATCTACATAAAAAGCTTCGTCTGATACTGAATACCATCCGGAATATTTAGATAAATAAATCTCTTTATTATCTTCAAGTATTTTCCAAAGGTTAGAAGCAGAGGCTAAATGTCTAGACTCAGTAGTTCTTATAAAGTCATTATTAGATAAATTTAGAGTTTTAGATAATTTTCTAAAATTTTCACTAATTTCGTCACAAAATGATTGTGGATCTTTATTTTGTTTTTTAGCTGCTCTTTGTATTTTTTGACCATGTTCATCTGTACCTGTTAAAAAGAAAACATTAAATCCTTGTATTCTTTTAAATCTGGCAAAAAAATCTGCTAGTATACTTGAGTATGCATGACCCATATGAGGTTTAGCAGATGGATAATATATTGGTGTTGTAATATAGTAATTTTTATCCATAAGA